>JBDSOC010000160.1:0-15180 GCA_039915085.1 Chitinophagaceae bacterium
ACAGGAAAAGGCGATTCCCGTATTATTAAGCGGAACTACCGACTTTATAGGGCTGGCACAAACCGGCACTGGTAAAACCGCAGCGTTTGGATTACCACTGTTGGATCTGATTGATGCTTCTGCCAAATACCCACAGGCACTCGTTGTTTGCCCTACCAGGGAACTGTGTATGCAAATTGTAAGCGAGATAGAATTGTTTAAAAAATACATGCCGTCAGTGCATGTAGTAGCTGTCTATGGTGGCACTGCCATTGGCATGCAGATACGCGATCTGAAAAGAGGTGTACAAATAGTGGTAGCTACGCCCGGCCGTTTAATTGATCTGATTGAACGCAAAGCCATTAACCTGGAGCAAATTAAATACGTGGTACTGGATGAAGCAGATGAAATGCTGAACATGGGTTTCCAGGATGATATTGAATTTATTTTAAAGAATACACCCAAACGCGAAAGCACCTGGTTGTTCAGTGCTACTATGCCACCTGAAATACGCCGCGTAAGCAAGCGTTACATGAAGGAACCGGTAGAAGTAACAGTTGGCCAGATGAATACGGCCAATAAAAATATTGATCACCAGTATTATGTAGCGTCTGCGCAGCACCGTTATGATACCCTGAAACGCCTGATTGATTTCAATCCTGGCATGTATGGTATAATTTTTACACGAACCAAGGCCGATGCACAGGCCATAGCCGAAAAACTTACACGAGAAGGTTATGACATTGACGCGCTCCATGGCGATCTTACGCAGGGCCAGCGTGATAAAGTCATGGGCGATTTTCGTGAAAAGCATTTACAACTGCTGATTGCTACTGACGTGGCTGCACGCGGTATAGATGTAAAGGAAATTACGCATGTTATCAATTTTGAACTGCCCGATGATATTGAAGTGTATACACACCGCAGCGGGCGTACAGGGCGTGCAGGCAATACCGGCATATGCATGAGCATTGTACACAGCCGCGAGATTGGCAGGCTAAAGCAGATAGAACGGATGATTAAAGTTCCGTTTCATAAACTGGAGATACCCGGTGGCAAAGATGTTTGCCGCAAACAGTTTTTTCATTTTATGGATAAGCTTTTGCAGACAGATATCAGCCACGGTTTTTACGAAACTTATGTAGAGATGCTGCAGGAGAAATTTGCTGATGTAAGCAAGGAAGATGTATTGAAAAGAATGGCCGCCATGGAATTCGATCGCTTCCTGAAATACTATGAAAACGCCGAAGATCTGAATGTACGCGAACGCTCACCAAGAGAAAGAGAACGCATACCATTGGGCGCAGGCCGTGAAGGCCGCGATTTTAACAGAAGCAGTAGTAACAGGGATGCACCAAGAGGAAGAGAATCTTATGGTAATACCAACGGTGGCGATTATATGCGTCTTTTTGTAAACCTGGGTACCAAAGATGGCTTTTATAAAGCCAGCTTTTTACAGTTTATTCTTGATATGAGCGAATTGAAAAAAGAAGTGTTGGGCAGAATAGATATGAAAGAAATGAACAGCTGGGTAGAAGTTGACCGCGGCGTCGCCAACCAGATGATCCGTGCTATTGATGGTAAAAAATACAAGGGCAGAAGCATCAGGATGAATGATGCCAACAGCAGGTAATTAAACCTATAAGGTTTGCAGCGCAGCAATGCAACCCGGCAAACCTTATAGGTTTTTAATAGGCAATCCGGTGTGTAAGCACCGGATTTTTTTGTGCAAGCTAATCCCGGCACATTTTTACCACAGAGGCAAAGGAGGTTTGTCACAGTGTCAGATAAGGCTTATACTTTACTTTTTTTTCCTCAGTGAAATTACCGCTGGCTTCTTTGTGGTAAAAAAAATCATTCAAAAGGGAAAGACACTCATCAACAATCAATCAACTTTTTAGCTCCGGAACTGTTTTAATCATGCAACCCGGCGTTTTTGGCTATTTCATGGTTCTAAAGTAGCTTCGCTGGTCATTAAAAAAAAGATAATTCACCTTAAATAGAAAATAGTATGGCATACGATGTTCTTGTTGTGGGTAGCGGACCCGGCGGCTATGTAGCTGCCATCCGCGCGGCACAACTGGGTTTTAAAACAGCGATAATAGAAAAGGAAAGCCTTGGAGGTATTTGTTTGAACTGGGGCTGTATACCAACCAAAGCGTTGTTGAAAAGTGCCAATGTCATGGATTATATTAACCACGCCAAAGATTATGGTATAGAGGCCAGCGGCAAGCAGGATTTTGCCGCTGTCATTAAACGCAGCCGTGGTGTAGCAGATAAGATGAGCAAAGGTGTTCAGTTCCTGATGAAAAAAAATAAGATTGATGTTATCATGGGTTTTGGCAAACTGAAAGGCAAGGGCCAGGTAGAAGTAACAAAGGCAGATGGCGGTAAAGACATTGTTGAAGCTAAACATATTATTATAGCAACCGGCGCACGCAGCCGCGAATTACCCAACCTGAAGCAAGATGGCAAAAAAGTTATTGGTTACCGTGAGGCAATGTCCTTGCCCGCACAGCCAAAATCAATGATTGTAGTAGGTAGTGGCGCTATAGGTGTTGAGTTCGCTTACTTCTACAACAGCATGGGTACAAAAGTGACCGTTGTAGAGTTTCTTCCAAAGGTGGTACCGGTAGAGGACGATGACATTTCAAAAGAACTGGAAAAACAATTAAAAAAACAGGGTATTGATATTATGACCAATGCTTCCGTTGAATCATTGGATACATCCGGCAATGGCGTAAAAGCAAAAGTAAAAACGGCTACCGGCGAAGTGACACTGGAGGCTGAAATAGTATTGAGCGCTGTTGGCATCGCTGCTAACATAGAAGGTATCGGGCTGGAAGAAAACGGAGTAAAAACAGATAAGGGCAGAATTGTGGTAGATAAATTTTACCAGACCAGTATACCCGGCGTTTATTCAATTGGCGATTGCATACCAGGACCTGCCCTGGCGCACGTAGCAAGTAAAGAAGGTATTATCTGCATTGAAAATATAGCGTACAACGAAAAGAAACACAATCACCAGCCAGAGCCGATGGATTATGGCAATGTCCCGGGCTGTACTTACTGCACACCTGAAGTTGCGTCTGTTGGCTATACAGAAAAAGCAGCCAGGGATGCCGGCTATGAAATAAAAGTGGGTAAATTTCCTTTAAGTGCCAGTGGTAAAGCCAGTGCAGCAGGCGCCACAGAAGGCTTTGTAAAAGTAATCTTCGATGCCAAATATGGCGAATGGCTGGGCACTCATATGATTGGTTACAACGTAACGGAAATTATTATTGAAACCGTGGTTGCCCGTAAACTTGAAACCACTCATCATGAAGTACTAAACAGTATTCATCCGCACCCCACTATCAGTGAGAGCGTCAAAGATGCTATTGAAGTAGCATTTGGAGAGGCAATACATTTGTAAAAAATTATATAATACAGACAGGCTGCAAGTAAAACGGCAGCCTTTTTTTATTGCCTGAAAAAATCGATAAGGTTTGCCGGTTCGTCTATATTATCAAATTAATAATTTGTTGTTACCGGCGTTCTTAAATTTTCTTTTCGAACGCCGTTTAATATTTTTGTAAACGTCCTGTTTTAAAATTACCTGCTATGCCTGAACCATCTTTGTGGGAAAAAGAAACATTCTATGCACATAAAGACATTATTATTATTGGCAGTGGCCTGGTAGGACTATGGAGCGCTTATTATATGAAGAAAGCAGCGCCCCAATTAAAAATACTGGTAGTTGAGCGTGGCATTATACCCACCGGTGCCAGTACACGCAATGCGGGTTTTGCCTGTATTGGAAGTGCTACTGAGCTGTTGGCAGATGCGCGTAAAACAGGTGAACAAGGCATGCTGGAAATTGTTGCTATGCGCTATGAGGGACTGTCAAGAATAAAAAAAGTATTCAGCAATAAAGAAATTGAATATGAAAGACATGGCGGTTATGAACTGGTTACTGACAGACAGTATACCAGGCTGAAACAATTAAAAAATGACCTGGGCTGGCTGAACATTATACTGCGTAAAGCCATTAAAGATGAAAAAATATTCCGCATCGCTGATAAGAAGATTAAAGATTTTGGATTTAAACAAACCAGTCATTTAATAGAGAGCAGGGCCGAAGCGCAGTTGCATTCAGGGAAATTACTCCAGGCTCTTTTAAGAAAAGTACAGGGCATGGGTGTAGAGATGATGACACAAACAGAAGTCAAAGGTTTCGAAAAAGTAAATGGTAAAATAACCGTGCAAACTAATCTTCCGGTAACATTATCAGCCGACCAGTTGCTGATATGCACCAATGCTTTTGCCAGCCAGTTGCTTCCCAAAATAGATGTAATACCCGTCCGCGGGCAGGTACTTGTTACATCACCCATAAAAAAATTACCCTTTAAAGGAGCTTTTCATTTTGATGAAGGTTTTTATTATTTCCGCAATTTATCCAACAACCGTGTTTTGCTGGGTGGTGCACGGAACAAAGCGCTGCAGGCCGAAAACTCCGGTGACCTCGTTATTACTGATCTTATTCAGCAGGAGCTGGAGCGATTTCTGAAAGAAGTTGTTTTACCCAAGCAAAAATATACCATCGAACACCGCTGGAGTGGCATTATGGGAATGGGAGAAGGCAAATTCCCAATAATAAAAAGAATAGAAAAAAACATTTACTGTGCCGTGCGTATGAGTGGTATGGGCGTGGCATTGTCGCCGGTAGTGGGAGATATTGTGGCAAGACAGATGTTGTATAAATAAAAAAAAATAGCTGTGAGCGGTTTGCTTAGAAATATGCATCCGGTATATCGTACATCAGACATCCTCAGATCAGGCATCTTTCCTGATGCTTTACAAATTTATTCATAGCGGAGGTTTGTACCCTTGCGGCATATTACAGGTCCGCTTCTATTATATTATATAGTGGGCAAAAAATTTAACCTGGTACATTACCCAAAATGGCCGACCATGTATTTTTAAGAATTCGTTGTATTATCTCAGCTTTCCAGACTGTACATTTGCAAACCAATAGCTGGACAGATATGAAAAAAATATTGATACCTCTTACAGTTTTGATTGTTTTTGCAGCGTGTAACAGCAATACGCCCGATAGCATAGTTACATCCACTCCCGAAGCAGCGCCTGCCATTATAGGCTTTACCGTGATAAATACTTATCCGCATGATACCGGGTTCTATACAGAAGGGCTGGAATTTCATGAAGGGCTGTTATTTGAAAGCTCAGGCTCCGGGTCTGCTGAAACAGAAGGCGACAAACCTCCCTACCCTTCTGCATTTGGTATTGCTAATTTGAAAACAGGCAAAGTAGACAGGAAAGTAACGCTGGACAATACCATCTATTTTGGCGAAGGTATTACCATTCTCAATGGAAAAATTTACCAGCTGACCTGGCAAACGCACAAAGGTTATATCTATGATGCCAAAACGTATAAGTTGCTGCAGGAGTTTAGCTACCCCGGTCCGGGTTGGGCACTCACCCATGATAGTACGCATATTATTATGAGCGATGGTACCAGCAACCTGCAATTCATAGATCCGGCCGCCATCACCAATACATTAAAGGCACAAAGTATCTTAGGCGTAACAGATAATAACGGCCCCGTTGGTGATATTAATGAACTGGAATACATCGATGGCTTTATTTATGCCAATCAATACCAGACCAACTATATTTTAAAAATTGATCCTTCCAACGGAAAAGTGGTAGGCAAGCTTGATTTAAGCAGCCTTGTAGCGGAAATTAAAGCCAAACAGCCCGATGCAGAAGTTTTAAACGGTATTGCTTATCATCCGGAAACAAAGAGCCTGTATGTTACCGGTAAACTGTGGCCAACTATTTATGAGATAAGGTTCAATTAGTATTGTTGTGCTGAATGTTAATTGACAGGTGTTTAGTCCGCTGTTCAGAATACTTGAATAACCAGATTAAAAGAATTTTTTTTATACCCAACACACGCACCCAACACAGGAATCAACGCCCTATAATATAAATAACCGAACTGCAGCGTTCTTTATTGAAGATTGTTTTAACATTGGAAATCATTCCATTCCACAATGCCTTTATAAGATTATTTTCCCCATTTTTATATTGTTCGCTTAGCATAGAAATATAAAAACTATCGAACCACATGGGCTTTACAGCAAGTAACTGCAAACCGTGTTGTCTCAATAAATTTTTAACTGCGGCTGGTGAAAAATGATACAAATGTCTTGGCACATCGTATGCGGCCCAGTATTGCTGGTATACCTGCGCATCGTAAGAAGTATAATTGGGTACGGCTATCAATGCTCTTCCATCTTCTTTCAGCAATATTTTTATTTGTTCAATGTATGCATGCAGTTCATGCACATGCTCCAGTACATGCCACATGGTAATGGCATCAAAATTTGCTGCGGGCAATTGAAAAAGGGCAGTTGTATCCTGTAAATTCAATGCATATAAAGTTGCGGCGCGTTGCCTGGTAACAGCATCCGGTTCAAGACCTGTTACATCCCATTCAGCCGCTTGCATAGTATATGCAAAAGCACCTGTACCAGCGCCTATATCCAGCAACTTTCCTTTTTTTATTCCGGTAGTTTGTTCAACCAGGTGCAGTTTTCTTTTTAAGGTTGTCTTCCGTACAAAATGATACATTTTATTAATAAGTCCTTTATCTGTATCAGTATGTGAAATATAATTATCCGACTGGTAAAAATTGCCCACAGATGATGGATCAGGAGCATCCTGCGTAAACCGTAATGAGCAATTGGTGCATTCCCATATTTCAAATTGCTGCTGCGAAACCGTATAATCTTTTGCACTCAGCTGATGGCTGATGGTTGATGAATTACAAACCGGGCACTCATTTCTTGTAATACTACTCATTAGTGAAATTGTTGTTATAGCTAAGAATAAACGTAAAGAGTTGCCCGTTCAGCGGCCGTTTAAATCCTGATTCTCAACTCCTAATTTTTCATTTGAATCTTCTGCTGGTTACCCGTAACACCCCATCTCATATTATTGCGGTATAAATGAAAAAATAATATGCTCAGGCCAATAGCAGCCAGTATCAGCGCATAAATCCACCACGATTCTCTTTCTACATACACATCGCTGAGCAATTCAGTCATTTCATAATTGGTCTTTTCTTTATCCCCTACTAAAATAGAATGTGTAGCATCTGCCCGTATGATTCTTTCTGCCTTTACAGCCGCGTATAATTCATACCGCTGGGGGTCGGCCTCAAATACTATTTCCCCGCCAAAATCTTTTTTAAATACGCCCACACCTTCCCATATAGCTTCTTCTTCTGTACGTATTTTATTGCTCAGGTTGGCAGCAAATTCATTGTACCATTTTATCGCTTCAAAATCCGGTATATTTTTTTTGTGCGATAACCAGGTGAAAAAATCTTTGTCCGGCAGGTCAAAATATTTATCAAACCTGAACTTCATTTGCACAGGTAATAATTGTTTGTTGGCAAAATCAGATACTGCCGGAATGGTTTCCGCTACCAGCGAACCCAACCCGGGTATGCTGATGCTTTTATGCTGAAAAAGATATCTATTCAGATCTCCGTACATATGATTACTTAATTACCATTGCAAAAGAAACGGATTTGAACTGGCTGGCAAAATTTTATGGCTCCTATGTTCAGGAAGATGAAAACGTGCATGGAAGACTGGTAAGCCATTGCGATTCGCTCATTGCCGGCCACCTTTGCAAGGCGTCGGGACCATATTTTCACATTTTCACATTCTTCCCACTTCCATATTTTTCACATGGCACATTGGCTATATTTGCCCCCCATGGCAAAAGAAAGCACGGATACACCATTGATGCAGCAGCACCGGGCTATTAAACAAAAATACCCCGATGCCATCCTCTTATTCAGGGTAGGGGATTTTTATGAAACCTTTGGTGAAGATGCCATTATCGCTTCGCAGGTATTGGGTATTACGCTTACCAAAAGAAACAATGGTGCAGCATTTTCTTCCGAACTGGCGGGTTTTCCGCATCATGCTATGGATACCTATCTGCACAAGCTGGTAAAAGCCGGTTACCGGGTAGCCATTTGTGATCAGCTGGAAGATCCCAAGCTTGCCAAAGGCATTATAAAAAGAGGTGTTACCGAATTGGTTACACCAGGTGTGGCCACCAACGACAAACTGCTGGAGCATAATACCAATAATTTTCTTGCAGCTATTCATTTTACAGACAATAATCAGGGTATTTCTTTTTTGGATATTTCCACCGGAGAATTTTTTGTGGCTGAAGGCAACCAGGAATACATTGACAAACTGCTGCAAACCTTCAGGCCTGCAGAAGTTATTTTTCAGCGGAGTTTTCAAAAACATTTTAAAGAAATACACGGCAATAAATTTTATACGTACACTTTAGAAAGCTGGATTTTTGATGAAGCCTATGCCAGCGAAAGCCTGCTGAAACATTTTCAGACGCATTCATTAAAAGGTTTTGGCATAGAAGAAATGCATGCGGGCATCATTGCTGCCGGCGTTGTATTGCATTACCTGAAGGATACCGAACACCCCAACCTTCAACACATTACATCTTTGCAGCGCATTGACCGCGAAGATTATTTATGGATGGACAGGTTTACCATCCGCAACCTTGAGCTGATTGGCAGCAGCACAGACAATGGCAACAACCTGCACAAAGTCCTTGATAATACCGTGTCCCCCATGGGTGCAAGAATGCTGAAACGCTGGATTGTTTTACCCTTGAAAGATATCAGGAAAATAAATGAACGGCTGGATTTGGTTACCTGGTTTATTAAAGAACCAGATATACGAACTAAAATAACACAGCACATAAAACAAAGTGGTGATATAGAAAGGCTGGTAAGTAAAATACCTTTAAAAAAAATCAATCCGCGTGAAATAATACAGGTGGCACGCGGACTTCAACATGCTGAAGCCATTAAACAGTTAGCGCAAACAGCACCCAATGATTATTTAAAACGACTGGCAGATGCTATAAACCCCTGCCATTATATTGTTGAAAAAATTACAAAAGAGGTTAATGAAAACCCGCCTGCAACTGCAGCAAAGGGTGGGGTAATAAAAGAAGGTATTCATGCAGAACTGGATATACTCAGAAAAATTGCCAGCGGGGGAAAAGAATACCTGGTTGAACTGCAAATGAAAGAAGCGGAATTTACCGGTATTTCTTCATTAAAAATTGGCTTCAACAATGTTTTTGGATATTATCTTGAGGTAACTAATTCACACAAACACAAAGTACCTGCTGCATGGATGCGCAAGCAAACACTCACCAATGCAGAAAGATATATTACACCGGAGCTAAAAGAATATGAAGAAAAAATAACCGGGGCCGAAGAAAAAATTCTTGCTATAGAACTTGATCTGTATGAAAAATTATTGCTTGAACTGCAGGATTACATTGCACCGATGCAGGTAAATGGCAATGTGCTGGCAGTAATGGATTGTATTATTTGCTTTGCGTCCAATGCGCTTCATTATAATTATAAAAAACCTGAATTGCACGAAGGCAATGAAACGGATATAAAGCAGGCACGTCACCCGGTTATTGAAAGACAACTGCCTGCCGGTGAGCCTTATATTGCCAATGATATTTTTCTTGATCCTACATCGCAGCAGATAATTATTCTTACTGGTCCCAATATGAGTGGTAAAAGCGCCCTCCTAAGGCAGGCAGCGCTTATTACGCTGATGGCGCATATGGGTAGTTTTGTGCCTGCAGATACTGCGCGCATTGCATTAACCGATAAAATATTTACCCGCGTAGGAGCTTCCGATAACATGAGCGGCGGCGAATCTACTTTTATGGTAGAGATGAATGAGACAGCCAGCATCATCAATAATATTACTTCACGCAGTTTAATTATACTGGATGAAATTGGCCGTGGCACTTCTACCTATGATGGCATTTCTATTGCCTGGAGCATTGCAGAATATTTGCATCAATCGCCTCATCAGCCAAAGACTTTGTTTGCCACGCATTATCATGAACTGAATGAACTGGAGAACAGGATGCCCCGAATTAAAAACTACCATATTACCAATAAAGAGGTCGGTAACAAGATCATTTTTCTTCGTAAACTCGCGCCCGGTGGCAGCACACATAGTTTTGGTATACATGTAGCACGGATGGCAGGCATGCCCTCTTCGCTTATACAACGCGCCAATGAAATGCTGAAACACCTGGAAGAAGCTCATGCAAATGGCAATGCTTCTGAACAGATAAAAAACATGCCGGCCCAAAAATTGCAGCTTTCCATTTTTGATGCACATTCAGAAACTTTTGATGAAATCAGAAAAATGCTGGAGAGTATTGATATTAACCGACTCACACCTGTAGAAGCATTATTTAAACTAAATGAGATAAAGGGAATATTAAAGTAAATATGTCAGAGTAATACCTTTTCTATGGATTTTTTTAATAAAAAGTTTTACAAAGACAGCGCCTGGCTCTTATGAAATTGAAGACAAAAGAGAACATGAACCTTTTTCCAGCCCTTACAATAGTGATGAATAAGTATTGTAAAATCGCAGGGTCCTCTGGGTATATACGCTGATTTGAAACCCCGGTGCGAGCGACACCTGTGGAAAAATCAAACAATTACACCAGGCATTAACAAAAAAGTCCATTGCATTTCATATTCCGGCGATGCAAAAGTAAATTCCATTATAAGACCAGGCAGAATTACTATTCATCCCTTTCAATTTTACAGATAAAACAGCCTGCTTCTGCATTTCTTGCATGCAAATATTCAACTTTGGGTTGTTCGTTAAATATTGTTTGAATCATGATATCTACATCGTTGTCTCCTACCAACTGTGTATAAATCATGTTTTGATTTTTATTGTATCCAATCAATGAAAGCGGAAAACTTTTCTTATCTGCTTTTATTTCAGGAGGAAAATGATGAACATCACTGTAAGGTTCCACCTCTTTGTTATTAATAAAAACCGGGCCTGGCTGGTTAAAGGCGTTGTCAATTTCAAAAGGACTGTGAGACAGCAGCAGCCTCATGTCTTCACCCACAACAAATGGTTTTAAAGATACCCTGCAGGGGCCTTTGCCGGTAGCAACATGCGCTGTTACTGCATGTCCAAAATCATCTTTATTTGTTTCACGTATTGTAGCAGCGTATTCCCTGCTCAAAGGCACAATCTTAAATTGTTTCATTTTTATACATTTAGTTATACAAAACTGCTGCATATAACAAAATAAAACAACCCGGAACTTGCTGATTTGAATTCTACTTAACGCCTCTGCAGGCAATTACTTTTTGGGATTTATCAAATCAAGGTATTCTTTGCTTAATTTTTCAGTTTCCTTCTTTTGGGCTATATCTTTTTTCTTTTGTGAAAACGAAATAATAATGATGCCAATTACCGGCGTTAAAAAAACTGAAGTAAACAGGCTTTTTATAAATCCTATTTTTCTGCCGGCGCCAAAGATGGCCACCACCAAGGAGAGCAATATCCAAATAATAATTATAACCACAGTATGCTATTTGATAAGGGCTTTCAGGTAATCCAGGAACGGTTCTTCATCCCAGCTTTCATTGTATTTTTCACCATTGATAAAAAAAGAAGGTGTTCCATTTACCCCGCTTCTTACACCACTTTCAAAATCTTCATCTACTTTTTTTGTCAATCCTGGTTGTTCAAAATCCGTTTCAAATTTTTCAACATCCAGGTGAAGGTGAGCAGCATATTTAGTAAGCGAAACGTCATCTAACCGGTTCTGGTGTTCAAAAATATAATCATGCATTTCCCAGAATTTATCCTGTAATCCTGCTGCTTCGCTGGCTAAAGCTGCGTTTACTGCATTGGGATGAATTTGTGCCAGGGGAAAATTTCGAAAAATAAATTTTAACTGATCTCCCATTTTCTGCTGAATGGATTTAATGATGGGGTAGGCCCTTCCGCAATGCGGACATTGATAATCCCCGTATTCTACAAGTTCTATCGCTGCACCTTTATTACCCTGCACATGATCTTTACTGTTAACTGCGGGTTTTAATTTCGGCATAATTTATTTTTTATTCATTTCTTCCAGCGCATCCAAGATACCATCTGCTCCGGGATTTATGCCTACCGGCGATAAATAATTCCAGCGGATGGTACCTTCTTCATCAATCACATACAAAGCTCTTTTACATTCTCCCAGTTCCGCATCATACACGTCATATAATTTGGCAACAGCGCCTTTTGGTTCAAAATCGGCCAGCAAAGGAAAATGCAATTTTCTATCCTGCGCAAAAGCAAGATGGCACCACTTGCTATCCACAGAAATACCAATTACTTCTGCATTTTCTTTGTGAAAAATCTTCAGCATTTCATTGTATAAAGCCATCTGGTCGCTGCACACCGGGCTCCAGTCGGCCGGGTAAAATGCAAGGATTACTTTTTTCCCTTTTAACTGGCTTAACTGTATTTTTTGATCAGGTGTAGCAGATAATGAAAACTCCGGTGCTTTTGTTCCTGTTGCTAACATGTTGTTACTATTTTATGATATAGTTCAAATTTACGTTGTTTAGCGGATTCGTTTTTTTTAAGATTGTAAAACAATTATTTTTGAAAGAATATCCGGCTGATACAATTGCTACTGACAAATGATTTTAAAGAATAGTCAAATGGATCAAATTACAGTAAGAAAGGCAACACTGAAAGACATGGACACACTTCTTCATTTGGAGCAGGGTGTTATCAATGCGGAGCGCCCTTTTGACAATACATTGAAAAGCGGGCAAATTCAATATTACAATTTAGAAGAAATGATTACCGCTTCACATATTGAACTGGTGGTTGCTGAATTGAATAATGAAATAATTGGATCCGGTTATGCCCGTATGGAAAAAGCAAAACACTTTGTACAGCACGAACACCATGCCTTTCTCGGCTTTATGTTTACCGTTCCCGAACATCGGGGAAAAGGCGTCAATATGAAAATAATGGAAGCATTAAAAGATTGGGCAGTTAAACAAAACCTCCATGAATTCCGGCTGGAAGTATACGCAGATAACCTGCCTGCTATCAAAGCTTATCAAAAAGCCGGCTTTAGCAACGATATAGTTACAATGAGGATGGCTCTGAAAAAATAAAGCATCCGCTGTGGCAGAGTCTCCCCCGAAGCGCAGCTCCCGGCTTTGAAAAGCCTTATCTTCCTGCATTTAAAAATACTATAAACCAGGTTGGAGCGATTAAATCTGCTGCATTTGTTTTACTGCCCACATGGCGTTTCACGCACCCTTTGTCATCCATTTAAAGATGGAAGAAATCCACCCAGTATTAAAATAGTTAATTACATAACCAATTGTTGATCAGGCTCA
The DNA here is from genome assembly GCA_039915085.1 of Chitinophagaceae bacterium. GTDB lineage: Bacteria > Bacteroidota > Bacteroidia > Chitinophagales > Chitinophagaceae > JACMLD01. Next base: position 13,310 of record JBDSOC010000160.1, read on the forward strand.
ATACAAGTTTCGCATAAAAAGCATCGTTTGCCGTTAATGGTTTACCCCTATTATCTTCTATCTGTTAACCAATATGCTGTTTATGAAAATATTATTTACTTTAATCCTTTCAGTTATTTTATCGCCTGCTATCTATGCACAGGCCTGCACGCCCGCAGGCGATGAAACCAGTTACGGAACATCTGATACCTGGATTGGATACCTATACAACAACCTGGATTTTACCAGTTACAGCGGCTATGTAACGGAAGGGACGCCCGGCAATTCCAATTTTGACGAAAGCTTTGGGGGCGATTATGTAAATTATACCACCAATGGATGCCCGGTTTATACAGAAACTTTTAGCGCCAGGTATAAACTAACAAAAACATTTGCACCGGGTGGTTACCAGTTTATTGTAGGAGCAGATGATGGCTATCGTTTAAGTCTTGATGGCGGCGCTACCTGGGCAATCAATCATTTTAACGCACAGTCGTACAACTTTTCTGCTTATTCCACCACGCTTAGTGGAACTTATAGCATAGTACTGGAATATTTTGAGGATGGCGGTGGCAACAGGATTTCATTTTCTGTAGCAAATGCCTGCATTTCAACCGGAGACCAATCTATCTATGGTACAGGTAATGTCTGGAACGGATATATTTACCAGGGTACCAACTTTGATACTTATAGTGGAACAGTAACAGAAGGCGTATCCGGCAACGCAGATTTTACAGAAAATTTTGGTGGCGACAATACATTATATACCACGAGCAGCTGCCTGGTACCAACAGAAAGATTCAGCGCCAGGTACAGGCTGCAAAAAACTTTTGCAAGTAATAATTACACACTCACTGCCGGAGGAGATGATGGCTACCGGCTGAGTATTGATGGTGGCAGTACCTGGGTGATTGACAAATGGTTTGACCAGAGTTATAATACCAGCACTTATACCGCTGCACTTGCCGGAACTTATAATATGGTGCTTGAATATTATGAAAATTCAGGTGGTAACCAGGTTAGTTTTTCGTCAGTAGTAAATGCCTTGCTGCCGGTACAGTTACTGAGTTTTGATGGTAAAGCCGTCTCTAAAAATATCAGTCTTAACTGGAAGGTTAGCAAAGAAGTTAATACTGATTATTACCGGGTAGAAAGAAGTGTAAATGGTATTGATTTCGCCGCACTGGGTAATGTATATGCAGGCACTGTGGCCGCCAGTGGATTTGATAAGACATATTTTTATGCCGATCCATCACCTGCAAACGGCATCAATTATTATCGTTTACGCATGGTTGATAAAGATGGCAAATTCAGTATTTCGCCCGTAATAAAAATAATGTTTGATGAGAAAAAGGCAGTATCTATATTTCCTTCCGTGGTAAATCAACATTCTGTATATCTCAGAACTTCTTCAGAATTAAAAAATGGAATGGTTGACATGTTTGAAATGAACGGAAGAAAACTGCAGTCGATAAAATTACCGTCGCTGGTAAGCTCCGGCCAGACAATTACTTTGTCATTACCGGGTATACCTACAGGCAGTTACGTATTAATATGCAAATCTGGTGCAGATATAAAGACAAAACAAATAATTATAGTGCGCTAATTAATTTCACCGTTCCTGTATTTCAATGCAGCGCCCCTCAATAGTGGGGCGCTTTTTTTTCTTAGCCATTTATATTTCTTTGGTTGAACTGCGTTTACCGCTGCTTAATGATAAAATAATAGTATCTATTTCTACATGAATTATTTAATACCCCAATAGTGCCATAGCTCAGGCATCATTCAGCATATGGAGTAAGAAGCCCATTTGAGAAGATCAAGTGTTAAAAAATCTGCTTCTACCATGGGTGCATTTCAAATTGTCGCAGCTAGAAGTGGTTGGTGGGGAC
>JBDSOC010000092.1:0-19166 GCA_039915085.1 Chitinophagaceae bacterium
AAAGATTTCTCACCGTAAATCCCTGGCCCGGCTCATTCATCAATGCGGCAGCATACACCTGGTTGGCGCCACCTGCCAATGAAAAATCAAAGTAATAGGTGCCAGCAGTCAGCAATGTATCACGGAAATTATTGATGGTATTTAAAGCTGCGGGTGAACCAACGTAACCAACATATGGATCATCGTTAGAGCCACGTTGAAATGGAATTGTATCATATTTTTCCACGGACCGTCCGATGGCGTAGACTATAAAATTAGAAACCGTATTGCCGGAATAGGTCCTGGTTGCACTGGCCATTATTTCCACATTGATATTACCGGGTGTTGATAAAGTAACGCCTTTGGGGAAATTATAATCATACCCGCCCTGATCAATGGATAAAAATCCATTGGCAGTCAAAAGATCATCTACCCATAAATACACACCTGAATCAGGGTTTGTACAAGTACGGTTAAGCATTAAATGACCGTGCTTATATAATATGTCAACATCGCCTTTGGCATAATCAATTATTTGTGTATCGGGTCCACCAGTTGGGAAAAGTGTTGAATTGGTAACATGTGCGTTTTTTTTGGCTTTCCATACGCGGTTATAGCAAAGCATGTTTCTTTGCGAACCATCGTTTCCGTCCAAAGACATAACGATACTGCAGTTGCCCTGCAAATCAGACCAGATATTGTAATCTTTTACAACCGTTATCGGGTAATAAATATAATATTTGAAAGCACCCAGGCAAGGCATTGGATCTTTTTTCTGAATACCATTTTCATTGACAAGGCCTCCGCCTTTTATAATTATTGATCCCGACTGGTCTTTACCGTTATATACGTAGAGGTAATCTGTAATATTGTTTTTTATGTAGGCAATATAGAAACCGCCCTCATCATCCGCTATCAACTGTGGTGCTGCATAATTATAACTTTGACCCGCTGCTGTTTGCGCCTGAATATTGCCTGGTCCTGAAAAAACAATGGTACCATCATTTTTTATATGCTGTATACACATTCTCTGCCATTGATAAGTGGCAAGACTGTCATCAGTATAGGTAATATAAAAACCCCCTGCCTTATCGGTAGCGGCCACTGTGCGGTTGCGGTAAGACTGGTTGGATGAAAAAGTAAAATGCTGGTTATTGGTGCCTGCAGAAATGGGTATACCATTTTCGGCCCATAGCCTGTTGCCCTGCTTATCAAATTTCTGTGCATAGATTTTTGTATTGTTGTAAAACCCATCGCGTTTGTCTTCCCAAAAAACAATGGTGCCGCCGTCAGGGTAACTGGTGATGCTCATTGTATTTCCCTGGTCTCCCACTGCAGTACATACCGGCATGTGCAGGCTATCTAAAAAATTGTTATCAGTATTGCTCCATTGTGCGGCTGCAAAAAAAACATTGGAAACAATAAAAAGAGAGGTAAAAAATAATTTCATAACGCAACTTTTATAGGTAAAACAAATCTATCCACATTAAGCAGGGGCGAAAGCAGACAATCGCCCAACGACTATTTAAGTAGACGAACAGCATTGAAGAAAGAAGAAATCAACCACCAAACTGGGGTGGTTGATTTCTAAACAACGCAAAAAGAGAATGCAGGTTATTTCATAGAAATGCGAAAGAATCCATCTGTTACTTCAAATATTTTGGATGAACCCTTACTGTTAGCTGTAAAGTGGAATATACCTTCTACCCAGTCGCCATTCACTTTTATAATTTCCATTCCGCCTGTTCTGCCACCATAAAAATTATCATCACCGTCTATGGAAAGATCAACAGCATTGCTTTCTCCAAAATTTGTTTTTTCACCCATCTTATGATAATAGGGTAAACCTATATAAGCATTTTTATAATAGCCAATGATCCTTCCGGCTGCTTCAGGTGGCATGAGGGAAGTTGCCATCCAGGCTTTGCCATTTATTTTGGCGGTCATAGTCCAGCCACCTTCTTTGGCAGGTATGGTACCGGGTCTTGCAGATTCAATCGCATTTTTTTCAGCTATTGCTTTTTCTTTAACTGTTTGCTGACTATTGCAGGAACTAATCAGACATAGCATGATGAGGGAAATAATTGAAAGTTTCATAGCTTTTATTTATTGTTTTGTTGCCTGCCATGTAAATACGGAATTATCAATACTTCCTTTCATTTTGCTGCCCGAAACAATAATTCCAAAAAAAATTGTGCTGATGCGAATAACTGAATTTGATGAATACTTTGTATAAGTATATGTTTTGACGGGCGTTTTTTCTAAGTTAATGGTAGCTTGTAAGCCCGTTTTAAAATTAAGTTGTAATGCTTTTGTTGGAACCTGTGTATTGCCGTTCCATACCGTATTGTCTAAAGTTGTAGTTGAGTTAACAGTTATCTCGCCACTTTTAATTTCAGAAGCGCCAGTGTTGTCTGTAATATTAACCAGGTTATCATCATCAGAAATATCCGCTTTTATTTGTGTAGTGTTTCCATCGAAAGTTATAGTAACCTGTTTGTTGTTTAAAGCCCAGTGACCAGTATAATCTCCCTGGAACTGGCTCCATGTTAGTGTGTTATCTGTATTAAAATGTACGCTGTAATACTCTGGCGTTTTGCCGGTATAGGCAAGCTCTCCCCACCAGGTTTTGTCTTTAATGGATGCACTGTAATCTTTAGGTGCATCACCATTGCTTTTTTTGCAACTGAATAAAATTCCTGTTATAATTGCTATGATTGGTATTATGTGCAGATATTTTTTCATTGTCTTTATTTTTCATTGACAAATATTTTTTCCCACCAGTATATAAGACAAAAATATATTTAACCGGCACGGGTAAAATGCGCTAATAGCTGAATAACCTTTAAACTAGACGAACGACCCGGTTTAAACTCTGGAAGCGGAGCAAAGGATATAAAAAACAGGGTATAAAGAACTTATTCCCTGTTTTTTTATGCAGGCTTTTTATAACAATGTGCAGGTGTTTATTAAAAGGAACGGATGGCCCAGGTCCAGAAGCCGCTACCGTTTTTATCATAGGTGGACTGGGCGCCGGTAGTAAAAGACTGTATCCACACTTCGGTATTGCTGTTCTCGCTGGAAGTCCAGATATATCCTGTTGGCGGTAAACTGGAGATTTTATTTCTTGCCAGGTATAACTTGTTCATCTCATCCTTGCTGGGCAAATACCAATCGTCGTAAATGCCTTCCTTCTCAGTAAAACATGCGTTGGCTGCATAAGTGCCCGGTTTCTGGGTTGCTACAATAAGCGCTGTATTTGCGCTTCCTGTACCCAGTGCGGTTGCTTTGGCACCGGTTGTAATAAAAGTTGTTGAAGGGAACCACTTTATTCCGTTTGAGGTTAAGGGCGACGCAATAATGCCATGGGCCGGACCGTCTGTATAACCTGGATCACCAGGCTGAAGAATATATGCAATCGATCCTCCCTGGTAAAGCTGTCCTATTTCCAATGCTGAAAATATTATTTTATTCCCATACGCAGTGCCCAAACTATTTGTGGCGTAGGCCCGCACGTTATAAACAGCAGCGCTGGTTAATCCTGTAAGGGAACTTGTAAATGAGCCTGTACCGTTTCCGTCCACAGTTTTATTATCGGAAATGGTAGGTTCATTTTTTGTACTCCAGCAAACGCCGCTCGAAGAAATCGTTGCTCCTCCATCACTTGTTATATTTCCCCCGCATGCAGCTGTTTTTTGTGTAACAGCCGTTATAGCGGTTGTTGTTAAAACAGGTAAATGTACTGCGGCGCTGTTGTTGCCATTATCCTTTTTACAGCCGGTGGTAACCATCATAACCAATCCTATTGTCAGGATTATAATTATATTCTTTTTCATTTTTCTTTTTTTTAATGGTGATTTAGTGCAATAAAAAGCCGTAAGCAGATTTTATTTTGAATATTATTATTTACAACCAGTTGAACTGATAATAATTCTTCCTGTTGTTACCGATGCATGAAAACCTTTATGCAACCTGATGGTTTGGGCACCGATACCGGCTTTCAGTGTTCCGGATAAATCTACATTGCCCGAAGTAGAAATGGTGCCAAAGGCTGTCCAGAAAAAGCTTGCCCTGTTTTTGCTAACAGGCGTAATGGTATAATCAATAAGGTCTGTTCCGCATGACAAGAGAAACGCGTCGGTTGATAAGGAACTATACAGCCTGTTGTACTGACCCAGGGTAAGGTACAGTTTGGGAATACATGAATTGGTTACTACTGATGTCCAGTAAGACATCAGGTTGGTATATGGCGGAATATAATTTTTTTCCCCATTGGGATCAGTGCAATATCCCTGGTAGGTGCAACCGTTCACAATAAAACAAGCTGTGCCATTAAAGACATAGGGATCGGCCGGTGTATCTGTGATCAAATCGCCGGAGCTGGAAGAATTACCTCCATCAATATTTTCTAAGCCACGGCTTTTTTCAAAAGTATGTAACAGCCCCATGCAATGTCCCACTTCATGAGATATCGTTCTGCCCGGACCAATATTGGGTTTTGAAATAAGACAAATTGTGCTGGGGATGGACAGGCTGGTACCGCCAATGCCACAATTATTGGCGCATGCAGTGTTGACACCATTAATTTTTTGAACATAAAATATATTAATACAGCTGGTTTGCCTGTATGGGTCAAATAATACAGGGTCATCTGTATTTTTAATAAAATTGTTATTGAGTTTAGTGCTGTTCATATAATCATAACCTGCAAAGCTGAAGCATATACCAGCTGCTGCATAATCTGTTCTCAACGTGTCAAACTCCTGCTTCAGCATTTGCGGTGTAATAGTGGCATTGGTTCCATTGTCATCCGTTCCGATATGAAAGAATATCCGTATCAAAAAGCGCGGTGCCTGTACGCGTCCATTTTTCTTGTTGACGGTTTCAAATTGCATGGCTTTTCTTAATGCGGCAGTATCTATTTTTACGCCGTCGCAGGGAAGCAGCGTTTGTGCCGAAACGTGGGTAACTGTAAATAGCAACAGCTGTGCGATAATAATCCTTATTATACTATTTGTTTTCATTGCTGCTGGCTTTTAATGCAGTTACTTCTTTCTTCAGTTCAATCACGTACAATGTCAGTTCCTCAATTTTTTCCATCATTTTTTTCTGTACGTCTCCCATATGCAATCCTTTGTCTTCTATTTCTTTTGCAGAAGGAATATTGGGCAGGTGTTTATTGATCTGTATGAATTTTTCCACCTCATCCAGCGGGTGGAGCTTATATTTTTTATCAAATACATAGTCGGCCCAGTCGGAGTCAACAATTACTTCCTTGGTGCGTATGGTACCGTTTACCGCAAGTTTTTCAGTAGGATTTAATGTGCCGATGCCAACATTGCCGGTGTTAACATTCATTATCAACCCCCATCCGCTGATGCTACCAAACAGGCCTGTACTGAAGTCATCAGCCATACCCATAAATGCAATGGGACTTGTATTCTTACTGTCGTTTAACCACAGACCGGCACTCAGGGCAGGGTTTTCACTCCTTATTCTTATCCTGCTGCCAACATCCAGTTTATAAATGGGATTATCACCTACTGCGCCAATGCCTACGTTTCCGGTTGCTGAAGCTATAAAAATAACAGAATTACTATTGGAGAAGATGCGCATGTTGGTATTGGAAAAAGTGCCGATGCCTGCAGATGTACCACCCATCCTTGTTTTCAGGATATTGCCATTCTCACCTATATGTGATATGCCATCCGCGTTATTGGTGGTTTTAACCGTTAGCCTGCCCACAGCACCTACGTTATTATCACCCACTACCACGTCTCCTGATGGATAAATAGACATTTTTCCACCACCGGGCCCTGCATTGAGGCGGAATGCATGATTAGTAGTTGTTCCGATTGCTGCTGACACACCACCTATTCCTTCACTTACTATTATCGAATCAATTCCATTTACCTGGCCTGTATGTGTCCATCCGTTGGTGTTAATTCCGGTTTGTATAGAAAGCTTTGTAACAGGTGTATTTGTTCCAATACCTACATTGCCGGTGTTATTATTATAAATATGGGTGCCGTTTAACGACCAATTAGAAACACCAGTGCCTGTTGCCACCAGTTCAACCCATACATTGCCGTTATAGAACCAGAAACTGGTTGTTTCATTATCAAAAACAAGCAGGCCTTTGGCGGGCGCAGCAATGGTTGTCCGCTGTGCACTGGTCATGCGTGGTACCAGCATGCCTTTACTGGTAGCGCTCACATCCAGCATAGCACTTGCATCGGGTAATGCACCAGTGGCATTAATCCCGATGTTTTGAGAAACTGCTTTTTGCTGAAAACAACAATACAGGGAAATCAGAAATAAATACTTTTTCATACGAAGGTTTTGAACGTGAAAAGAAATTGATCCATCATTTGGCAACCCTGCTATTTTCTAACGCCGCCAGCCTGTTTTTCAGCTCTTCTATCATTTTTTGTTGTTCCTGCATGGCTTTTACCAATGGAACAACAAACTGTTCATAACTGAGGGTATATAACTGGTATTGATTTTTAGGAGCCACATAGCCGCTGAAATCATAATGAGATTCTTTAGCGGCCTTTTCAACTTCCTGCGCTAAGAACCCGCTGTACTTTATTTTTTCATTGTCATATTTACCAGGAAAATCAGGTGTTTCTTTGTTGCCGCTTAGTTTAATAATTGCTTTGTTGCTGATATGATAAGTAACAGGGCGCAGTTTTAAAATAAAATCCAGCCCCTTTACATCTTCTGCAATGGTATTTTTAATGCGGGCATCCGAGAAAGTACTCCAGGTTACTTTGCCCCCAATCCATGCCGTACTGGTATTGCCAATGAACGCCTGGTTCTGGTAGCCGTTTAAATAATCATCGTTGCCTATGCTGATGGTATTAAAAGTATTGGCAGCATATGATGCAGTACCCGACCCGAAACCGATGGCAATATTTTTATTACCGTTTAAATTTGCATTGAGCGCATTTGAGCCAATGGCTATATTGTCACTCCCCGTTCTACCGAATTGCATCGCCTGGAATCCTATTGCAATGTTATAGTTGCCTGAAGTATTGTACTGAAGAGCAGACGTTCCATAGGCGGAATTGTTATTTCCGGTTATATTAAAATCCATGGCATCTGCACCGGCAGCTGTATTTGACCCACCGGTGGTATTGCTGGCAAGCGCTGCCAATCCAACTGCGGTATTGTAATTTCCGGATGTATTGCCACGTAAAGTCCTGCCTCCGATGGCTGTATTCATCATGCCAGTGGTATTAGCGAGTAAAGAATTGTAACCGACAGCGGTATTTTCCTCGCCATTGTTGCTGGTCAGCGCATGGTAGCCAACCGCTGTATTGTTATTGCCGGTGCTGTCATTGTACAGGGTCTCACTACCTATCGCCGTATTGTTGTTAGCGGTTTTACTGTAATAAAGCGCGGTTGAGCCTACCGCAGTATTGTATAATCCGGCTGTATTGCCATACATCGCGCCTGCACCAATTGCCACATTGCTTCCCCCGCTAATGTTTGAAAGCAATGCATTTGATCCAAATGCGGCATTGAACAACCCGTTGATATTGTTAGCAAGTGCGTAATGTCCATTAGCTGTATTGAAATTGCCATCTTTATTGGCAAAGAGTGTATGTTCACCAATGGCAGTATTTGCGGTGCCGGTAGTGCCGGCATTGCCCGCACCCATTCCCAGAAATAAATTACCACTTGTTGGATGTATAGCGCCGGCCCAGGTATTGTTAACCCTGATGCGCAAAGATTGTGTATCGGTTGTTCCTATAAAACTACTGTCTGCCTTTGTGCCCGTGTTGCCGCTTAATCCCCAACCGCTGTTACTAACAATAGCCCCGCCTAATTGCAACCAGGCAGATCCGTTATAGTACCAAAAATTATTATTGCTGTTATCAAAAACCATCAATCCTTTTGCAGGTGATGGAATGGCCGTTCTTTGCGTGGCAGTCATTCTTGGTATTAATATGCCTTTGCTGGTATCACTTATATCCAGCATAGCGCTGGCATGCGGGGTTGCACCTGTTGCATTAATGCCAATATTCTGGGAAAAAAGTTTTTGCTGCAAACAAAAAACAACTATCAGTGCCAGTAAAAATATTTTCATGTATTATTTATTGTTTGATGAATCTTAATGTCCTTAAAAAATTATTGGTACTGATAACCAGGCTATACGTTCCGGAAGCGAGGTGGATGGTATTCAATTGCTGGCTATTAGAAGTGAGTGAAAAGGTTTGTACAAGATCTCCTTTTGCATTATACAGATTTACCACTGGTTTACTGCTGATGATGGCGTTACTGCTGTTGATGATTGTATAGTTGCTGGCAGGATTCGGGAAAAGAAAAATCCCGGCCGTTATGTCTACTGTTACACTAACTATATCAGACCATTTAAAACTGCTGTTTTTAGCAACGGTTTTCAATTGGTAATAAGACGTGCCGGTATATGGGTTTGCATCAGTAAAAGAATAACTGCTGATGCCTGTGCTGTTACCTGAAGATGCCACTGTGCCCGCATATTCAAACGTTACACCGTCTTTACTTCGCCACACTTCAAAATGATCCAGGGTTTGTTCTGACAATGTTTGCCAGCTGGTAAGCACCTGCCCGTTATTTACGGCAGCCTTAAAATTGATTACCGTAGCATTCAAAATAACTGCCAGGTCGGTTAGCGTCCACCAATTATACAATTGATTACCTTCTATAGCTAAAACTGTTACCGTATTATTTCCAGTATTTACAACGGAAGAGGTTACATAATCATTCCAGCTTTGCAATGCCGGGTTCCATCTTTGCGCAATAAGATTAGATGCTGTAATTGAATTGGGCGCTGCAAGTTCAGCGTTGGCATAAGTAAACAGCAGATTGGTCAACGCTGGATTCTTTGTATAGCCCTGCGGATTGATTTGCCAGAAGCGATCGATCATTTTAGCAGAGTTATCAGCTCCATCTTTATTTGTATTGGTTACGCCGGGTGCCAGGTTGTCGCTGTTTTTCCAGCTGGCGGTTGGATAAGTGCTAAAAACAAAATGGCCACTACCAGTTCCGGATGCGGCTTTAAATTGCAACGGAAAATAGCCGGCTGTGTTGCCAAAAGGAAGCAGGTAAGTATTTCCGTTACCCGCGCCAATGGTCCAATAAATATTATTACTGGCACCTTCGCTTACAATATAACCTGCGCTGGTTCTTGTAATAGCCATATTGTCAGGGTTGTCAATTACAAGGGAAGCGCCATTGTTAATAGTAATTACACCGCCGTTGATAACCAGTTTCGCCTGGGCACAAACTATGATGCAGGAAAATGAAAGCATGGCAACCAGTAATAACTGACGGATAAAATTTGGAGGTGTAAATATTCTATTCATCGTTCTGCTATTAAATTGTTATCATTTGCTGGGTTATTTATTCAAACTTACAGGCATCTTTACCTGTTTATTTTGTTAATCGCCGAACAACCTGCTAAATAGACAAACAACAGATTTTTGAAGACGGTGCTTGCAAAAAGGTGGTTACGGTTCTGGCATCAATCGTATTCAGATGATAAACGCAACTGGTTTTTATATGCGGTAAAAACAATGGCATTGAAAAGTCTTGCGGAAATCATCTGCTTCTTCCCCATATCTTTCTTGCATTGTTGCTGATGATGTTCGTTGTTTTCATAATCAGGTTTTATTGTTTGATGAACCCGGGGTTTTTCGCTGTGCCGTACTCGTAGAAGATCGTATTACTGTTTCTGACCAGACCACATTTCCCTGGTGATAAAGGTACCGTTGCGGTAAAACCGGAAAACCTTCATCAAAGTAAGATTGGAGTAAAATGTTGCAAAGAAACTATCGGTGAAAGTGCCCCCATTTACAATAAATTTAATACTTGCGCCGGAGGCCTGGTAGGGTAATCCCGGAATTTTACTGATACGGGTTAAGTCTGCTTTACTACCTGCAACAAATTTAATAGACCATGTATCGGTCTTATAAAATCCAGACCAGGTGGCGCCTTCCAGCATACTTTGCGTTACGGCAACAGACCGGTTTAAACTGGCTATTTCAAAACCGTTTACTGCGGGATTCGTAAAATCCAGCCAATTATCTTTTGATACAGTAGCGGAATTGATTGTTTTATTAGGAAAGGTGAGGGTTATCTTATCGCCTTGCACCTTCCAGCTGCCGCCGGAGCGCGGAGAATCCATATCGGTCCAGGTGGTGGTACCATCATTGTTTAATACAAGGGTGAAGGGCTGTAAATCCTGGAAATCTCCGCTTGTGTATTTAAATTCTCCGGCCCATACCGTACCTTTTAAATCTTCATTCCAGTTAACAGCGGGGGTGCCGGCATCATTGCTTTTTTTGCAGGAGAAAAGGGTTAATACAGCTATACACAGCAGGCTGAATAAATGGATCTGTTTCATGGTAATATAATTTTAAGTTATAAGGAGTTTTACAGCAAATTTGCTTTTTGCTGGTACAAACCTACATTGCAGTGCCATGCGTAAATTGCTTAATCGCTGAACTACCAGTTAAGTAGACCAACAACATCTTCTACCATAAATGTGGTAGCAAAACATATCACTAAAAAGAAGTAAATTGTAGCAGAGACATAAATGAGAAAGCAATGAACCCGAAGAGAACAAATTATACCTGCATCATTGTAGACGACAATGAGCTGGACAGGCTTACCCTTGTATCATACGTGCGCCGTTACCCGTTTATTCAGATAGCCGGTGTTTTTGAATCGGCTGTGCAGGCACTGTCATTTGTTGAAAAAAATGCACTTCCCGATGTACTGTTCCTGGATATTGACATGCCGGGGATGAATGGATTGGATTTGAGGAAGCACCTGGGCAGTATACCGGCCTGTATTTTTGTTACTTCCCACCCGGAATTTGCGCTGGAAGGTTTCGAAACTGCCGCCCTGGATTATATCGTAAAACCACTCAAAGCTGATCGCTTTGCAAAAGCCATGGAAAGGCTGGAACAATTTCTGGAAGTGCATTACAAAGCAGAGTTGCTGGATTATACGCTGGGAGAAGATACCCTGTTTATAAAAGACGGGCATAATCACATCAAACTTCAATTGTATGAAATTATCTACCTGGAAGCGTTGAAAGACTACACGGGTATTATCACCAATAAAAAGAAATATTGTGTACTAACCCCGCTGGGTAACCTGCTGAAAGAAAAAGCTTTCCAGACTTTTATCCGTATACACCGCAGTTATGCCATACAAAAGCATTTCATTAAAGAAATATCTTCCAGGGAGGTGATGGTGAATGATATGCTGTTACCGGTTGGCAGAAGTTATAAAGAAATGGTGGAAAAATTATTGTTGGAGTAAATTCAACCGGTGAAATTACTGTCTGCTTTAATATAAACCTGCTATAACTACAAAAATGAAACAACTGCTTATTTGTTTTCAGTTAATTTTCTGTTTAAACCTGTATTCCCAAAAACAGGTACCTGCGCAGCTTGATTCTATGCTGAAAGTGTTAGCCGGGGAAAAAGATGATTCAAATAAAGTTAAAACGCTCAGTCGTATTTCGCAATATTATTACACCATTGATCCGCTGAAAAGTTTTCCTTATGCCAACCAGGCGCTGGCGCTGGCAGAAAAAATAAAATGGAAAAAGGGGATTGCCAATCTGAACAATAACCTGGGATTGTACATTGGAGATACCGGCAACAATGTGCTGGCCAGGAAACATTTTGAGGTGAGCTATAAATTGAACCTGGAACTGGATGCCAAAAACAACCAGGTGAATAACCTTAATAATATAGGAAGAAGTTATATGGTGGAGTCGGAATACACAAAAGCGGCGGACAATTTTTTTAAAGCGCTGCCCATCGCAGAAGCATTAAAAGATCCTGATTTGATTGCCCTGGTGGCCGGCAACCTCGTCAACTGCTTTGTTACGCAAGAGGATTTTGCCAAGGGAAAGATATATGCAGACATAGAGATGGAAAATGGCAGGCTGGTTAACAATACACGACGAATTACGCATGCATTGATGAGTTTGGGCACCATCAGTACCTCCCTGAAAGATACGGTTGCCGGGATAGATTACACAGAAAAAGCATTGAAAATGGCGGAAGAAACAAATAATAAGGTGGATGAAACGAATGCATTAATTAACCTCTCCAATTATCATTTTCCGGATTACAAGAAGCAGATAGAGCTGATGCTGCAGGTAAATAAGATCATGGACGAAATCAATCCTACTTCGGAAACATCGCTGGTTAACAACGCCGATTTGGGGGAAACATATATACATGCAGCAGAACATAGCCAGGGTGCAGAGAAGGCCGCTTATATGCAAAAGGCGGAAGCATGTTTATTACGTGCCAAATTGCTGGCTGAACGAACCAACAGTCCGGGTTACCTGGCCAATATCTCCAGGATATTTGTTCACCTTGAAGAAGAAAAAGGGAACTACAAAGAAGCCCTTAACTATTTCAAAAAATTAACCGTCACCAATGATTCTTTGTTCAGCCAGGAAAAAAAGAATGAAATAGCCGGACTGGAAGGCAAACATAATATTGCCGTAAAAGACAATGAAATTGCACTTAGTAAACTAACGCTGGCCAACCAGCGTAAAACCCAATGGGGTTTAATTGCCGGACTGGCTTTACTAGTCATTATCGGGGGATTACTTTTTTGGCAGAGCCGCAGCCGTAAAAAAACAAATACCACTTTAATGGTGCTGAACAATCAACTGGATGAAGCCAATAAAGTAAAAGCAAGATTCTTCAGCATCCTTAGTCATGATTTGCGCAGCCCCATCGTTAACCTGGTTCATTTTCTGCATCTTCAAAAAAATAGTCCTGATTTGCTAAGTGAAGAACAGCAGACCACTCACCGGCAAAATATAAGCGACTCGGCAGAAGCTTTGTTAAATAACATGGAGGCGATGCTGCTGTGGAGCAAAGAGCAAATGGAAAATTTCAGGCCCAATATAAAGAGCGTTGCTGTAGCTGATTTATTTGCCTACATACAAAAGTTCTTTGGGCAAACGGAAAAAGTAAATCTCAGATTTACGGCTGCTGCAGATATTATGGTTTCCACAGATGAAAATTACCTGCGTACCATTATGCAGAATCTTACTTCCAATGCTATCAGGGCTTTGAAAAATACGCCGGATGCACAAATTGAGTGGAAGGTGATAAAGGAAGGCGACAAAACAATTTTATCAATAACAGATAATGGGCCGGGAATAGCTGCGGAGCAGGCAAAAGCACTGTTTGATGACAGTGTTGCAAATAATGAAAAAAGCGGGTTGGGATTACATTTGATAAGAGATTTGGCAAAAGCCATACATTACAAAATTGCTGTGCAGTCAGAACAGGGTTTAGGTACAACATTTACATTATTTAGCATTGGGTGATAGTAATAATCAAAAAATAGCAATATTATTGGTGAAAACATGCAGTAGAATATGAAACTAACGGTTACACTGACACTATGTTTGTTCCTGTTAAATCTGTCTGCCCAGAAACGTGGACAGGCATTCATTGATTCACTGGAAACAGAACTTCCTAAAATGAAAGAAGATACGCTTAAGGCTAAGGCATATAACCGTATTGCACAAATGTATGAAAGTATTAATCCGCTAAAATGTTTTCCTTATGCAAAAAAAGGCCTGGCACTGGCAGAAAAATTAGATTGGAAAAGGGGTATTGCAAATTTTAATAATAACCTGGGACTGTATACAAGCGATACCGGAAACAGTGTGGTGGCCAGGATTTATTTAGAAAAAAGCTATGCGTTAAACGGGGAAATGGGTAATAAACTTCAACAGGCAAATAACCTGATCAATATAGGCAGAACTTATCAGTTTGAATCTGATTTTACCAATGCCAATGCAAATTATTTTAAGGCATTTACTATTGCTGAGGAACTCAAAAACAATGATTTGGCTTCTTTTGTAACAAGCAATCTGACCAGCGTTTATTTTTCGCAGCAAAACTATTCCAAGGCAGCTGAATATGGGGAGTTGACCGTTAAGTATGCTACTTTGGCTGGCAATACCCGGAATTTAAGCAGGGCATATCAACACCTTGCTGGTACCCTGCACATGCAAAAAGATACAGCCAGCGCTATTGTATACCTTGAGAAAGCAATGAAAATATGCGAAGCAACTAATGATAAAGTTGGCCTGTCAGATGCGTTGTTGAACCTGGCACTGGAATATGCTGATTTTAAGAAGCAAATAGCCATAATGCTTCGCGCAGATTCAATTATGGAAGAGATAAATCCCAATTCAGAAATTAACCTGGCAAATAAAGGAAACCTGGGAAATTCATACAATCAACTCGCAAAAAAAAGTAATTCCCCCGACAAAGAAATGTATCTGAAAAAGGCGGAAATGTATTTGTTACGCGCAAAAGAACTGGCAGAACAAAATGCCAGTCCTGAATACCAGGCACACATGTACTCAATGCTGTCTGATTTGGAAGAACATAAAGCCAATTATAAAACTGCATTTGCGTATTATAAAAAAGCCACTGTTGCCAATGATTCGTTGTTTTCGCAGGAAAAAAAGAACCAGATAGCAGGGCTGGAAGGCAAGCACAATATTGCTGTAAAAGACAAGGAAATTGCTATTCATAAACTAACGCTGGCCAATCAGCGTAAAACGCAATGGGGTTTAATTGCCGGACTGGCTTTACTTATCATTATCGGGGGGTTACTTTTTTGGCAGAGCCGCAGCCGTAAAAAAACAAATACTACTTTAATGGTGCTGAACAATCAACTGGATGAAGCCAATAAAGTAAAAGCAAGATTTTTCAGCATCCTTAGTCATGATTTGCGCAGCCCAATTGTTAACCTGGTGCATTTTCTGTACCTGCAAAAAAATAGCCCTGATTTGCTGAGTGAAGAACAGCAGACTACTCACCGGCAAAATATAAGCGACTCGGCAGAAGCCCTGTTAAATAACATGGAGGCGATGCTGTTGTGGAGCAAAGAGCAAATGGAAAATTTCAGGCCAAATATAAAGAGCGTTGCTGTAGCGGATTTATTTGCCTACATACAAAAGTTCTTCGGGCAAACGGAAAAAATAAACCTCAAATTTACGGCTGCGGCAGATATTATGGTTTCCACAGATGAAAATTACCTGCGTACCATTATGCAGAACCTTACTTCCAATGCTATCAGGGCTTTGAAAAATACGCCGGATGCCCAAATTGAGTGGAAGGTGATAAAGGAGGGCGACAAAACAATTTTATCAATAACAGATAATGGGCCGGGGATTGCTGTGGAGCAGGCAAAAGCATTGTTTGATGATAGTATTGCAAATAATGAAAAAAGCGGGTTGGGATTACATTTGATAAGAGATTTGGCAAAAGCCATTCATTACAAAATTGCCGTGCAGTCGGAACAGGGTTTAGGTACAACATTTACTTTGTCTAACATGGCTGCATAGCTGCAATGACGGCCGGTCGCAGTTGCCTTTTTTATTAATTAACAAGAGTGAATGCACATATTAATAAGAACAGGATGTTCTTCCCTTGGTGCAGATTATTATTTTACCTGGTTTACAAAGGTTTTCCGGTAACTCAGCGGGCTTAGCCTGGTACGGTCTTTAAATGTCTTATAAAAATTAGAAATATCATTAAAACCGCTGTCAAACCCTATCTGTACAATTGATTTTTCTGTATTAACAAGTTGCCCGATTGCAAAATCTATCCGGTAATCATTTACCACTTCAATAAATGTTTTCCTGCTCATCTTTTTAAAATATTTACAAAAAGCTTCCGGTGTCATGTTTGTTATCGCAGCAACGGTTTTAAGTGAAATGTTATTTTGAAAATTTTCTACGATATAGCCCATAGCTGCATGAATTCTTTCCTGTTCATTTATGGATAATCCAGGGTAAGCGTTTTGTTTATCAATCAAAACATACGCACTTGCAGCTGCCAGTTCATGAAGTATGGTAAGTATGGATAGTAATTTTTTAAAAGGATCTGGTTCATACACAATTTTTTGCATTTCCTGCTGTAGCAGCATTGTATTGCCGGTAAATTGAATTCCATATTTACTGTTGTTAAGCAACTGAAGAATACGCTTCGCTTCGGGTGCAGAAAAAAAATCTTTCCCTAAAAAATCTTTCTGAAACTGGATTACAACAGAAACAGATTTTTCGTTGATGGCAGACGGAGTGGTTTTCCAGCAATGCGGCAGGTTGCTGCCCAGCAATACGAAATCTCCGGTTGCGTAATCATTCATATGTGTTCCCACATAACGCTTGCCATATCCTTGTATAATCAGCGTAAGTTCATATTCCGGATGAAAATGATAGGGGGCAGAAAAGCCATTTTCTTCAAATCTGCGGGCAATAAAAGAATGATGTTCAGAAGCCTGAATGGATTCAAAGGATGCTTTCATTAATAGAAAATTTTAGCATTTAACACCCCCGGAATTCAATTCAGGGATAAAATACTCCACAAATTAGCCAATTTTAGCATTTTTTGGACAATGAATATGACCGTAGTTTGATGCCTGAACAAATACCAGCAATTATGAATGATGTTACCTTGCCATCCCTTAATGATTTTGTTACAATAGACCCTTTCCAGGTACAGGCTTTTCAAAAAAATGGACATACTCTTGTAAAAGAAACCCTCTCTGCAGATGAAGCAGCCATCTATAGAAACGTTATCAATGAGGCCGCTTATAAGTACAATACAGAAAAAAGAAAACTGGAAGAGCGTGACACTTATGGCAAGGCATTTTTGCAGGTGATGAATTTGTGGGAAGTAGATCAGCAGGTAAAAAGATTCACACTCGCAAAACGTTTTGCCAAAATTGCCGCCACCTTGTTGGGTGTTCCCAATGTACGCCTGTATCACGATCAGGCATTGTATAAAGAATCCGGTGGTGGACTAACTCCCTGGCATCAGGATCAATATTACTGGCCGCTTAGCACCACCAATACTGTTACCATGTGGATGCCGCTGATGGATATCAATGAAGAGATGGGTATGCTTACATTCGCTTCTCAGTCCCACAAGGGAGGATTTGTTGAAAATGTTGCTATCTCTGATGAATCTGAAGCATTGCTGGAGAATCATATAAAAGATAAAAACTTTACCATTACCCGCGCCAAATCTATGAAGGCAGGAGATGCCACCTGGCATTATGGATGGACATTGCACAATGCATCCGGTAACCATTCCGGGGTAACAAGAGAAGTAATGACTATTATTTATTTTGCTGACGGGGCCGTTGTTACTGATCCGCAAAATGAACACCAGGAAGCTGACAGGAAAAGATGGCTGTCAGGTTTTGCGCCAGGATCTAAAGCTGCTTCGGCGTTGAACCCGCTGTTGTTATGAAAAACAGCTGTTAGTGATTTGCTGTTAATTATTGTTTTAGTGATCCCGGTATTTACCAGCAGTTTCATTTATACAGGAATT
Source organism: Chitinophagaceae bacterium (assembly GCA_039915085.1). Taxonomy (GTDB): domain Bacteria; phylum Bacteroidota; class Bacteroidia; order Chitinophagales; family Chitinophagaceae; genus JACMLD01. The sequence goes on from JBDSOC010000092.1 coordinate 17,376, forward strand.
TTATTGCTGTAATTAAAACCCGGCCTTCCCTGGTCCAGGTTGCCTGCATTGACTTATTATTCTAACCTTCGCATTAATCGCATATGAAAAAACGATTCGCATTTCTTTATTGCATTTTTTATTTTACGGTTACACTTGGCAGCTATGCCCAGGATTCTACGCAACGCTGGTCCGAAAAGCGTGCGCAGGATTGGTACAATAAACAACCATGGTATTGCGGATTTAATTATATACCTGCATATGCCATTAATTATACGGCTATGTGGGATAAAACAACCTTTGATGGGGCCGCCATTGATAAGGAGCTCACACTGGCAGAAGCTTCCGGCATGAATGTACTGCGCGCTGTACTTCAGTTTGCGGTATATGATGATGACCCGGAATATTTCCTTAGAACGCTGGATACCTTCGTAAGTATTTGCGACCGCCACAAAATTAAGTTCATGCCGTCATTGTTTGATGATTGTGTATTTGGATTAGAAGTTGATCCGAAAGTTGGCAAGCAGCCTGCACCTTTAAAGGGCTGGTATGCATGGGCCTGGTCGCCGAGCCCGGGGCACAGCCTGGTGATTGATGAACGGCAGCATCCCAGGATCGAAAAATATGTAAAAGCCGTGATCGGACAATTTAAAAATGATCCGCGCATATTGCTGTGGGATCTTTACAACGAGCCTACCAATGGTGGCATGGGCAGTGCTACTTTTCCACTACTAAAAAAAGTAATTACCTGGGCCCGCACCATCGATCCATCCCAACCATTGAGCATCGATATTTGGAACAATGATAAAAGGCTCAATGATATTGCGATTCCGGCCTCGGATGTTATTACGTTTCATAATTATTCGAATAAAGAAGGGCTCGAAAAACAGATCAATGACCTAAAACAATATAACCGCCCGCTTATTTGTACAGAATGGATGAACCGTCCTAACGGTTCCCTGATCGCAACGAACCTTCCTGTTTTCCATGATGAAAAAGTGGGTTGTATGTTATGGGGATTTGTAAATGGAAAAACACAAACTGATCTTCCCTGGGGCCATAGGCCCGGTGATCCGATACCTGCAATTTGGCAACATGACCTATACCATCCCGATTTTTCTCCTTACCAACCCGAAGAAATCAACACAATAAAAAAGTTGATCGCTGATAGGGTCGAAAAACGTTAGACCGGCAGATGACTTTAAAAAAAAATCCGGTGTCATACCCCGTCACTGGTTCTGTTACAAAATGAAACATTTAGTATAATAAATGAAATGGGTAGAATATTGAATTGATAACAAATGATTTAGATTGTACTGCGTCTAAATCAATTTTTTGCATGGAAAAAATTAAAAGCGTTTATTTAACTCCTTTAATAGTTTAGATTGAAGATGGTCCTGGCAGCAACTAAACCTATTTAAATAATCGAACGGTAATTACAGCTATCGAAAATTATTTTAAAAATGGTACGCTGGATGTAAAAAGAGAAGCACCCTTTGATTTTCGGCTGCGGGATATAAATTAAGTAGTTTACATAAATTTTTACCTGATTGGGTTTAAATTGCATGTTGGTTTTTGTTGCTGGCAAGATGAATTTTCACCGGATGGTAAGTTAAAAGCAGTTTGCTTTGCAGGATACATGTCATCACAAAGTGGTTTAATTCTTGTAAAGAACACCTTAATTCGTGTAATAATCAATTATGAAAAGTTGCAGTTTTCTGTTGGTAATATTTTTCTCTTTTTTGTCATTTATTGTCAGCGCAAAAGATGATTGGGAAAAGCTCACAGAAAATCCCGAATTCCTGCATCGCT
>JBDSOC010000208.1:0-7450 GCA_039915085.1 Chitinophagaceae bacterium
AAAGGCGGATTTACATATCCCGGCAGAAAAAAATTACTATGGGATGGACCGAACATGCGGATCACCAATTTTGATCCGGCCAATGCATTTGTAAAAAGAAATTACAGAAGCGGTTGGGGAGAATTGAAAATGTAAAACCCTTGTTCTTGTTTTGATCGGATTCATCAAAAAACAATATGTTTTTTACAAAAAAACTGATGGATTCATGCGGTAGTAAATTTTTAGTTTCCCATGCTGAAAACAGGCTATCATTTTTTTAATAAGTTTCTATGTGGGGATGTACAGGTTACTTCAATTCAAAATCCCAAATCGGTTTTACGCCCAGCAGGTGTTCAACAAAATAATTCCATTTCTTTTTCGTAAAGTAATCATTGTACCTTGGTGTATAGCCGTGGTGCTGGCTGGGTAATATCAGGATATCAAATTCTTTATCAGCCTTTAAGTGCAAGACTACAATTGCCTCTGCATTTCTTTTTTAACGCCCCATGCAGTATGCCAAACCTTAATAACATTACCGCTGGCATCGGTTTCAAATTCTAATTGCTGATCGGTACCATTGGCAAAAAAGAATTTTGCAGGCGATTCCTTTTTTAATAATATATCACTGCTTGCCGTGTGAATGGTTAAGGCCTCGTTTTTAATGACCAGTTCTACCGGAAATTCAACCATATAAGGTGGTGTGGCCAGGCGCATCATATAACGCCCTGTATATTTATCAGAAACAGCTTTATTGGGCGTTTCATTATGAATAACAGGCATCATTGTATTTTTATTCAAAACGATTCCCACTAAAGCATCTGCAATAAAATCTGCATTTGATTCATTATTTGATAAAACGATGGTCGTTACATCGTCATCCGTATAATGTACGTGCTGGCTGACGTACCCCGGGTAATAGCCATTGTGAAAAAAACAATTTCCGAAATCATTTTTTTCGATCCGCATGCCATATCCGAAGGTAACGAGTGGAACAGCGGTTCTTTCTGCTTGTTTGGAAAGCATTTGCTGCTGGGTAGTTTCTTTTAATAAGCGGTGGTTTTTAAGTGCACGATCCCATTTTAAAAGATCGCCTGTTGTAGTAACAATCATTCCTTCGCCGGTGATACCGGCAAGGCAGGTTGTCCAGGGAGAAATCAAACTATCATACCGGATATAGTTTTTTAAACTGTCAGAATAAACATAGCCATATGCCAAACCTTCAATATCCCCTGCTGGTCTGGGTCTGTTGGCAACCTGTGTGTGCATCATTCCCAAAGGGGTAAAAATATTTTCTTTAATATACGTTTTATAATCCTGCCCGGTAATTTTTTCGATAATGCAGGCAAGCAAATTAAAACCGGTTCCGGAATACATAAGATTTGTACCAGGCTTGAAATTCAATGGAGGTTTTTCAATGGCCAGTAAACGGATCAAATCTTTATTGGTAGCAATCTTATTATGGTCAAATAACTTTACAACCACAGAAAACCCGTTTGGCATGCCAGATGTATGGGTAAGTAACTGCCGCACAGTAACATTTGTATACGGAAGTTCAGGAAAAAATTTACCAATTGTGTCTGTGAAATCTATCTTGCCTTTGTCTTTCAATAACAAGATGCCCATGGCAGTGAATTCTTTGGCAATAGAACCACAATCAAAAACACTGTTACTGTCAAGTAACTTCTTTGATTGAAAATCAGCATACCCAAAAGATCCCTGGTAAACGACATTTCCATTCTTTGCAAGCAGTACATTTCCATTGAAACGATACAGGCTGGCCTGGGCTTTCATGTATTCATCAAAAGAGACTTTGTTTTGTGCGGATAAAATTGTTGGTATCAATAAAAAAAGAAAGATCTTTTTCATAAAAAAAGAGGTTGTTTAACAATCTGGTGGCAGAGAGGCAAAACTTCTAACCGGCAGGAGTAATTGTCAGAAGGTACAGGATATACAATCTTTATTTAATTAAATTGTTCTTTTTTCTTAATAAAAAAGAACCAAAAAATCAAGGCTTCAGAAAAAAGGCTAAAATTTTCATTGTTATGCTACAGCGAAAGAGTCTAAACCCGGGCATTTAAGCGCTATTTGGCGAAGACTCATAAAATAGGTTTGAAAAAAGCCCGGGAACTTTCGCTGCTTAACGCTTCACAATGAAAATTTCTTAACGTCTTTTTTCTGAGGCCGCCTTTAACATCCCTTTGCGGCCTAACTGGATAATCCTATAAAAATAACATTTTGATTATTAAAAAGCGGGCGTTTAAATTACACACTTAACTCCCCCAACGCTTTTACCAGTGTATCCAATTCTTCAGGCATCGTATACAGGTTGGGTGTAATTCTGCAACCCTGTACATTGGCGTAGTCAATGGCTACCGTATAGATATTATATTTTTTTAATAATGTTTCTGCCAGCAAAGCCGGTTTCATTCCTTTTATTCCAACATTGGCAATACCACAGGCCCGTGCAGGTTCAATGGGTGTGTTCACTACTACATTGGGAATATTGCGTACTTTACCGGTCCAGTATTCCTGCAAAAATCTTAAGCGGGCTTCTTTTTTGTCTGCACCCATCTTTGTATAATAATCAATCGCATTGGCAATGGCTAAATCCGTGTGTACCGGGTGTGTACCAATATGATTTAACCGGGTAATATCATTCTCTTCCTTACCACCCTCTGCCAGCAGCGGCCATATCTTTTCAGCTTTGCCTTTTTTCACATATAAAATACCTGCACCCAATGGGGTACTTAACCATTTGTGCAGGCTGGCACCATAATAATCGCAATGCAAATCCTCAATAGAAAATTGAAGGTGTGCAAAAGCATGTGCGCCATCCACCATCACATCTACACCTTTACTATGTGCCATATCACATATTTTCTGTACCGGTAAAACCTGGCCGGTAATATTGATCATTTGAGAGATCATCAATAACCTGGTTTTGGCGGTAATAGCTTTGGCATACAGATGTACAATTTCTTCATCTGATGCAGGATGATTGGGCACAGAAACAATTTTATTTACAACGCCATATCTTTTAGCAACCAGTTTAAACATTTCAAGCATTGATCCGTAATCCTGCTCCGCCATAACAGCTTCATCTCCGGCCGACCAGCGAAAGCCTCCAATAATCATATCTAATGATTCTGTGGTGTTGCGTGTAATAATTAATTCTTCGGGACTGCAGCCGGCCAATGCAGCCAGTCTTGCCGCAATATTTTTTTTATTATCAAACTGAACTGTGCGCATGTAATAAGAACCCTGGTAATTGACCTCACGCACATGGCCGATAAAACTTTCTAATATTGATTCCGGCAAAAAATTATAATAACCATTTTCAAGGTTGATATAACCGGGTTTTAATTTATAGCCATTTCTTATTCCTGCCCAGAAGTCTTCATTGCCGGCTAAATCAGCAGCAGTAAATGCATCAAACCTGTTTATCCATTTTGACATTGCCTTGCCGGAAAGCGGTGTAGCCAAACCAGCCATTGCCAAACCCTTTAAAAAAGATCTTTTATTCATGAACAGTAGTTATTTAGATTGATTAGAAGCCTTAAAAGTTACTAAAAAAAATCAATCGGGATGATAATGGGATTATATTTATTCAACAAACACAAACAAACATCTATGGTGAAGTTTTTTTCTCCTGTTTTTATGATGATACTGGTTATACCATGCTATGCACAACATACCCAAGACCTGTCTCATAAAGGCAAACTGTTTATTATAGGCGGAGGAGAAATCAGCGATTCTTTCCGGATGCAGGTACTTACAACTGCAAAATGGAAAAAAGGAGATGTTATTGCTGCTGTTACCCTTGCCAGCGGCTATGGAGACAGCGCCTATATCTGGATGAATGACGATTTTAAAAAGTTAACCGGTGAAGATTGTCTTCGTTTTGATTCAGCGGCAGTACATGATCCGCAAAAAATAGCAGCATTAAAAAAGGCAAAAATTATTTTTCTTGGTGGCGGCGACCAGGAACGTTTTATGCGGATAATAAAAAATACGCCTGTAAAAGAATCCATTCGCGCAGCAAGAAACAATGGGGCATTGATTGCAGGAACAAGTGCCGGCGCCGCTGTTATGAGCGAATTGATGATAACAGGAAACGCTTTGCTGGATACCGTACTGTCTTCTACATTTAAAAGATTGAGTAAAGGAAACCTTGAATTGAAGGAAGGGCTCGGACTGCTCGATTCCGTAATAATTGATCAGCATTTTGTGGTACGCAGCCGGTATAACAGGATGCTGTCCGCAATTATGGAACATCCAGACTACAATTGTATTGGCATTAATGAATCTACCGCTATAATAATAGACAATGGCTGGGCCACAGTAGCAGGAGAAAGCCAGGTAATCGTTTTTTCGAATCCCAGGAAAGTGCATGCAACCGCAAATCATGCTTTAGCCGCTTCATCAGTTCAACTATCAGTTTATGTGGCAGGAGAGAAATTTAAAATAAAAAATTAAAAGGAAACAATTATTAATTTCTCTGCCGCCCGTTGTACAGCATAATATAATATGCCAGCGTGGCAATAGAGGCCAGCGCTGCTACTACATAAGTGAGTGCTGCCCATTTTAGTGCATCTTTTGCTTTTTCATGTTCTGCGGGCCTGGTAATACGGGCTGCATCCAGCCATTGCAAAGCCCTTGCAGATGCATCAAACTCTACCGGCAGCGTTATAATGGTAAAGAAAGTTGTTACAGCAAATAAAATAATTCCTATCAGCAACACAGTTTGGCTACCACCACCAAAACCCAATATGCCCAGGCCGGCAATTATTACCCATTGGGAAAGCCTTGTGCTGATTTGTGTTACGGGCACCAGTTTGCTGCGCAATTGCAGCATTGAATAAGCCGTGGCGTGTTGTACGGCATGGCCACACTCATGCGCAGCAATTGCAGCTGCGGCAACGGTTCTTGCCTGGTATACTTCTTCACTAAGATTTACCGTTTTTTTAGTGGGATCGTAATGATCGCTCAAAAAACCGGGGGTAGAAATAACCTGCACATCGTATATGCCATTATCGCGCAGCATTTTTTGTGCTATTTCACTACCGCTTAAACCGGAAGACGTGGGCACTTTGCTATATTCAGCAAATTTGCTTTTGAGGCGGAACTGAACCAGCATTCCAACCAGCATAAAAACAATTGATATTCCTATAATTCCTATTGTCATTTTTTGATGATTTTTATACAGTTTGATATCAAAAACTATTCCTTGCTTACAGACTGATATTTTTGCAAAAAACTTCTCTGTAAATCTTTTGCTGCAAGAGTCATTTTTATCCGACTATCCGGCAAACAGGGAAAAGCGGTAATTAAAGTAAAAATTATAATAGCTGAATTAGTACCTTCCCGTAACCTCAACAATGTCAGATGCTAAAAAAATTTTTCACTTTTCTGAGCCTCCTGGTTCTTTTGGTATTGGCTGTATTGATCTATAACACGTTTCATGCAAAACCCTGGCCGCTGCATAAAGCGGCCGTATTAGAAGCATTACCCGATTCAGCAATAATACATATGAGAAATGCCATACGGATTGCCACCGTATCTCCGGAAGATACCACGCGTATTGACAGCGTACATTTTAACCAGTTCAGGATTTTCCTGGAACAATCTTACCCACTTGTTCACCAGCAGCTGGGCAGAACAATTATAAAAAACTATAGCTATATTTTTGAATGGAAAGGAACAGACACAAGTTTGCTACCAATTATATTAATGGGGCATTACGATGTAGTGCCGGTTGAACCATCGGCTATAAAACTCTGGACTGTACAGCCATTTGGTGGAGAACTAAAAGATAGTATTATCTGGGGCAGGGGAGCGGTTGATGATAAAGCCGCGGTAATATCTATACTTGAAGCCACAGAAAATTTATTAATAAAAGGATTTAAACCAACGCGTTCAATTCTTTTATGTTTTGGCCACAACGAAGAATCAACTGGTACCGGCGCCATAGCAATTGTTGATTATTTGCAACAGAAACATATCAGGGCCGATATGGTAATTGATGAGGGTGGGGAAATAAACACAGGTAAAATGAAAGATGTGCAAAGACCAATTGCGATGATTGGCGTGGCAGAAAAAGGGTATGTGACTTTTGAACTGGCTGTTCAGAAGCCTGGTGGCCATTCGTCCAAACCAGATCAGGAAACCGCTATTGATATTTTGGTCAAAGCTTTGTACAAATTAAGAACCGTGCAAATGCCGGTGAAGCTTACAGAACCACTACAAGAATATTTTCATCGGGTAAGCGGTTCTTCAGATAATTTTTTTAATAAAATGGCATTGAATAATTTGTGGCTTTTTAAATCTACTGTACAGCATACATTGGGCGGATCTCCCGAAGGTGATGCCATGCAGCGAACGACCATTGTGCCTACTATCCTGGAGAGCGGCATCCGGGAAAATGTGATACCTACCAATGCGAAAGCAATTGTAAACTGCCGTATACTTACCGGGGAAACAACCCGCGAAACCGAAGATTTTATAAAACACGCTATTAATGACAACCGTGTCACAATTATTATTAAAGGCGATTTTAACACCGAACCGTCTCCTTTAACAGATGTAAACTCGCCTGCTTTTAAAAGAATGGAAGAAGCGGTTTACCAAACGGTGGATGATGTAATACCTGTACCCTATGTAATGCTGGGCGCAAGTGACTCGAGGAATTACCGGGTTATCTGCAATGGCGTTATCAATTTTACCCCGCTTATTAACAGCAAGGGATTTCATGGCATAGACGAACGGTTACCGGTTAAAGATTTTCAGCGCAGCATAAACTTTTTTTCAAACATTATTAAAGAAAGTGGAAAACCATTTTAGCCACCCATAATAACTTACAGCGCAGGAGACATTAGATAAGAAGAATGTAGTAACTTTCTTTTTAATACATCATTAATAATAAAAGCTTGCCGATGAAAACAATTTTGTGGAGTTTATTAGCCTTGTTTCTTATTGGAGACGCTTTATTTGTTTTACCGTTTCATCTTTCTTCAGATAAGATTACCAGCACGTATGATGTTAATTATAAAAGAGATTCCCTGTTGCTGAAAAATATTTTTTCTGACAGCACGATCCAGTTACGGTTAAATCTTCCACCGCTCTACGAAAACATCTATAAAAGCTCAGATAGTTTTGCAAAGAAGCCGGTAAGCTCATCTTATATACTTGTAAATGTTTCTGTTTTGCATAACCTGGATTTTACCGCGGTTTCTTTTCCCTTTTATAAGGTTACCAGCTTTAACAGCATTATTCCTTTTTACAGTATCATTAAGGCATCCAATGCCCCGGATATGGATAGTACTGCATTGGTAGGAAATATTACAATCAACGGTAAGCTTTCAATTAAAGGAATTTGTTCTCCAGTATATGCAAAGGGCCTGGTAGAAAAGGAGCTGGTACGGATATTACAAAAAGAATTGAATAAAATAGAAACAGATATTAACCGCCGGCC
>JBDSOC010000017.1:0-15619 GCA_039915085.1 Chitinophagaceae bacterium
ACTGGTTTTTATTAACGGAGAAATTACTGCTTATTATAGTAATTGTTTCAGTGTCGCTTATAATTGCTATGTATGAGACCTACGCTGAACGCAAGGTAGCTGCTTTTATACAGGACCGCATTGGTCCCGACCGTGCCGGTCCCTTTGGTATTTTACAACCGCTGGCAGATGGGTTAAAGCTTTTCATGAAAGAAGAAATTATCCCAAACACTTCCAACAAATTTTTATTTATTCTTGGTCCCTGCCTGGCTATGATGACGGCCATGATGACAAGCGCGGTTATACCCTGGGGCAGTTCTATACATTTTACCTGGTTTGGTTTCGACAGGATGGTCAGCCTGCAGGTAGCAGATATCAATATTGGTATCCTGTATATTTTTGGTGTGGTTAGTTTAGGTGTTTATGGTATTATGATTGGCGGATGGGCCTCCAACAATAAATTTTCACTGATAGCTGCACTGCGCGGCGCATCGCAAATGATTTCTTATGAACTGGCCATGGGACTTTCACTCATTGCACTGCTGATGCTGACCAACTCACTGAAACTGGGAGAAATTGTGCATCAACAAATGCAAAACGGGGTATGGAATATTTTTTACCAGCCGCTGGGCTTTTTAATTTTTATTGTTTGTGCATTTGCTGAGTGTAACCGTACACCTTTCGATTTACCCGAAGCAGAAAATGAATTAAATTTTGGTTACCACCAGGAATATTCTTCTATGAAACTGGGTTTTTATTTGTTTGCTGAGTACATCAATATGTTTATCAGCAGTGCGGTAATGGCTACTTTGTTTTTTGGAGGGTATGATATTCCATTCTTTAATGAAGCAGCACACATTCAAACATGGGGAGCTACGCCTGTTGCTTTACTGGGAGGCTTTGTTTTGTTGCTGAAGATTGCCTTTTTCATTTTTCTTTTTATGTGGGTAAGATGGACAATACCACGCTTCCGTTATGATCAGTTGATGAACCTTGGGTGGAAGAGCCTGATACCGCTGGCTTTAGTAAATATGGTAATAACAGGTGCGTTGGTGCTGTTGAAACAAAACCACTGGCATTTTTAATAGTTAAAGATTAAGTTGGTAGGTTGGGTTGATAAAAATATTTTTGCGAACCTTTATAAATGACGGAGATTATATCATGCAGGCATTAACAAACAGGGTAAAACCAGTAGAGCGCAAGCCAATGACATGGGTGGAGAAGCTTTACCTCTGGAATATTTTCAAGGGCATGGCCATTACCTTTAAACATATTTTTAAAAGAAAAGCAACCATAAAATATCCTGAACAAAAAAGGCCTTTTAGCCCGGTATTCAGGGGGCTGCATATTCTAAACCGCGATGAAGAGGGCCGCGAAAGATGTACTGCCTGCGGATTGTGTGCAGTGGCCTGTCCGGCGGAAGCGATTACCATGGAAGGTGCGGAGCGTAAAAAAGGCGAAGAACATTTATACCGGGAAGAAAAATATGCAGCTAAATACGAGATAAATATGCTGCGTTGTATTTTCTGTGGTCTGTGTGAAGAAGCTTGCCCGAAAGATGCTATTTATCTTACGGAGACTTTTGCTCCGGCAAATTTTCAACGGCAGACATTTATTTATGGAAAGCAGGATCTGCTGATACCTGATCCAATTAAAGAACCTGAATTGTATGCAAAAGCAGCAGGTGGAAGAGTGAAAGTGAAATAGGAATATAAGTTGATTGTAAAGTTGTACTTGTTAAGTGAGGGGAAACAGGAATTGTTAAAGGGGGAAAATAAGTTAATGGATAATCTTTTTAAGAGATACGGACTTACGGCTAATAGCTAAAGGCTAACAGCTTAATAAATAAAAATGGGAATTACACAAATTTTATTCTGGTTTTTAACAGCGCTTGCCCTGGGTAGTGCATTAATGGTTGTGCTGAGTAAAAACCCGGTTTACAGTGTATTGTTTTTAATTGTAGCATTCTTTGCCATCTCCGGGCACTATATTTTACTGAATGCGCAGTTTCTTGCAATCGTTAATATTATTGTTTACGCCGGCGCCATTATGGTGCTGTTTCTTTTTGTAATAATGCTTATGAACCTGAATGCAGAAATGAACCTGCAGGGTAATAAACTGATGCGTTTTGCCGGATTTATTGCCGGATTGTGTTTGTTCCTGGTATTGGTAGCAGCGTTAAAAGATGCAGGTACTAAAAAGCAAATGGTGCAAATGGGTACGGGAGATATTGGACTGATAAAAAACCTGGGAATGACATTATTCAGGGAATACGTAGTGCCTTTTGAAATAAGCAGTGTATTATTTTTAAGCGCTATGATAGGTGCAGTAGTGATAGGAAAGAAAGAATGAAACTTCCTGCCCCCGAAGGTGAGTTGATAAGTCCGCCCTGATGATTTGACTTATTAATATGTTTGGGAAACCAGGAAATTTTTGGTGAATGTGTTTGTGAAGAGCGTTGAGTAAAGAACAAAAGGCAAAAGAGTGCGACGCAACGAAGTTGAAAAGTGATTAAAAGCCGGACCAATAAAAGAGTTTTTATAAAAGAAATAAATTTTATCACGAACAAAAATATTCCCCTTTAGGGGCCAGGGGTATGCCGGTAAACTATTACATATTTGTTTCAATAGCGCTGTTTTGTATTGGCGTGGTAGGTGTATTAACACGCCGCAATGCCATCATTGTTTTTATGTGTATTGAATTAATGCTGAATGCGGCCAACTTACTGCTGGTAGCATTTTCTAAAATGCACCACCTGATGAACATTGCAAGGGATGCGTCAGCAGGTATAGACGGGCAACTATTTGTTTTCTTTATTATGGTGGTAGCAGCGGCAGAAGTAAGTGTGGGACTGGCAATTATTGTTATGATGTACAGAAACACGCATTCGGTAGATATCAATTTCCTGAACAGGCTGAAACACTAAGCATCTCTCTTTCCCAAAAAGGTAAATTGGGAGTTGCTTATGATAATTGACTTATTCATTTTACATTGACTTAAGTTATTCAAAGCTTAGGTTTTTAAACCCCCTTTAGGGGATTGGGGTATGAATTATTTAGTATTTTTAATTCCACTATTTCCGTTGCTGGGTTTTCTCATCAATGGTTTGTTGCGTAAACAATTATCCAAACCAGCTACTGGCTTTATTGGCAGCGGTGCTGTACTGGCATCATTTGTTGTAAGTGTAATTTTATTTCTGGATGTTAAAAACGGCGTAATGCCAAATGGTGGCGTTGTGGAGCTATTTGATTTTATCAGTTTTGGCAAAATTCATATCCCATTTGCTTTCCAGGTAGATCAGTTATCATCTTTGTTTTTACTTATCATTACGGGTGTTGGTTTTCTCATTCACCTGTATTCTACTGCTTACATGCAGGAAGAAGAAGATCAGCATTTTGCCAGGTATTTTTCTTATCTCAATTTGTTTGTATTCTCTATGTTGCTGCTGGTGCTGGGTGCCAATTATGTAATTATGTTTATTGGCTGGGAAGGGGTAGGTCTTTGTTCTTACCTGTTAATTGGTTTCTGGTTTAAAAACAACGACTTCAACAACGCTGCTAACAAAGCTTTTGTAATGAACCGCATTGGTGATCTTGGCTTTTTGCTGGCGGTTTTTTATATACTGGCAAAAATTGGTTCCGTTACATATAGCGAAGTATTTGCGCAGGCACCTCAGTTATCAACTTCCACACTTACTATTATCACCTTATTATTATTTGTAGGGGCTACCGGTAAAAGTGCACAGATTCCTTTGTATACCTGGCTGCCTGATGCAATGGCCGGTCCTACTCCTGTATCTGCATTGATACATGCCGCTACCATGGTGACAGCGGGTATCTATATGGTAGCCCGCAGCAATATATTATATACCATGGCGCCGGTTTCTCAATCAGTAGTAGCAATTGTTGGTTTGGCTACTGCCGTGCTGGCCGCTACCATTGCGTTAAAACAAAACGATATAAAAAAAGTGCTGGCCTACTCTACGGTTAGCCAGTTGGGTTATATGTTTCTTGGCCTTGGTGTGGGTGCTTATACCAGCGCTGTATTTCATGTAATGACGCATGCCTTTTTTAAAGCATTGTTGTTTCTTGGCGCAGGTTCAGTAATACATGCCATGCACCATGAACAGGACATCCGCCATATGGGAGGCCTTAAAAAATATTTACCGGTTACCCATATTACTTTCCTCCTAGGTTGTATAGCTATTGCAGGTATTCCTCCTTTCAGCGGTTTCTTTTCCAAAGATGAAATATTAGCCGCCGCGTATGAAAGCAATAAAATCTATTGGGTGATTGGTGTGCTTACCGCTGCCATGACTGCTTTTTATATGTTTCGTTTATATGCAACTACTTTCCTGGGCAAATTCAGGGGCACACATGACCAGGAGCATCACCTGCATGAAAGCCCCGCCGCTATGACAATACCTTTAGTAATACTGGCAGTATTGGCTGTTGCAGGCGGATGGATTGGCATACCCGAAGTGTTTATGAAAGACGGCCATTGGCTGGAACATTTTCTTTCTCCCATATTTGCAGCCTCCTATAAACTCAAAGAAGTACATGCAGCTGATCATAACACAGCGTATATGCTGATGGGTGTTTCTGTTACACTGGCAGCCATTGCCATTGGAATAGCTATAACAAAGTTTAGTAAAAAACCAGATTTACAGGAAGCAGACGGTTTTGGAAAGGTACTCGCCAATAAATGGTATGCAGATGAATTCTATGATGCCATTGTTGTAAAACCATTGAATGCATTGAGCAGGTTTTTAGATAATGTGATTGAAAAATCAGGTATAGACTGGGTTGTAAATGGCGTGGGTAAAGGTGTACAGTATGGCAGCCGGCAGTTGCGTTTGCTGCAGAGCGGACAAGTAGGCAGCTATGTGCTGCTGATGATTGTGGGAATGATCATACTGTTTGTGTTACAGTTCTTTTTGAAAAAATAGGCCCGGACTAACGTCCTCGCCTGAACGGAATAAAGGGCCGTTGAAATATAGTACGGACGCTGAACAGGGCGATACAGTACAAGGGACTGGTTTGTTTAGCGAAGCAGCAAATTGGTAACAACGCTGGCGACCAGAGATAAAATTTTTATAAACACAAAACAAAAATCCTCCTCACGGAGATAGGAATATGATAGCTGTTTTATTGATATTGGTTCCTTTAATTGGCGGACTGGCTTTGTTTACAGTAAAAAACGAAGGCAACGCAAAAAGCATTGCTTTGTTTGCAAGTATAGCTGTACTGGTGGTTTCACTGCTGGGCCTTACCGTTATGAACACGCCCGGTGATTTGAATTGTGATCTGTCATGGTTGCCCATGCTTAACAGCCGCTTTCATGTGGGCCTGGATGGTATGGGGCAACTGCTCTGTTTGCTTACCGCCATTTCTTTTCCTTTAATATTTGTATCTGCCTGGCGCAATACCTACAAAGACGCTAACCGTTTTTATGCATTGATGTTGCTGAGCCAGGCTGGTTTAATGGGTGTTTTCCTGGCGATGGACGCTTTGTTGTTTTATTTTTTCTGGGAGTTGGCATTAATACCGGTTTATTTTCTTTCTTCCACCTGGGGTGGAGAAAAAAGGATTGCCGCTACTTTTAAATTCTTTATTTACACGTTTGTTGGGTCACTCATTATGCTGGTAGGCATCATATACATTTATTTCCAGGCGCAGCAATCTTTTGATCTGAAGGCCTGGTATGATCTTAAACTGGACAGGAATACGCAAAGCTGGTTGTTCTGGTTATTGTTTACTGCTTTTGCAATCAAGATGCCGGTATGGCCCTTTCATACCTGGCAGCCCGATGTGTACGAACAATCTGCAACTGCAGTAACCATGGTGCTGAGCGGTATAATGGTTAAGATGGGTGTATTCGCGGTAATTCGCTGGCTGGCGCCCGTACTGCCAGATGGTTTTTTTGACTGGGGCGATACAGTTTCACTGCTTTGCCTGACAGGAATGATCTATGCCTCATTGATTGCTATAAGGCAGGATGATCTGAAACGTTTGATTGCCTATTCATCTATAGCACATATTGGTTTAATGTGCCTCGCCATTTTTGCATCCGATAAAAGTGGACTGCAGGGCACGATGATGCAGATGTTTTCGCATGGTGTAAATATTATCGGGTTGTGGATAGTAGCTGACGTAATTGAAAATAAATACGGTACCCGTAAACTTTCTCAGCTTGGGGGACTGGCACAAAAAGATCCTGCCCTCGCCATATTACTGGTAATAATAGCATTGGCAAATATTGCATTGCCATTAACCAATGGATTTGTAGGTGAGTTTATGATGTTCAATGGCATATTCTCCAGCGGGGTTACAAAATATGGCGTGCTGGATGCTGCAGTTGCACTTATATGTATCATACTGGCTGCTGTGTATACGCTTAACATGATTAAGAAAATATTTTATGGCGATAGCAATGCACTTACCCAATCCGGTACAGCAACACCTTTTCCGGTGCTCGCTTCACTGTCGGTAATTGTAGTGCTTATTTTTATTACAGGCGTGTATCCAAAGCCAATGCTTCAACTGACCAATGACACGGTTGATTCAATTTTGAAATACATGAAAACATCCATATAAAGAAGATCGACAAGTAACGTATGAATGCAATAATTTTTTCTGCCATCTGGGGCGTACTGATGATGTTTAGCGGCATTTTTATTAAGGTAAAAGCCGTTATACGCAACCTTGCCATTGCGGGGGTGGCCATATTGCTGTTACTTAACGTGGCAGAGCTGAACAATATAGTCCTTTTTCATATTAATGTAAGGGACATGCTGGTGTTCGACAGTTTTGGTTTATTGTTTAATAGCGTGGCATTTGCGGCAACATTAATTTATTTACTGCTCAGCGCAAAAGACATAGATGAGGTAGGTGTAAACCAGGCGGAATATTTCGCCCTTATATTTTTTGTTTTGTGCGGTGTAAGCATCGCTTCGTCTTTCAACACCTTACTGATGTTATTTTTGGGCATTGAAATTATTTCTATTCCCCTCTACATTCTTACTGGTAGCGATAAGAGAAACCTGAAAAGCAATGAAGCCTCATTGAAATATTTTCTACTGGGTTCTTTTTCCACCGGTATTATGCTGATGGGCATTGCATTAATTTACGGGGCCAGTGGTTCTTTTGCCGTTGCTAATATGTCTAAAATAATAGACGGTTTTGTGCCGGTTATGATGGCCGGTTTATTATTGCTTCTAATTTCAATGTCTTTTAAAGTATCTGCAGCTCCCTTTCATTTCTGGACACCCGATGTATACGATGGCGCACCTACCGTATTTACCTCCTTTATGGCTACCATTGTAAAAGCTGCTGTGTTTGTGGCTTTTCTGCGGTTGTTTGATGCTGCTTATGGGCCATCACTCTATCAATGGCGTTTAACCATTGCATTTATAATTGCGGCCACTTTATTTATAGGTAATATAACAGCAGTCTTTCAGCAAAGCGTAAAAAGAATGCTGGCTTATTCAAGTATTGCCCAGGCGGGTTTTATGTTCTTTGCTTTGTTTGGTTATAATGAAATTGCCAAAGAAGGAATTATTTTGTACGCTGCTGCTTATAGCCTTGCTACTATTGGTATTTTTGCCATACTCATTAAAATGAAAGACTACACTTTTGATGGGTATAACGGTTTAGCCAAACGGCAACCATTACTGGCGGCAGCCAATACTGTTTTTCTGCTTTCCCTGGCCGGTATTCCTGCAACTGCGGGTTTCTTTGCTAAATATTATATGCTGTTGGCGGCTATTAAGAACGGCGCTTACCTCTGGCTGGTTATTTTTGCCGTATTGTGCGCTGCAGTGAGTGCTTATTATTATTTTCGTGTAATACAGGCCATGTATTTTAAAGAAGGCGATGGCCAGGTGAAAGAAGTTTCTCCCACCTTTAAAATCATACTGGCGCTGCTGGCAGGGGTTATTATTTTGCTTGGATTGTTTCCGCAAATACTGCTGGTTCATTTGTATTTTTAATATGCCGGCCCGGTTTAATATTTTATGGATGACCGGAACTGGTATTACCTGCCGTTGTAATCGTTTATCTGCAATTGTAAAAATGTTTGGAAAATCATGTACCAGGAAATAGTACAATCGCCCCATTTCTGAAATGGGTGGGTGGCAAGCGGCAAATCATGCCATTGATCCTGGAAAGAATCCCCCAAAAATATTCAACTTATTGCGAGCCTTTTTTGGGTGCGGGAGCGGTCCTTTTTGAATTACAACCGGAAAAAGCCATCATCAATGATTTTAACGGGGAGCTGATAAATACCTATCGTGTTATTAAGACCAATGTAAATACGCTGATAGAAGATCTGAAAAAACATAGAAATGATCCTGACTATTTTTACCAGGTCCGCTCAAAAGACCGTTCAGCAGCATTTGAACAACTTACCGATGTTGAGCGGGCTTCCAGGATTATCTATTTAAACAAGACCTGTTACAATGGCTTGTACCGGGTAAATAATACCGGTCAATACAATACGCCTTTCGGGAAATATAAAAATCCGAACATTGTTAATGAAGCGGTTCTAAAAGCAGTAAGCAGATACCTCAATGGCTGCAAGATTAAAATTACAAACGGTGATTATGCAGCGGTCTTAAGAAATATTCCGGGGGATTCTTTTGTATACCTCGATCCACCCTATCATCCCCTGTCTTCCAGCGCTAATTTTACAGGCTATATAAAGGGCGGGTGGGGAGAAGATCAACAAACAAGACTTAAGCATGTCTGCGATCGGCTTACCGCAAAAAAGATAAAATTTTTGTTGTCTAATTCAGCCACTGCTTTTATAAAAAATTTATATAAAGACTATACGATTGATATTATAACAGCAAACCGCGCTGTAAATTCAGACAGCAGCAAGCGGGGGGCAGTAGAAGAATTCCTAATCAGGAACTATTAGCCCTCTTGCACTTAATTTCCGGTGAACTGATACATGGCAACGGATTTTTTAAACCCCATAAAGATTTCGCGGTATACTTTTCCTCCGGGAAACAGCGCTTTCATTTCTTTTTCCGTCAGCAGGCTTATTTCGCTAACAAGACGCCTGGCCTCGTTTTTATTGGTTATTTTACTAAAATTGCCCAGTGCGAAATGATGCGTGAGAAACACCCTTGTATTAAAGGGTAAAAACTGGAAACCGGGAAAAATCCAGTGCGGCTCTATCGGGAAGTAATAATTAGGCGTCTGAACATAATAATTTTTACCGATGCGTATCGCGTCATTTGCCATTTTCTGCTGGTTCTCTTTTGTATAGAGATGCTCAATGACCGAATTGGAAAAAACGATATCAAACTCCTTATCTTTGAATTCAGAGAGGTCGCACGCATCACCTTTAATGCTCACCAGGTTGGGATATTTGGTTGGTACCTGTGTAAGGTTTAACAAGGTAATGTGTACATCTTCATTGTTTTGTACGAAATTCATCCGTTCCCAGTAACTTTCTTCCCCGCCGATATCTAAAATCCGGACCGGTTTATCTGATTTAATGTTTTCAAACAGGGACAGAAAAAATTTAAATCTCTTTTCCCTGAATTTCTGGTTTATAGAGGTTTGATTTCTTGGATTCAGCTTTTTTGATATCATAATTTATTTTATAGATTATCCATGTAAAGCGCATAGTCACCGAAGCCTAAAATAATAAAAAAATATGATTTGCAGTAAATTACCCACATTTAACAGGAACACTTAATTTTAGTCTATGAAATCACTGGATACAGTTGCCTTATCATTTCGCACCATCCGTAGTAATAAACTTCGTACGGGTATTACAGTAGCTATTATTGCGCTGGGTATTGCCTCGCTGGTAGGTATACGTACAGCCATTGAAGCCATGACACAAAAATTTACAGAAAGCTTCTCTGCTATGGGCGCCAATGGATTTAGCCTGCGTTATAAGCAGATGTGGCGCATGCACAATGACCAGGGTGCACAAAAAGAAAAGAAAGGTCAAAAAAAAGAAAAGCAATCCAACCAGAATAAACCCATCACTAAACTACAGGCTGAAAATTTTAAGCAAAATTTCAAATTTCCCTCGCAGGTAGGCCTGTCTATTTTTGGTGGAAATAATGCAACAGCGATTTTTGAAAATAAAAAAACCAATCCAACGGTAAGGATATCCGGCGGCGATAATAATTTTGTTGATTTAAACGGATACAAGATCGCCAGTGGAAGGAACCTGAATGAGCTGGATGTGGAGTCGGGCCGTAATGTTTGTTTGCTGGGCAAAGATGTGGCCACCACTTTATTTGGTGACAATGCTGAGAGACCTGTTGAAAAAATAATAAAGGTTAACAATATTCCTTTTCGTGTAATAGGGGTACTGAAAGAAAAAGGGTCTACACTTGGTTTTAGCTGGGACAATTCAGTAATTACTTCCTATAACAATGTGCGCCGTTTTTTTAGCAATGGTTCAAATACTTCTTTTTCCATTGGTATTAAGGTGCCGGACGTAAAGATGCTGGATGCCGCCATGGGTGAAGCAGAAGGTACTTTTCGTTCGGTGCGCAAGTTAACTACTACAGAAGGAAATAATTTCCTGATAGACAAGAGTGATAGTTTTGTGGATATGCTGATGAAGAACCTGAACTGGCTTACACTTTCAGCTATTGTAATTGGTTTTATTACGCTGATGGGTGCCGCCATTGGTTTGATGAATATTATGCTGGTAGCCGTAACCGAGCGGACCAAGGAAGTAGGGTTGATAAAAGCCATCGGTGGTAAACAAAGAAATGTACGTAACCAGTTTTTATACGAATCAATTATTATCAGTTTACTGGGCGCAGGCTTTGGTATAATCATTGGGATTTTACTGGGCAATTCGGTAAGTATGTTAATGAATACTGGTTTTGTGGTGCCGTGGATGTGGGTACTGCTGGGTATTTTTATATGTTCGCTGGTTGGTTTGCTGGCAGGTCTTTACCCCGCATTCAAAGCCTCAAGGCTCAATCCGATTGAGGCATTACGGTATGAATAATAAATAGCGTATCGTGAATCGTCAGGCGTGAGACGCGAGTACACTTGCCTGACTATTTGAATAAGCGCACTCACGTCTCACCATATTATTTAGGATTTAATATTCTTTCTATCCTTTCAAGCATATCCTGTAAATGATAGCGGGTCATTTTATCTGTCACAGATGGCAGTGCCGCGCTGATACCGGCCTTTACACTACGCAGTGTTCCTTTGGCTACAGAAATAATATCAGTTTTTTTGATATCGCCCCCTCCAAATGTAATAATAATGCCACCAAAAGATCCGCTTGCCGGGGCGCCCGGGCTGATGATGGTATTAAATCTTTCTACAAATGCTTTTTGCAGGTTACGCCTGTAAACGTCAATGGGTTTGCGCGTATGTAATTCTGTCCAGATGTTTTTTTGCAAATCGCCCATTAAATCAGTCAGCGTATAAGTGGTATTGCCAAGAGCAGCCTCCGCACTGATTAATTTATTCATCCGGCTATTAGTCAGTAAAGCATTTAATACACTTTCCATCCGGCTGCCAATTACATTCACGGGATCGCTGCCGGTCTTGCCAGAAATTTCACTGTTGATTAACCAGGTTGGGGTGTTAAAAATGTTTTTATTTAAAAAGCCCATTGCTTCCTGCTGTATGGCTTTGGGAACATACTCATAAACAGGGCCGGCCTGTTCTACCATTTTTGGCGTTTCATAAATGCCGCCAATGTTTTTAAGCACATGCCCCAGGTACCTGTTAAACTGTGTCACAACTTCGCCATAGATTTCAGACAGGTTGCTGTAATCTTCATTGGGCACTTTGGTCCATGTCATCAGGTTAGGCACTATGCGCTGCAAATTCTTTATTCCATAAGCACTTGCCTTCATTGAATTATCGCCCAGATCCTCATTTTGCGAATGCGGATCGTCCGGGTCTATTTCTGTACCAAAAAATAAACGCTTGTTATTTTGTAAACGCGCTGTAGTTATTTTGCTGAGTATGGGCACTTCTTCTTCCGGTGTGGCTGCTTCGTATATTTTTTTATAACCCCATTCAATGGCCCATTTATCATAGTCGCCAATACGCGGGTATAAACCAACCGGTGAAATATTGTCTTCCGGCTGCGCTACATAATTAAAACGGGCATAGTCCATTATAGAGGGTGTATGACCGTTAGCTTCTACCCAGGCTTTATCGCGCAGCTTTTCAACCGGCACCGTAGAACTGGAACCAAAATTATGGCGCAGACCCAGTGTATGGCCTACTTCGTGAGAAGATACAAAACGAATCAGCTGCCCCATCAGCTCATCATCAAACTGCATTTTGCGCGCACGCGGATCAGTAGGGGCGCATTGAATAAAATACCAGTTTCTCAGCAGGTTCATTACGTTGTGATACCAGTTAATATGGCTTTCCAGTATTTCACCGCTGCGGGGATCATGTACATTGGGGCCGCTGGCATTGGCAATATCAGAAGGTTTATATACAATAGCGGAGAACCTGGCATCCTCAAGACTCCAGGTACTGTCTTCTTGTGCAGTAGGGGCCATTTTAGCCATGATGGCATTTTTAAAACCAGCTTTTTCAAAAGCTACCTGCCAGTCGTTTACACCCTGCATTAAAAAGGGCACCCATTTTTTGGGGGTAGCCGGATCGATATAGTAAATAATTGGTTTTTTGGGTTCTACCAGTTCACCACGCTTATATTTCTCCATGTCTTCATCTTTTGGTTCCAGCTTCCATCTTACCACCATGGTAACTTCTTTTACTCCTTGCGGATTTACGTCAAAATCAGTGTAACCCCTGGCAAAATATCCAACACGCGGATCAAAGAAACGCTGTGGCATAGTTGTCTTAGGAAGCAATAAAAGCGAACTGTTCAATTCCATTGTCAGTAACTGACCCCCGCTGGTAGATGCAAAAGGCAGCGGGGTAGGAGCGCCAAAGCCGCCACCGCTGCTTTTGTTATAGGTTTTTACTGTTTTAATTTCTATGTTAAGCGGGTAAGTCTTTACGGAAACGATATATGATTTATCGGTTTGCTGACCGCCCACCTGGAAAAGTGTTTTAAGGTTGGATGCAAAATTTAAAATGTCATTATCAGTATTGATATAATTGGTCATTTCAATTATAGTGCCGGTGGAATCTTTATTGAAGGCGGCAATGTCAAATGCGGCAACGATAGGCTGGATATTTGAATTCATAACAGCACGGTACATGGGTTGCATGCTGTCTTTTGACAATTCATCAAAAGAAATTTTCTTAAGAAAAATTTTATTGTTGGGGCCTTTCTCAAAGCTTACAACGTTATTGCCAATCTGGTCCCCGGCATAGCCAAAAAAGAAATTACGCATACCCGCGGCCGCTTTAGACAAACGGTTTACAATTAAAATATCCCTGCCCAGTAATGAATCAGCAATTTCAAAATACCATTTGTCTTCTACTTTATGAATAGTAAACAAACCTTTTTTAGTGATGGCCTTGTCTGTTATTATTTCTTTATATGGTTTGGGGCCGGATTTAGACATGTTGGGGAAACCTGGAATAACAGGCATTGCAGTACCAGTAACAGGTAAAGCGGGTGTATTGGGTTTTCTGTCCTGTGATAAAGCAGGAACCATTATTGCCAGTAAAGCCAGCATTACCAGGTTCCTGAGATCAAGCGTAGGAATATGCATGTAAATAAATTATTTGGCGGTGAAATTAACTAAAAGATAATAGCAAGCATTTGCCCTGATACAGGAAATGAGAAATTTTTATTTAAGAGGAAAAGTATTTTTACATGGAATTCCTTTATCTTAACATTTTCATCCAATACCATATAATCCGGGCATTGTGGATAAACCCGGTTTAGGGAAAACAGAAAATACTTATCTTGTGAGCCCTGTAAAATATTTATCTTTCCTAATCTGATTTTTTAAAAATTTTTTTCAGTAGAATTGTGTCTTTAAAACACACTACTGGTTAATTAAAATTACTAAAACACTAAAAACAAACGATCATGGCAGAAACAAGACCAACTGCAGCTAAAGCTTCCACTTCATCTGTGCAACCAAAAAGATCCAGTAATGCAATTTCCTGGATGGCCCCTCTTTTCTGTATTATTATCGGCTACGTTATCTGGCGCTTTATTATTGGCAGCCCGGATAATTTTACAACCGGCAAAGCAAATGGCGGCTTCTGGCCCGACCGTGATGGTGCAATTGGTACTTTTTCAAAAATGTACCAGGGTGGTATCATCGTGCCTGTTCTTCTCGGATGTTTTTTAACTGTATTGACTTTTGTAATTGAACGTTTCATGACTGTTTCAAAAGCAAGTGGTACAGGCAACAATGCTGAATTTATCCGCAAAGTGCAATATCACCTTGCCAACAGGAATGTAGATGCTGCGCTGGCAGAATGCGACAAACAAAAAGGTTCTGTTGGTAATGTAATGAAAGCAGGTCTGCGTAAGTACAAAGAATTAATCAGTGACACACAGCTTGACACAGAACAAAAGGTATTATCTATCCAGAAAGAAGTGGAAGAAGCAACAGCGCTTGAACTGCCTATGCTGGAAAAAAACCTGGTATTCCTTTCTACCATTGCGTCAGTAGCTACCCTGTTGGGACTGCTTGGAACGGTAATGGGTATGATCAGATCTTTCTCGGCACTGGGTGCTGAAGGTGGTGGTGAAGCCGCTGCTAAACTGTCTCAGGGTATCTCTGAAGCATTGTATAATACCGCTTTGGGTATCGGTACTTCTGCTGTAGCAATTATTATGTATAACGTGTTTACTACAAAAATTGACGGCATTACATACGGCATTGATGAAAGTGGTTTTACATTAACGCAAAGCTTTGCTTCCTTATACAAATAAGCAGCAGGCATTTTAATTTTGCATAACAAATAATGTTATGGAATCTGGCAGGTTTTGAATCTAATAAGTGAATTAATTAATATATCATGCCAAAAGTTAAAGTAGCACGAAAGAGTACTGCAATAGATATGACCGCTATGTGCGATGTGGCATTTCTGTTACTGTCTTTCTTTATATTAACAACAAAATTTAAACCTTCCGAGGCGCTTAAGGTGACCACACCTAATTCTGTTTCGCACAACGCTGCTCCGGAAAATGATGTTGTTTTAATTACCATGGATAAAGATGGCAAAATATTTCTTTCAATATCTGATAAAAATACAGCTGAAAAAAAAGAAATTATTTCAGCTATCAGCACGTCAAAATCACTTAACCTTACGGATGCGCAGAAAAATGCTTTTGCGAGATCAGGTTCCTATGTAGGCGTTCCTTTTTCTCAATTGGGAGGTTTGCTGAGTACACCAAAAGATGATATCAGTAAGGTGAGACAGGATGGTATACCGGTTACAGACACGCTGAACAATCAATTAACAGATTGGTTAGCAGCAGCCAAAGTAGCTTTTGAAGGAAAGAAGCTGCAATTACTGGTAAAAGGCGATAACGAGGCAAAATATCCATCTTTTCAAGGTGTACTGAATGCATTTAAAAAGAATGACCTGTTGAAATTTCAGATGGTTACCAATCCTGAAGGTGTGCCTGCAGGATCAGAATTGTCTAAACTTCCTAAAAAGAGTACATAATTATTTATAACTAAAAAATTTGAGCCATGGCAGAAATGGATACCTCCGGTGGGGGTGGGCATAAAAAA
>JBDSOC010000053.1:0-18906 GCA_039915085.1 Chitinophagaceae bacterium
GATCGAAAAGCCTTTTTTATTTATTTTATTGTGATGCGGTCAGGGCCAGACCGGGCCTGTAGTGTAAACCCTGGCAACTGGCACCTCAGAGTATAAAAAAATCCCACTGTACGGCAACAGGTTATTAAACATTGTATGAATTCTCCTTAAGCCCCCGGATCTACACTTCATTTGATATACATGCAAACACTTAGCCTCATTTAAATAACTACCTAATGGCCAATAATATAACCTGTTTTGTTGTTATGTCAAGTAATTCTATTTGTATTGAAAATGAACCCTTTTTACTTTAGAAAACTAATCCGTATTGCTGTTATAATTATTACGGTAGCTTTCCTGTTTAATTTATTTGCCTGGTATAAGCTGTATACATCATCAAAGGAAAATAAACACCTGGCGGAAATAGTCAGCCTGGCAGACAACCAGCGCATCGGCGGCGAGCACATTTCAAATAACGCTTTGCTCTTATTACTAAATACCAGCCTTACAGTACCCGCTTCCGCAGCAACCCATCAAAACCTTCAAAAAGCGCTTGCTATTTTTGAAGAGCAGCACCATATTTTATTAACCAAAATAAATGAGCAGGGGTTTCCCAAAAACGCGGTTGTAAGGCAATTGTGCAGCGATGCGGATATGCATGCAAATGCTATTATCAGCACTGGTAAGGAAATAGCTGATGCAGATCAATCACTATTGGTTACCAGCAATACGCTGTATACAAATCAAATACGTGTTCAGCAAAAAAGCCTGCTTGCATCACTGGATGCAATCACCCATGAATATATTCCACAGGTAATTGAAAAAGAAAAAAGAATAGAAAAAATAAATACCGGAAAGATTATTTCCCTGCTAATTGGACTGACCTGCTTAACCATACTTGTAATAGAGCCCCTGCTCCGCAGCAATAAGAATAGTTTAAACCGTTTACAGCTGGCAAAAGTTGAATTGCAGCATGAAAAAAAATACTTGTCCTCCATTCTAAATTCTCAAACCAATTATGTTATACGCTTTAACCTGCAGGGTAATTTTACTTTTGCCAACCCCGAGTTTTTAAAAACATTTGGTTATGATCTTGATGAGCTCATCCATACGCCTTTCTATAATACCATCTTTCCAAAAGATATACAACGCTGTACAGAAATAGCAGAACAATGCTGGCAAAACCCCGGCGAAATTTTCCGGATACTTATACGCAAGCCCATCAAAAAAAATAAAAAATATTTGTGGACAGAATGGGAATTTATTGCATTATTTAATGATGATGGTACAGTAACAGAAATACAGGGTATTGGTCTTGATGTTTCAGATAAAATACAGGCGCAGCAAAGCAAAGAGGAGGCCATTCAAACCTTGTCTTATGCTATGGGTTATGCCCGCATGGGTTCCTGGAAATACAACATGGAGACAAGAGAGTTTATTATGAGTGCGGAAATGAAAGCATTGATAGGACTCACTGATAAAGACCCTGATATTATTTCAATGGAAGATTTTGTATGCAATTATGTAGTACCGGAAGATATTCTTCATGTAGCGGCAGAAACGGAAAAAATCCTGAGAAATAAACATGATAAAAATTACGAATCTTCTTTTTCTTACCGTATCACTACCAAACAAGGGCAAATCCGTTATCTTTTTACAAAGGGAAGACAAATGAATGAGCAGTTCCGCTTTGGTATTGCACAGGATATCACCATGCACAAAGAAGCAGAGCAGGCGCTTTTGAAAAGTGAACAGCAATACCGTTTGCTGGCAGAGCATTCTGAAGATATTATCAGCGTTCATTCGCCAACGGCAGTCATTGAATACATTTCACCTTCTGTACAAACCGTATTGGGCTATACTGCCGATGAAGTTACCGGTAAAAATATCATGGAGTTTGTGCATCCTGAAGATCACAGCAAGTTTACCAGTAGTGATGATACCGTCTCTGTGCATAATTCATCCATGCTTTTATTGCGCTACCGCATGCTGCATAAAAATGGCAGCCATATATGGCTTGAAAGTATAATAAAACCGGTAAAAGAAAAGGAAGAAGTAAGCAAACTTATCTGCACATCGCGCAATATTACAGAGCGGAAAAAAACAGAGGCACAAAAAAACATGTTGCTGGCAGAAATGAAGAAGTCTGAAGAATTACTGCGATCAGTAATTGACGCTACACCGGATCTTATTTTTATAAAAGATACCAGTTACCGGCATTTAATGGTAAACAAGGCATACGCAGGTCTTGTACACCTTACCCCGGAAGATATAATTGGCAAAAACGATATAGAACTTGGTTTTACTGAAGAGCAGGTAAAAGGAAACACAACAAAAAGTATCCGTGGTTTCTGGCAGGATGATTATGATGTTATTAATACTGGCCGAATAAAACATATTGCAGAAGAAACTGCTTATATGAATGGCGAATTACATTATTTCAGTATTGTAAAAGCACCCCTGAGAAATGATGAAGGCAAAATATGGGGCGTGCTTGGCTTTGCACACAACATTACTGATATTAAAAAAGCGGAAGCACAAAAAGAACATTTACTGTCTGAAGTAAGACAATCTGAACAACTGCTAAAAACTGTTATTGATGCCACACCAGACTGGATATTTATTAAAGACAGCAACCATCGTTTCTTAATGGCCAATAAAGCGTATGCCAATTCTCTGCAACTTACAATCGAACAAATATTAGGCAAAGATGATATTGATTTGGGGTTTGCTGAGATTGCAGTGAAAGGCGATCCCGCAAAAGGCGTACGCGGTTTCTGGGCAGATGATGACGAAGTAATTAAAACCGGAAAAGCTAAGTATGTTCCGGAAGAAATGAATATTCATAACGGTGTACAGCATTATTTCAGTACCACCAAAGTGCCGCTGTATGATGAAAAAGGAAAAATATGGGGGTTACTGGGCTTTTCGCATAATATCACCGGGTTAAAACAGGTAGAGGGCGATCTTAGAAAAAAAGATCAGTTGCTGCAGGCTGTCTCGGAAGCCACCCATCAACTGATAAGCAATAAAAATCTTGAAGAAGCCCTTGGAGAAGGCCTCTTTCTGCTGGGGGTAAAGATGCAGGTAGATATCATCAGCGTTTATAAAAACCTGTATAAAGCAGCCGGCGAAATTACCATACAAAAGATTGCCTCCTGGAACACAACAGGTTCAGCAACAGAAGGCAGCGGGCAGGAGATATCATTTCCTTTCTCAGCCACATCAACAGCTCTGCAAACATTGCGGCGGAATGAAATTTACGCATCCCTGGTAAATGAATTAACGGATGAGGAATTAAAAAAATCTTACTGTCAAAAAAATGTAAAATCAATAGTCCTTATTCCCATTTTTGTAAAAACTCTTTTATGGGGGCATATTGCTATTAAAGAATCTAAATCTGAAAGACAATGGACGGCTACAGAGTTTACCATTCTGCATTCTTTTGCCGCAACACTGGCTGCATCCATAGAACAGCGTGATCTGCAGCATGAAATTTTACATGCTAAAGAAATAGCGGAAAAAGCCAGCCGCGCCAAGAGTGAATTTATGGCCAATATGAGCCATGAACTGCGTACACCCATGAACGGCATTATTGGTTTTACCGACCTGGTGCTTACCACAGATTTACAAAAAGCACAGCGCGGTTACCTGCAAAACGTAAAAAAATCGGCCCATGGCCTGCTGGGTATAATTAATGATATCCTTGATTTCTCTAAAATTGAAGCGGGTAAATTATTTATAGATAATACCACTTTCCAGCTTAATGAGCTGATAGAAGAAGCCATTGATTTGCTGAATGTAAAAGCGCATGAAAAAAAGTTAGAAGTACTTTTCTGGTCAGACCCTGGATTGCCTTCTGTGATCAACGGCGACTCTGTGCGCATCCGGCAGATACTGGTAAACCTGCTGGGCAATGCCATTAAGTTTACAGAAAAAGGAGAAATTTTTATTGAATTAAAACAAACCACTGCTAAATATGACAGGGATAATAAAAAATATGTAGGTATCGGTATCACAGTAAAAGATTCCGGTATTGGTATCGCCCCTGAAAAAATAAATAAGATTTTTGAAGGGTTTACACAGGCAGATTCATCCACTACAAGGAAATATGGCGGTACCGGTCTTGGATTAACCATTTCAAAAAGCCTGGCAGAATTAATGGGTGGCACACTTACTGTTGCCAGCCAGATTGATCGCGGTAGTGTGTTTACATTACAGCTTACGCTGGAAGTAATTGATGAGCAACCGCTGATAAAACCAGCTATTAAACCTTTGCTGCAGCATGTACTGGTGGTAGATGACAATGAAACCAACCGTCACCTGATGAAAGGCATTTTTGATTACCTGCAGATAAATTGCACGCTTGCTTCCAGTGGGGCTGAGGCCCTGCAATATTTATCGGATACAGGTAAACCAGCTTTTGACCTGGTTATTACAGATTATCAAATGCCTGAAATGGATGGCCTTATGTTAGCCAACCAGATAGCAGCCAAATCAACCAATACATTTAACCCGGTGGTAGTGATGCTGTCTTCTTTAGAAAAAAACATGGAAGGTTACCAGGCAGAACGACGGGGGATTATAAAACTATTATCAAAGCCCATAAAATTACAGGCGCTTGATAAAATGCTTTCGGCTTTGTTCAGCAAACAAGCCATAGAAGAAGTGGTACAGTTTAAAAAACCAACAATAGAAAAAATGAAGCAATCGGCTACTATTCTTGTAGTAGAAGATGAACCTGTTAACATGCTGCTGATATCTGAAATATTGGGAAAAATGGGGCTTCATGTTTTACAGGCCACCAATGGTAAAAAAGCGATAGCAATGCTGGCTGATACTGTACCGGATCTGATTTTTATGGACATAAATATGCCGGAAATGGATGGCTTCTCTGCTACCGCGCAGTTGCGTCTTTTACCGCACCCCATTTGTAAAATACCCGTTATAGCGCTTACTGCAGATGCAATGAAGGAAGACCGCGACAGGTGCATGGAAGCCGGCATGAACGATTATATTTCAAAACCTTTCAGGTTAGAAGAGCTGGAAAATATATTAAAGATGTATTTGGCGGCCCCCCCCGGCGGAGGAGAGTCCGGCGCACATGGCCAGCTTTCCGGTATGTCATAAATAAATCAATCATCCTTTTATAATTAAACAACCGGAGTTTTAAAAACTCCGGTTGTTTGGTTTCGGTTAACTCAATAATCACCAGTAAGCATTCATTAATTGAGTTATAATACCCGGCTATTTATCAGGTAAGCTGATTGTAATTTCTATCTACCTTTATCCGGGTCAATAAATAATCTATTGCCTAAAAACCAACGAATGCAAAACTGGAGAATTAAATTATCCCTTTTTATTAATTATTATGTATTTGCCATTTTACTGAACAGCTCCGGCGTAGCTATTTTAAATGTTCAGAATAGCTTTGGGGTTTCTAAAAGTGCTGCATCATGGATTGACCCCTGCAAGGATCTGAGCATTGCCTTCGTTTCTTTCCTGGTGTCTTCTTACATTACAAGATTTGGCTATAAAAAAGCCATGATGGCATCACTGGGGGTTATTGCCATTGTGTGTTTTATTATCCCGAATACACCCGGGTTTTTTGCGGTCAAATTATTATTTGTAGCAATAGGTTCCTGCTTTGCATTAATTAAAATGTCGGTATACAGCATTATTGGTATTATAACAAAAGATGCAAAAGAACATATCAGCCTGATGAATTTCATCGAATCATTTTTTATGATTGGCAATCTTACGCTATATTTTTATTTCAGTTCATTTGTTGATAATGCAAACCCTCAATCCACTTCATGGTTAAACGCTTTTTATTTACTGGGTGGCCTTTCGTTGCTGGCTGTTGTTTTACTGGCAGGTGCCAAACTGGATGAGTCATCTGCCAAATCAGAGAGCAAACCATTGGCTAAAGAGTTTGGCGATATGTTTACATTAATGTTTAAACCAATTGTGCTGGCATTTATTGCTTCTGCATTCTTTTATGTATTAATTGAACAAAGTATTCAAAATTTTTTACCCACTTTTAATAATAAGGTATTGATGCTGCCCGCAGCACTTAGTATCCAGATGAGCAGCATTCTGGCTGGTTCTACAGCAGTGGGCCGGTTTCTTGCCGGTATTGTATTAAAAAGGTTCAACTGGTTTTATGTATTGATTGGCTGTCTGTTATTGTCTGCTATTTTAATATGCATCGCATTGCCATTGGCAAAAGATGCTGTTGGCAAAACATATACCGGCTGGGGTGATGCGCCACTGGCTGCCTTTATGTTTCCGCTGATTGGTATATTTCTTGCACCGGTGTATCCCTCTATTAATTCTGCTATTTTAACATCTTTACCTAAACCCAAACACGGATTAATGTCCGGACTCATAATTATTTTTTCCGCATTGGGTGGTACTACGGGTTCTTTAATTATGGGGCGGGTTTTTGATGCAGATAAAACGGGTGGTCAGCATGCCTTCTATTTTTCCCTGATACCAATAAGCATTCTTATTGTGTGCCTGTTTATGTTCCGGCGGTTACAATCTAAAGCGGCAATAACAGTGCAAAAATTTCAGGACCCTATTATTTAAATATATGGCGGAGCAGGAAATATATTTTATTGAAACACTGGGCGGATTGTACAGAGATGTACAGCAAAAAAAAGTTTTTCCCGATTCTAAATTTTTTGTTGATTGTATACCAAAAGGTGATCCTGTTTCAATTCTAAAAGCTTATGAAAAGGAAAAAGAATTGCCGGCGTTTAATTTAAAAGAATTTGTAAATGCCAATTTTATATTGCCGGTTGATAGTACCAGCGCTTACCGGTCTGCCAACAAACCTATTCTGCAGCACCTGGAAGAACTCTGGAATGAATTAACCCGGCAACCAGCAGTTGCTCATGGCGGAAGCCTGGTACACTTGCCATTTCCTTATATTGTTCCCGGGGGGCGTTTCCGGGAAATATATTATTGGGACAGTTATTTTACCATGCTTGGCCTGCAGGTAAGCAAACGGATTGATATCATGCAAAACATGATTGATAATTTTGCTTATCTCATTGATACATTCGGCTTTATTCCCAATGGAAACAGAACTTATTACCTGAGCCGTTCGCAACCTCCTTTTTTTACTTTAATGGTAGAACTGCTGGCGGAAGAAAAAGGAGAAGATATTTTATTAAAATACAAAGCGCAGATAGAAAAGGAATATGCTTTCTGGATGGATGGGGAAAGCTTCGTTGCACCCGGTGAAGATCACCGCCATGTAGTAAGACTCGGCGATGGAAGTATAATGAACCGTTATTGGGACGATAAGGATACCGCAAGACCAGAAGCGTACAGAGAAGACAGTCATGCAGCGGAAAAATCTAACGATAAAGAACTTGCTCACCGGCATATCCGCGCAGCCTGTGAATCTGGCTGGGATTTCAGCAGCCGGTGGTTTAAAGACGGTAAAGATATGGCTACTATCCAGGCGGCTCATTTGATTCCGGTTGATCTCAATTGTTTGTTACTGCACACAGAAGAAGTACTGCAGAAAATTTATGCACTCAAAAAAGAAAACATTCTTGTTGATTCATTCGCTCAAAAAATTATTAATAGAAAAACCGCCATACAAAAACATTGCTGGAACGAAACCAATGGATTTTATTTTGATTATCATTTTATTGAACAGACCCAAACCAACCAGTTTACGATTGCAGCTGCCTATCCTTTGTTTTTTTCTGTTGCCGGTAAACAGCAGGCAGCTGCAGTAGCAAAAATTATAGCCGGAAAATTTTTGCTGCAGGGTGGCGTTGTAACAACGCTAAATGATACCGGACAACAATGGGATTTGCCAAATGGGTGGGCACCCCTTCAGTGGATGACATACAGGGGGCTAAAAAATTACGGGCACCATACGCTGGCCGGTGAAATTAAAAACCGCTGGATGGCTGCTAATGAAAAAGTTTATGCAGCCACAGGTAAAATGATGGAAAAGTATGACGTTACAGACACCCTTACTAAAGCGGGTGGTGGCGAATACCCCAACCAGGATGGTTTTGGCTGGAGCAATGGCGTCTATCTTAAATTTAGCCAGGAAAACTAAACACACCCGTTAATCATACAACTTTAAAGGTCAAATCCACGTCATTATTACAGCCAAAAAAATTGGTGCGTAGTTTGATCAATAACTGTAAATTTTAAGAAATCATGAACAAACAACAACCTTCTTTAGCGTTCTGCATCATTATGGATGTTTTGGGCTATGCCACTTATGCCATACCGGGCCTGGGTGAATTGGGGGATATTGTATTTGCACCCGTTTCGGCCATTATTTTCTATGCCATGTTTGGCAGCTGGAAAGGCGCCCTGTTTAATTTTACGGAAGAAATTCTTCCCGGCACAGATTTCATTCCAACATTTACCATTATGTGGATCTGGAATTATTTTACCAGTAAGAAAACTAGCGCATCGGAAATAAGAACAATATAAAAATGTAAACCCGGATAAGCCATCCGGGTTTTTTATTGAACGTGTTATTTGCGGTAGAAACCCAATACCAATGCCTTAAAGTCTTCGGTTATTCAGGTGCCTGAAACATCCTGAAAATTGAAAACGCCGGAAGAACTCTGCAGAGAACCATGATCCATACATTTACCCTATAACAAACCTATAGCCGATTCCCTTTATGGTTAAAATTTCAAGACTGTCATCTTCTTTGATATAGCCGCGTATTTTATTAATATACACGTCCAGGTTACGGCTGTTAAAAAACGAATCATTTCCCCAGAGAAGGTTAAGAATATTTTTACGATCTATAATTCCATCCCGGTTCTCATATAAAATTTTAAGCAATTCACTTTCGCGGTAGGATAGTTTTTTTTCTTCTTTATCTTTTACCAGCAATTGTCTATTTGTATAAAAATAATATCTGCCCAGTTGTACCGTATCAGCAGAAACAGCAACGGGTTTACCTTCTTTTTTACGCAACACATTTTCAATACGTACTATCAGTTCCTCCATACTAAAAGGTTTGCGTATATAATCGTTTCCCCCAAGTGTAAATCCTTTTACCACATCGCCAGTCTGTGTTTTAGCGGTAAGAAATAAAATGGGTACCTGCGTATTTACAGACCGTATCTCCGCTGCAATTTCAAAACCATCTTTATTGGGCAGCATTACATCCAGCACGCATACATCGGGCTGTACTTCTTTAAATAATGCAAAAGCTTTTGCGCCATCAGTTTCCATATACACAGAAAAACCACGGCTTTGC
Organism: Chitinophagaceae bacterium; assembly: GCA_039915085.1. Classification (GTDB taxonomy): domain Bacteria; phylum Bacteroidota; class Bacteroidia; order Chitinophagales; family Chitinophagaceae; genus JACMLD01. Next base: position 9,242 of record JBDSOC010000053.1, read on the forward strand.
AGGCTTTCCTTTACAATTTTACCCAGGAAAACTTCATCTTCTGCATATAAAATCTTAATACTCATGATTTGCCTGATTTAAGATCTATTTTCCCGATTTTTCGACCGTTGCCATAATCAATTACAGGTGCTTCTTTAAAAGGAAGATTAACTGAAAAGGTACTGCCTTCTCCCAATTTACTTTTTACTTCTATAAAACCATGATGGCGCTGCACAATATGATTTACATAACTCAGGCCCAGCCCATACCCTTTTATATTGTGCCTGTCGCCGCCCGGCACACGAAAAAACTGTTCAAATACTTTATACCGGTATTCATTAGCAATACCAATACCATTATCAGCTACTGACAATTCTATATATTTTGTGTGGTCAATGATGTGAACGTTGATTACAGGATTTTCATTGCTATACTTCAGCGCGTTATCCAGCAGGTTATATAACACACTGGTCAGGTGCAACCTGTCTGCCACTATACTAAAATTTTCACCGCTGGTTGATATACTTACAACTGCCTGTTGTTTATCAAATTGTAATTTCATAGAGGCTGCCACTTCTTTTGCAAGACCGGCCAGATCAAATTCTTCTTTCTGCAAGGCAATCTGGCTGTTTTCATACAGCGACAGTTTTAATACCTTATCTACCAACAGTCCCAGGCGCTGCATTTCATTACCGGATATATCCAGGTATTCTTTTGTACGCTGCGGATCATGCAATGCATTGAAATTTTTCAAGGCTTCTATTGCAACACAAACGGTTGCAATAGGCGTTTTTAATTCATGGGTTATATTGCTGATGAAATCATTTTTTATTTGCGTAAGTTTTTGCTGTTTTATTAAGTTGCGGTACAATAGAAGAAAAGATGCAATGGTAACCCCTACCAGCAAAAGTGAAATCAATATTGGCTGCCACATTTGCTTCAGCACATGCCAGTTGCTGTTCATAAAATTCAGTTGATACACCCGTGGTTTTATAAACCCTACTTCTACTGTATTGCCTTCCATCTCAGGCAGCACTCTCTGCCTTACTGCATTGGTGTCTGCAATACCCACAGTAAAAGGCAATTGAATGTTTTGTTTTAAAAGAGCCAGGCGATAATTGTCTGTAATTTCTTTAACGGTTATTGAATCATGCAGTGAATCAACGCCCCTTAAAAAATCAAAAACAGGACCATCGCCGGATAGGGTTCTCCTGAACTGGTATCTCATGTTTGAATCAGGTGGCGAAGGCCTGTCTCCATGGTTCATTGTAATTACCATTGAAGTCTGTGGCACCCTGTTACGTGCAGAGTCCCTGATTCTTTCCTGCAAAATATTGGTCATACTTATAATACCCTGCTTGTCTTCTACACGAATATGTATATTGGAATCAAGATGAAGTTTGGAAGCCTGTAACCGCATAATGGTTTCCCGGAAAAGTATATTGGTACGTACATTGAAAAGATGCTTTTCCTCCAGGTAGTTCTTGCGCAACCAGTACACCTGGAAGGTGCTGATTATAAGTATCGTAATCACCATAAAAAAAAGAGGCACTCTTAGCTTACGTGTCATTCTGCATGCAGGACTTTCTTACGCCCGGCAGTGCAAATGTATTTATTTATTTTACCTGCCTGTGGTGGCATTAACCTTAATTAACATTAAAGCAAGCCATATTAACCTGCTTTGGAAGCGGAGGTTAATAAATTTGAGAAAATAATTTAATTATGAAAAAAATACTCATTACTATTATTGCCGGCCTTTGTTTTCAGCTGGTAATAGCACAGGTAAAAGAAGGAAAGATTGTTTACGAACGAAAAACCAATATGCACAAAAGATTGCCACCTGAAAATGAGAACATGAAAGCCATGATTCCCGAGTTCAATACAGGTAAACAACAATTATTATTTGCTGCAGACGAATCAATTTTTTCATCCTTACCCGACGAAGAAGATATACGTGATCATGCCGGAGAGGATGGCAACCGCATCAATTTTCGCATGGGCGGTGGTAATAATGAAACCTATAAAAATTATGCAACAGAAAAAATAGTAGAGCTGAGAGAACTGGGCCCTAAAAAATATATTATTGAAGACACTCTTAAAAAATTAGCCTGGAAACTGGCTGATGATACAATGAATATCAAAGGATATCATTGTAAAAAAGCCACTACTAAAAATCGCCAGGGCGATAATATAGTTGCGTGGTACACGGAAGAAATCAGTACACCCAGCGGACCGGAACAGTTCGGTGGCTTGCCGGGATTAATCCTTAAACTGGATATTGGCGAAAGCTGGATAGTATTTACAGCGCTTGATATAGTAACAGGTACTGGCAAACAATTGGTAAAAGCACCGTCCGGGGCTAAAAAAATTACCCGGCCAGCGTTTCAAAAAATGATGGATGAAGCCTTTGGCCCGGGCAGTGGTAATGGCGGACCGCAGATAAGAATTATTACAAGGGATGGTGGTGGCGGAGCCGTACACAATAATTAAGAACCGCTTAGTAATACAATCTTTTAGAAAATCAGGAATTCATTTCCTGATTTTTTTTGGCATAACCCGTCATCATACAAATGCTGGTACAATAAAAGCAAGCCCGGAAGTGCTTGATAAAGCTTTCATTGATCCGGCGGCACTGGAGATTTGGCTTGCTTCCGGAGAAATGACAGGCAAAATACATAGTTTCAACCCAACCGTGGGTGGTGGGTACCACACTGTATTACCCGCAATCGGAAAAAGAATCAAAGGGCAAAACCGCTGAAAAAGAAGACAGGTTTACAGCGCGGTTCGTTGAGCTTGTGCCTCATAATAAAATAGTTGAAGCCATAACCTTTGATTCTCCAGATAAAAATTTTGCAGGAGAAATGATAATGGATATTACACTGGAGCCAAAAGATAATAAAACGAGTGCTACTTTCTTATTCAAAAATATTCCGCCAGGCATTAAACCAGCAGATAATGAAGCAGGCACCATAGAAACACTTGAGAAGCTGGCCCGGTATATTGAATGAATTAATGCAGACCTGTTTGCATAATCTTCATTACTGCTTTCTTTACTGCCGGATTACCTGGATATTGCTGCCCTTACTCCCCTGCGCAGCAATATTCTTACCTGCAAAACGGCTTATATTATAGGTGAAGCTTAATTGCCAGAAACGTTTGAGTACGTTATAAGACAGATCCTCAATGTAATTTTGGTTATTGTTGCGGCTAACACCAACGTTCTGACTCAATATATCATACACCTGGAGACGGAATTCTCCCTTTTTGTTTTTAAATACCTGTTTTGCAATGCCTGCATTCCATAAAACAGCATGCAGGTTATACCCTTGCGTAAGACCGCTTCTTGTTGTATAATCCACATCGCTGGCAAAGCTAAATCCTTTGGGCAGGTAGAGGTTTATTTCAAAGGTATAGTGCTGGCTCCAGTATTGCAGATTTTGCTGGTTTTGCAATGAATACTTAACATCATTGTATATAACTTCTGCTCCGGCGCTCAAATCCAGCAATTCTTTATAATTATAATTCCAGACAATTTCCTGTGATGCATTCCATGCATTAATATTATTTTTCAGCGTATTTACAAATCCTATATTATGACTTTGAGATAAGGCGCTGTTGAGGTTTAACTTGCTTTTTATTTTTTTTACGGGAAATCCCCATGATGTATTCATGCTTACATTATAGGCACCGTTTACATTTACCGGCTGTGTAATACGCTGCCCCTGCGCTCCAAGCTGATCAGCATTTACAATTTTATTGCCTGTAAGACCCCCTGTTAATCCAGCAAAAAAGCTGGTGTGCCGGTAAGGATCAAATGATATATACTCAGCTTGCAAGCGGTGATAATATTCCTGCTTCAATCCGGGATTACCAATTTTTATGTTAAGTGGATCACTATTATCTGTTAACGGCTGCAACTGGGTTACAGAAGGCTGGCGGGTAAATGTATTGTAGAAAACCCGTATATTTTTATACTGGCTGACTTTATATTGCATATTGGCATTGGGTAAAAAATTTACAAAGGAACGTTCAATTGCACTGTCTTTTGCCATTATATGAAACTTACTGTTAAGTGCGGCCTGCTGCACTGCGGCACCAATAGCAAAATTATATTTCTTTTGCTGGTTGCGCCAGTTAATGGTAGGCCTGTGATAGATATAATCACTTAAAAAATTATTGGATAGCGCGTCATTTAACGCCGCATATTTTCCGCTTGGTTTATCAAAATCAAAAGTTCTTTTATCGGAAGTACTTCGGGTGGCATTAAAATTATAATTGAACTCGAGCAATGATTTTTTTGACAGGGGCTCTGTATAAGATAACACCGCTCCATAACTCCTGCTGTCATTATACTGGTTGTTTACCTGGTTTATAGTATCACTTTGCTGCAGGCTACCATCTGGCAAGTAGTAATTATTCAACGATTGCAGGCCGCCGTTACTCTTGGTATTATTCAGGTTGACAGAAAGGTTGGCCGAAAATGTTCTTCCTTTTTTGGCAAACCTGTGGCGGAACAACGCACTATTGTTCCAGTTATAACCTTTACCTGCTGTAAATAAATTTGCATACCCGTCGTTTAAAAGGTTACCTGCTGTTGCCGTTGAATTATAGTTGCTGTTTATATTATATTGAGACTGCTGCAGGTTAACGGATGATGTAAGTTTTAAAGAATTGGTGGAATCAATTTTATAATCTCCGCTGATATTAATTCTGTGACTTTCATTTGTATTGGCAGAATTATTATCTTTTGTTGTATTAAAATTATTTCCGGGCAACAACCATTGCTGGTATGCTTTTTCAGTTTTATCGGTTTGCAAACGGTTATAAAAGTAGCTGCTCATTACATCCAGGTTTTTTTGCCAGCTATTGTTGTAATTGAGTCCACCAGCCTTTGTGGTTGTAATACCCTGGTTATTATTAGCCCCCTGTATGGGCAAGCCCATGCTGTTCATATCAGCCTGCATACCACCACCGCGTCCGCCGGCACCGGGCAAGCCTCCGGTAAAATTTAAAATATCCATAAAAGAAAAGCCCTGCTTATTTGTATTGTTAAGCATGCCAATAGCTGAGAACTGTCTTTCTCCACTAAAACTGTTTACATTAAAATTGCCCTGGTACAAACCTTTATCACCGGCACCAGCTGTGGCTTTTCCAAAAACACCGTTCTTCTTATCTGATTTTATGGTAAGGTTGATGGTTTTCTCACTGTTACCATCATCAAAGCCGGTAAACCGCGACTGATCAGATTTTCTGTCAAACACCTGCACCTTATCAATTGCGTCAGCGGGTAAATTTTTTGTTGCCATTTTTGGATCATTGCCAAAAAACTCTTTTCCATCAACCAATACCCTTTTTACTTCCTCACCATTTGATTTTACTTTTCCATCCTTATCTACTTGTATGCCGGGTAATTTTTTCAGCAGATCTTCTACCACTGCATTGGGTTTTGTTTTGAATGAGCCGGCATTGTATTCAAGTGTATCATTTCGTATAACAACAGGCGGTTTTTCCTGTGTAACGGTCACCTCCTGCAATAAAGTGCTTTTATTATTAATGATAAGGGTACCAAAATCTATGTCGGTGAATGTTGCGGTAATTACAAATTGCGTGGTTATATTAAGATAGCCAACATGGGTAACAAGAAGCCGGTAAGCATCTTTTTCCAAATTGCGGATGGTGAAAAACCCGTTATTATTGGTTCTTGAAAAACTCACCAGTGAAGAATCTTTGGCAAGCAGCACTGTTACCGTGGCATCGCTTAATGGCAGGCCGGAGCTTGTGTCTTTTATAATGCCTTTAATACTGCCCTCTTTCTGGGCATGTACTGTTAGCAGTGAAGAAAAGAAAATGTTTATCAGAAGCAGGTATACTTTCATAGCCAATTTTTCAGCTACGAAACTATTCCGCCGGCTTAATAAAGCAGGTTAAGGGTGGTTGCTTTAATGTTAATGAAGGTTAATAAAAGATGCGGTATACGAATCCCCGCTATTTTACTACCATTGCTTCTGCTTCCTTGCGGTCATTATCATACACGCTTAAAACAATTTTCCATTGGTTGCCGGTATTCTGCAGCAGTAAATCAATATTTACTTTTTGCATCAGCCCGCTAGCAGGCAGCAAATCAAATTGTATGGTGGTAAAGGTTTTATCTGCTGTTGGATCTATATACATCCCGTTTACGATAACCGCCTTTTCCCCTTCCGCTTTTATAATAGTATTTTTTATCTGGTTAAAGAGTTCTTCAAAGCGGCTTTTTGCCTGGTCAAATTCTTTGCCTGAATAAATAACAGATTGCCAGCACACCGATTGTTTGTGGGCAGCAGCTGATTGTATGATAGTAGTTGAAACAGACCCGGGGATGGTTATTGTTGATTTATATTCTGAGGATCCAGGTCTTGATGAGAGCAGTTCGCCCTTAATATTTTTGAACTGACTGGGATAATCCTTTACTACTTTTTCAAGTGTATTGTTTGTCTGGTTGCTGAATACGCCCTGTGCTGTACAGGAAGCACACAAAAATAGTATGAGTAACAACGTGAGTGTGTTTTTCATATAAGGCCGGATTTGGTTTTAACAAGATACTTACTAAAAGCTTGTTAAGAAATAGAAAAACTACGGTGTATATATACAATTGTGCAATAATATTAGCTGATGTGCGTTAAATTTATGATCTTTAATAACTAAACCAAGCCAATATCAATGGAAAGAAGCAACATGTACTACGATGTACACAAAACAATGATACACAAAAACGTGTATCGCCCCTCTTCAAACCTCAGCCGTTTTGCAAAATTTCTGTTTACTATTATTTTGAGCGGGCAATCACCTATTCAACATCGTCCGGATTATGCACGCAGGCCAAAATAACGTCATAACAAGTCATTTATCATACTAGCACTTACCTCTGAAACCACAAAAAGTATGTGCTACGGCCCCACTTTTTGTGGGGTCTTTAGTTATAGTGCAGCAATACAAAACGGTAGTCTTTGAGACTACCGTTTTGTGTTTAATGACCCGTATTTTTTTATCAGGAAAGCCGATAAGCGTTTTTATTTAAGCAGCAAAGGCGCCAGCACTTTCTGCCAGATTGCATATCCTTTTGCATTCATGTGCAGGTTGTCTGCGAGAAAAATGTCCTTCATAGGTTCCCCATTTGAATCCAGCATTTTAGAATACACATCGGCAAACGCGGTTTTTTTATTTTTCTGCAGAAATGATTTTATCTGTGCATTTACTTCTTTCATTTTTGGAAAAAGGCGGGCGCGGCTGGGACTCGGTTTAAGCGAAACAAACAGTACCGGCACATCTCCCAGCTTTTTTCTTATCATACCAAAAAGCGTTTTAAAGCGGCCTGTTACCATAGCCGCGGTAACAGTATCAGAGGCCGCCAAATCATTTTCACCGCAATAAACCACGATTTGTTTGGGCTCATAGGGAAAGATAACATCATCAGTATAACGGATCACATCTGGCAGGGAGGATCCGCCAAAACCCCGGTTAATAATTGTGTAGTCCGGGAAATATTCCTGTACATCTGTCCATTTGGTAAAAGACGAACTGCCAACAAATAAGATAGCATGTTTTGCAGGAAACTGCGTTTCATCTTTCTTTTTAAAAGCCTGTATATCGTTGTAGAAAGCGGCCTGTTGTGCGTGAATAGCAGTAACAGATAAGGCAAAAACAAGCAACACACATAACCACCTGTATACATTTTTCATATCAATCATATTAATGGTAGCTTTTAAAAAAGGTTTATTTTTTTATCCCTGTTGAAGATACTGTTTTAAACGGCTCATCTTTTCAACCGTGCAACAAATTAACTAATCAACTTTTACAATTTTTGACCTGTCCGATACCCCGTTTTCATTGATCGCTTCTATAGTTAAAAAATAGGGTTTTTGATTATCCATTGCCTTGAACCAGTATTCGTTGGCGCTGTGTACCATAATACAACTGTACAATTTATCCGGCGCAATGCCATAATAAATATTGTACGCGAATGCATTGTTCACCGGTCTCCACTTTATATAGGCGCTGCGTTTATCTTTTTCCGTTCTTAATACAATAAAATCTTTTACCATATCCGGCCTGGCGCCATTACCATTTCCAAATACCCTTAATCCACTGATGGCAAATTTACCTGTTGGCATATGAATATTTTCAAGCCTGATATAACGGGCCTGCACAGGTGCCGGAAGTGCTGCATATTCATGTGGTATATCAGTTTTATTATTGCTTTTGTCGACCAGCACTTTCCATTTTTTCCCATCTGCCGAATAATACAATTTATACTGGTGAAATTGCTTCTGCCATTTACCCAAACGGTTGCTGTCCACATCCTGGTCGGCATAATTGATTTGTATGGCATGGACCGCAGATAAATTTCCCAGATCAGTTTGTATCCATTCGCCTTTATCGGCGGTAGCCGCGCTCCAATAGGTTTTTATATTTTCATCTGTTGCATAATTGGCATAATAACTTCCCAGTGTTGAAGATACCTGTACCGGTTTATTATAATTGAGGAGCATCCAGCCCGTGAAAGAACCAGCGGCCCCCTCCGGCTCCCCCAGTGGGGGAGAGCCCAACGCACCCGGCCCGCTTTTCGGAGTTACTTTATTATTCGCAGAGGGTGCATTTTGCGTCGATCGCACATTCGTTTTTAAGCCGGCTGCATTCTTTGCATCATCATGTAAAAGCGAGGGCCGCAGCGCGGATGCTCCCCCCTTGCGGGCTGGGGGGCCGGAGGCCGGACCATAATGCGGGTAATCTCCAAATGCGGTATTACAATACATCACATCATCTTTATCAAAACCAGCGGGCCAGATACCCAGCCTTCTTTCAAAAGTATTTTTTACCGTTACTATTATACTGCTGACATGCCAGTAATTATTTTGATTGTCCTGGAAGGTAGCCCCATGCCCTGCTCCTCTTGCAAACCCACCCGGTTTAAAACTTAAAGGATCAGATTGCGGTATAAACGGTCCCAATGGACCTGTTCCTGCAATAACACCATCAGCATAGCCGCTGAATTCTGTACCAGGTGCTCCATATTGCAGATAATATTTTCCATTGTGTTTGGTCATCCATGCACCTTCTATAAAAGGATCTAAAAAAGTATTGTCCATGTATTCTCCAAAGCGCTGCCATCCATACCTGTCCGGCTCCAGTAGATACATTTCTTTTCTGGTACCAACAGGTTTAAATGTTTTACGATCCAGTTCTATACCATACAAAGGATAACGGTTGCTGCTCCCATTGTACATGTATAATTTGCCGTCATCATCTGTAAAAAATGCCGGATCCCATCCGCCAATTTCAAAAGAATCTACCAGTGGTTTCCATTCATTGGCCTTTGGATTGGTGCTCATCCATAAAGTAAAATTGCTTTGATAAGTTGACCCAAATACAATCATGGTATCGCCAACAATACCGATAGCAGGTGCACAAAGTTCATCATAAACGCCGCCGTTCCATGGGCGGAGAAATTTTTTTGAAATGAATGTCCAGTTCAGCATATCACTGCTCCACCAATAGCCCCACTGATTGGTAGAAAACAAATAATAGTCTCCTTTATAGTTTACAATTACAGGATCAGCTGTTGCACGGTGACGGCCCCATTCGCTGAAATTTGGAATGGGCGTATAGCCATAGTCTATATTGATGGGGTTGCAATATGTTTTTTGCTG
>JBDSOC010000060.1:0-21998 GCA_039915085.1 Chitinophagaceae bacterium
TTTATTCTATGCCTGGTAAGTTTTTTTATAAATGGGCAAACACCAGACAATACGCAACGAAAAACATTTTTGAAGAAAGACAGTATTAAGTCGTCAATGGATGGTGTAACCCAGGTTTTTTATTTTAGCAAATCTACCAACGATAAACCAGCGCCATTAATTGTTCAACTCCATTCATGGAGCTTTACTGCCGATTCTTTGAAAACAATTGAGTTAGATATTGAAGCCAGTACAAAAAACTACAACTACATATTTCCTGATTTCAGGGGAGTAAATAACCAACCCAAGGCTTGTTGCAGTGAATTTGCAATTTCAGATATAGATGAAGCGATTGACTGGGCGTTAAAAAATATGCATGTCGACAAAAAGCGGATTTATATAATTGGATACAGCGGTGGTGGTTATGCAACATTTGCGATGTATATGAAATCCAGACACAATATCCGATCGTTCTCAGCATGGTGTCCTATTTCAGACATTGTTGCGTGGTATGGACAATCACGCGAAAGAAAAAACCAATATGCGTCACAAATTATCAGGTGTATCGGCGCAACATCTGTATTCGATACCTTAAAGGCAGAAGAACGATCCCCGTTATTTTGGACAACGCCGCTGAAAAAGCGTAAGAAAAGTAGCCTGCAAATTTTTGCGGGTATCCATGATGGATATACAGGTCCTGTTCCCATTTCTCAATCAGTCAATTTTTATAACAAGCTTTTATCGGATTACAAAGTGACCGACACTTCGAAATATGTAAAGCATGAAGATTTGAAATTGATGCTTGAAACACAAACTTTTCCTTTTTCAAACAGCGGTAAAAAATTAGGTGACAGAGCAATTCATTATCAGAAGTCCGCTAAGAACGTTATGCTTACTATTTTTGAGGGGGGACATGAGATGTTAAGCAAACAAGCATTAGAATATATCGAACAGATAAACGGCATCCGGTAACAGGTTGGAAAAACCAGGACTTCTGGCCCCTCCCGCCACGACGATTTAAAGCTGATTTCCCGCGGCGATAAGGGCCGGCATTGCCAAATTCTCCAATTTAAATATTCGGTGATATCACCCGGAAGTATAATTTTTTTTAAGTGTTTTAAAATGGTCCAGGCTTCCTTGCAGGTGGCGGCTGTCACTGCACCTGCTGGCTTTGGGAATCATACAGCAGGCTGGCTACAAGATAACCATGATAAAACTATAAATTGCATATTGATTTTGTCATTTACGAACGAAATTTACAAGAATAAATGATTGCCAGAACTTTATTTACATTTCTGAACACTTGGTTTGCCACAGTTATATTTTTCATGCTGCCTGCCATTGGGTTTGCTCAAAAAAATATCAAACCTAACATCATTTTCATTCTTACAGACGATATGGGCTATGGCGATATCAGTTGTTTTAATGGAACTTACAAGACACTTAATATTGACCAGCTGGCTGCCAAAGGACGGAAGTTTACCAATTACTATAGCGCTTCACCCATATGCTCCCCATCCCGTGCAGGACTTTTGACTGGTATGGCGCCTGCTAAATGGAATATTACCAGTTATCTCCAAAAAAGGGCCGATAATAAATTATGTGAGCAGGCAGATTTTCTTAGTGCGGATGCGCCATCTATTGCTAAAATCTTACACAATAATGGCTATGCTACCGGGCATTTTGGTAAATGGCATATGGGAGGTGGAAGAGATGTTGACAATGCTCCATCCATTAAGGCATATGGTTTTGATGAATACAACAGCACCTGGGAAAGCCCCGACCCGGACCCATTGCTGACTGCTACCAATTGGATTTGGAGTGACAAAGACAGCATTAAAAGGTGGAACCGCACAGCCTATTTTGTAGATAAAACATTGATGTTTCTTAAAAAACATAAAGGGCAACCCTGTTATGTAAATTTATGGCCTGATGATGTGCATACGCCCTGGGTGGGTGGTGATGATAAAGTGGGAAAATACCCGGGTGGAGTGGAGGAAGAAAATAGTTTTTTAGCAGTATTAAAAGAATATGACAGGCAAATGGGCAGGTTGATGAATGGATTAAAAGAACTGGGTATTGATAATAATACGATCATCATTTTCACCAGCGATAACGGTCCATTGCCAAATTTCAGGAATGACCGCTCAGCAGGTATGCGTGGCAGCAAACTATCGTTATACGAAGGGGGAATAAAAATGCCGTTTATCGCCTTTTGGCCCGGGCATATTCCCGCTGGAACGGCAGATTCGCTTTCTGTTTTATGTGCTACAGATTTGCTGCCCACTTTTAGTGCAATGGCAGGGGCGGCGCTGCCTGAAAATTATCATCCGGATGGAGAAGATAAAACAACCGTATTATTTGGAAAATCATCTACCCGAAAACAGGAAATTTACTGGGAATATGGCAGGAATGAAACCAGTTTTAAATACCCTGAAGGCAAAAACAGGAGTCCCTCACTGGCCATACGTGACGGAAACTGGAAATTGCTCATGAATAAAGATCAAAGCAAGATAGAGTTATATGATATGCTGCAGGATAAAAATGAAACAACCAATCTGGCAGCAGAAAATAAAACAGTTGTTGAAAAATTAAGCAGCAAATTATTGAACTGGTGGAACGCATTGCCGAAATGGAATCCCTGAAAAGATGGTACGCAATCTTATTTTGGCAGGCAAAACATGGCTGTACAACATGCAGGATTCATTCAAGCTGATTCAAAAAAGGGAAACGAAATATTAACTATCAAGCAGGCAAGAATAATAGAAATGCTATTTTTTGTTTCGTTCATTATTTGCCAGCGCAAAAAATAAATAAAAAAAAACATGATATCATTATCATCATGGCCGATGATTTAGGTTACAGTGATCTGAAATGCTACGGGCCCGCAATAAATAAATGAAGAAGATTTTTTTTAATTGCTATATGAAAAAAATACATAAGTCTCCTCCGCGATCATATTGCTGCAAATGCTGTCTTCTCCAAAAAGACAAAAATTTTCGCTGTAGCAAAGATGGCAAAAGTCGATGCCTCTTTCGTTTATACTGCTTGTAAACGAAATGATATTAAGCACAGCAGGATCGGTAAATCATATAAATTCAGGAAAGAGGATGTGCTGCAATGGTTAACCAACCAGCGTCATGGCACGGAAAATAACGTGGATGATTATGTAAACAGGTATTTGCCAAAACATTTGTTGAAACGGTAATTTAACCCGGTGGGTGCGGGTAATATCTATTGATTCTACAGTAATTTCCAACTACGGGATATTTCCCGGTAGTTCAACTTACTCCTTACGATTTCAAACAATTAAAGATGAATCAGGAAGCGATTATTATTTATCAAAGTCCGGATGGACAAGCTGGTGTGGAGGTAAAGCTTGATCATGAAACCATTTGGTTATCAAAGACAAGTGTTACTAAGTGTATTTAGCCAGTATCTATTTTGTTATTTACTACTATTTACCGGATAAATGATCCATCTTTACCCGCAACTTCTTTCCATACAGGTATCACAAACAATTCCAAATCTTTTATGAAAACATTCTTTTCTCTCATTATTCTGGGTATCGCTGGCGTCGCCGCCTGGTATTATTTTTCCGATTACCGGCTGCGCAATGCTTCACCGGCTGTAGTAATCAATAAGACCGATACCATGATCATTATTAAAGATTCTATCATCAACGCTCATACTTATGATACCATGCCAGTGGGATTTTACCAGGGCATGCTGCCCTGTAAAAATTGTGAAGGCATTCAGCGCACTATTGTGTTTACTGCCGACTATCAGTATAAAATGGAAGAGCTGAATTGGGGAAAAGGAACCTTGGCAAAAATGACCTCGGGCACCTGGGAGAAAGAAAAGGGTAAATTTGTACTTTACCGTGACGCCAAAGCAGTATCTGAATATAAGCTGGTTAAGGATAGCCTCATCAATACCAAAAATAACGGTATTGTCGTGCAGGATTCTCTGTCGGCCCAAAATGTTCTATTTAAAAAAAATACAGCACCTGAAAATGCTTCCTGGAAAAAACGAAAGGCTGATGGCATTGATATCATTGGCAATGGCAATGAACCTTTCTGGAATATTGAAATAGACAGGGAGAAACTGATACTGTTTAAACATTCCGTTAATGAAAAACCAGTGATTGTTCCCATCGAAATGCCGCTGATGACCAGAGACAGCACAGTCTATTCCGTGCGCACTGAATCGGGTGATCCATTAAGGATTGCTATCCTTTCTAAATTTTGCAATGATGGGGTGAGCGATCACGTGTATGAATACCAGATGAATGTTTTATATAAGGGACGTCAGTACAAGGGCTGTGCAGTTATCCTGAATCCCGGCAATGCAGAGTAGAGTGAATATCGTTGCCTTACATATAAAGCTTATATGCTTTATGCCGGATGATAAGTATGTACGGTAATATTCCCCCGGAAAAGCCTTCGTATTGCTATACAATCATTAAGCTGGAAAAATATGGAGTATGCAAAGGAGATAGACGCATGATATCTTTATTTTATTGAACCAAAGCCCCAGCGGCCAATAAAGCATTTTATCAATAAGCAGGCAGTGGATATAATTGGAAAAAGAGGTGAGCCGGGAGCATTCAGTTTTCCTGACCTGCTTTATTTACGCACCCGCGAATAAGCTGCATATTAAACATAAAAGGGCTTGAAGTGACTATGATCTTAAAATTATTTATCTATGCAATATTAATGGGTTAAAGGCATTGGAATTTGGGTCCGCATTAGTTTGTATTCAACCTTATTATCAGGGTGTACATCCGCTATAAGTATAACTCATAGCTGCCTGCTCCACAATTTTTCCAGTTGCGTCTGTAGAGGTACTGCTACCGGCCGCAGGAAGGCCATTGCTATTGTATTGATAGGTAATGGCATTGGCCCCCCTGGATTTTTCTACACCTGAAATATCTGCAAAAATAAATTTCTCAGTAGTTATATTGTGAGTGAAGCTATATGCATTTTCTCTCCCTGAATAAAACGAAAGATCGGGCTGTCCCTTAAATAAGGGGATAACTTTAGCCGATACATTTTGTTTTGTATCCAATTCAAATACGGTGATGTCTTTTGTTCCGTTCCTCCAATTTTCCTGGCGAATATTATTTCCTTCGGCATCGTATTGATACCTGAATTCAAAAGATGGCGAAACCAGTTTTGTTACAAGACCCTGGCTATTGATTTCTATCAATGGAGTAACGAGGGTTCCGCTGCTGGTAAAAGAAAATTTGAATAATTTCCCATTACTGTATTCAAACAATTCAAAATTGATAGCGGGAGAACTGGAATTCGTATTGGTATATTTTGCTATTTTGCCGTCTGCAGTATACTCATAAATAATGGTGCCTGTTTCATTGGAGACTGCTCCATTGTTATTATAAGTTGAAGACAGCATTTTTTTTAGTAGCAATCCTTTACTATATTCATAGTTTTGTGTTGTGTTGCTGGCATATGTTTTTCCTGCTTTGTCTTTACTGCTGGCCTGGTAGATTTCTTTCACCAGGTAACCGTCTGCATCATATTGAAAATCGCGTGTTATCAAAGTGCTGCTTGTCTTGCTCCCTGCATAGGATGCATTGGATTGAAGGCTGTATCCAGTCTGTACGTTTTTATCATTATATTCTGTCTTTTCGGTCATAGTGAAAGTGCTGGGATCGGCAGTAGTAAGTTCCCCGCGACCGGTTGTAATAATTTCTGTCAGCTTACAGGTGCTGGCAGCAGGTGTGGTTGTATTAACATCATTGTTTTTTTTACATGCACTAAATAAGACAATGGTTAGGAAAACAAGGTTTATTTTTTTCATAAATTAAATTATTAAAGTATTAATCGCACTGGTATGTAATAGTTGCTTCAGATCCATTTGCTCCGCTTATAAGCCCGGTTATTTTATTATACGTTAAGCGCCCTTTTGCATCGGTTGTGTAAGTATAGACCCAGCTATCCACGCCATTGTCTCTTTCCTTCGTCAGTATATTTTTCGGTTGCGGGTCGTCGCTATACAACAGTGATACACCACTGAAAATGAACTTTAATGAGGGTTTGCTTTTATCATAAATATAATCCCTCGTAAAATCGGCCTTACCGGTTTGTTTCAAGACTTGTTTGATTAGATTTCCGTCGGTATCAAATGTATTAACATAGGTTATAACTTCTCTTTTTGCAACACCTCCGTTAGCCGCGTAGGTATCAAATATCACCTGTGTTTTATAGCCATTCACATCTCTCACGGTAGTGGTGCCTGATGATAGTTTGCCGGCATTATCATAGAACATCGTGCTTAACGGAAGTCCCTTATCGTCCAGTTGGCTTTTGCGGGAGAATGCGGCTGAAAAAGTTTCTGTCAAAGTTTTATTGTTGTTTTCATAACTAACAATGATGTAATCAGCACCTGTTGTGTTGAATTTGACTAATTTCCCCTGCGCATCATATTCCATTTTATTACCGCTGATGGCTGAGATTACGTTACATTCAGATTGCTTACTGTTATTATCTTTTTTACAAGCAGTAAATAACAGGACTAAAAAACAAAGGGAGCGTATTTTTTTCATGACTGATAATTTAATTACATTGATAGGTATAAGTATATTTTCCATTATTGGATGCGCCCGGTCTGCCGGATACATCAGTGATAACTACTTCTGTTAACCGGCCCTTGCTATCCGGGGTGTAGGAGAATTGATATTTTTCTCCGGTAGCATAGGTAGAGCTGTATTTTATCAAAAGATTTTTGCTCTTTTTCTGATATCCTTTTCCAATATGCCAGTACAATCCGGCATCTGCATAAGGGGTAGGAACATCCATATAATTTGGTTTCGAAATATCGTATTCAAGAATGTAAGTGGTTGGTGGATTAGTTTTATTAGCAGTAACATCTTTATAGGTCTCAATTGTTTTTACCCGGTTGCCATTGTCTACCGTATTATCGTAGCTGATGAAGATTTTAGAATAAGGCGTAGTTACGCCGGTTTTATAATACTCATAAGTAATGGTGTTGAGAAAACCATTTGCATCATAGGTATAGTTGTCTCTTCTTATACCGTTACTGATGACATAATCAAGATGGCTGATATAACCATCTGCGTTTAATTCAAATACCGTTTTGTCTGCTGCATTGCTTGCGTTTTGTTCTGTGATAAGTCTGCCGCTATTCTCATAAGTATAAACATACTTGTAGGTATAACTGGGAGACACCGTTCCCGATACCGCTTTGACGGTGCCATCAGCGTTGTATTCGTAACCGTACTCACGAAGTTTATCGCTTTCACTGTAAGTGCTGCTTTTGCCTAAGCGGTTACAGGTGGTTGTTGTTGCATTGTCTTTTTTACAACCTGTAAAGGGCCAGACTACTCCTGTAAGTAACAGGAGGATAATGATATGTCGTATACTTTTCATTTGTATTATATTTTTTGAATGAAGAATGAATGCGCGGATTATAAGGATATTTTCATGGTCTTTATTTCCGCGGAACCTATTGCGTAAAACTTTATAAAGGTATTTTCCTCTGCGAGGGTAAACTGGTAGTACGTTAAACTATTTGTTGCTTTAAATGATTCTTTTGAAAGCAGGTCCGCAGTGAAGCGCAGTATTTTATCATTATCAATAGTGTAAATTCTTTCCTTACTATCTTTTGCGAGCGAGGTTCTGTTATTTGGCCCAATCGTTACGCTTCTTAGAAAACTACCGTTCACCGGGTTTCTTACACTTAAATTATCATTATTATTTCCTTCTTTACTTACTAAATAAGCATTGCCATTAATCGCAGCGTACACAATACTGGCTCCATGGCTGCTATAGCTTACAGGATAACTACCGGGATTGGATAGATCAGCAAAATTGCCAAACGTTATTTTATCCCGCATGGTCATTACATACAATTTATCAGCAATGGCTACATCATACGATTCGCCCCAGAAAGGTAAAGTAGCACCTGAGTACAATGGCATTTTAATAATTTTTGCCAGTGTAAGTGTATTGTTGCCAATACCTGTAAGCTTATGAAAATCCGTATTATTGGCACCGCCCATTACGTATAAATCACTCCCGCTAACTCGTATCCGGCTGCCTTCGGAACCATTATTGCTATTCCATTTGCTATCATTAAATGTAAATACCGTTAATGCCTGTTTGGTTTCTGTATTCAATTGCAGGATGGAATAACCGGTGATTCCTGATTTGTACACATAGAAATACAGGTTTTTTGTACCGGGGTGATAATCCATGCCCCTGAGTTGCTGACCTGTTGTTATAATATCACTAAGCTTGATAAAGTTTGTAAAGGAAGTATCTGCTGCCGGCTTTGCTGGAGTTACAGGCGTTGCCGGAGAACCATTTTCTTTTTTGCAACTGGTAAAACCAAGGGCAGTAAATATGAGTATGGATAACAGCACACCTATTTGTTTTTTCATCGTAATAATTTTTAATGATTGTTATAATCTTTTGATAACCTAAAACTACATGCATTGGGTACTTACTTTTTTATTCAATCGCTGAGTAACCTTTTAAATAGACGAAGAACTGTTTTATACCCCATAAGTTGTATATGCAGAACCAGTAACCATTTCAGCGGATGCAAATAAAGTAAGCACAGGCAGCTGCATCGAAGCGCTTGTTCCTTTTTAGTCTTTAAAAAAATAGATTAAATTATGGGATGTAATTAAACTAATGCACAACCTGCCAGGTAAGTGCTGTTGGGAAATACAAATCGTTTCTCCGCTTCTGAAAGGCGGATATTTTTTGCAACAGGTGCTTCCATAACAGTTGTTCTTTGTGTTTTAAAAGAACAAAATTATTTATCCTTACCCGCGTAAACTATATGTACCTGGATGAAGGGTTACCACTGTTGAGCCGGTTTTCTGTTGCCTCACATGAAACATTCCGTACTTCAGGTGATGCAGGGACAGTGTGGAATAATCATTAAATCGAAATCCGGTAAGACATCCGGCTATAATATATCATACTATAAAACTGCCGGATTGGTTGCAGGATTTAATACTTCCGGTTACCGCGATTCAAGTTAAGACGCTGTCAGGAAAGATGATCAGCAGATCACAGATATCGTCAAAGAGTAAATGCGCTAATAATCCCATATAATAACCTATTGTAGAAATTAATGCCCGTTAACATCTTACACATTAGGCACCCAGGGAAATAAACAAAATTAATAAATTGATACGCTACTTCTAAAGACCTGTTGGGCGGCAGTTCCACCTATCTTTTTAAACGTTATACTTTTGTGATATATTTTTTTGGCACATGGCGTTAGCTTTGTTGCAGTCAGCATAACCATTCATTAAAAAATTAAGGTTATGAAAGTTTTACCAGTAGTCGCAATTGCAGCCATTCTTATGGCAGGCTGTCACAAACATGACGGTGATGGGCAACCAGCTGCGCAAGGCCATTTAATTTACCTGGAGACCAATGATGCAGCAGGCAATGCCGTGCTGGCGTATGTGCAAAAAGCGGATTCCACTATTGAAGCTTTACCGGGCAGTCCTTTTGCAACCGGTGGCAAAGGGCTTAACAATCCAACGCAAGGGTTAGGCCCTGACGATGCAGATAATGAAGTTGTAATTACACAGGACAATAAATTTCTCCTCGCAGTAAATGCCGGCAGCAGATCAATTGCTGTTTTTCGGATTGGAACGGACGGCTCTTTAACGGCTGTTAGCGGATCGCCTTTTAACTCAGGTGGTCCAAACCCGGAAAGTATTGCGGTTTCAGGTCAATACGTATATGTTGTCAATAAAGGAACGAATGATCCCGAGACTTCTGGCAACGAACCCAATTATACCATTATGAAAATGGATGCCAACGGTACACTTACACCCGTTGACAATTCAACCATTAAGGCCATTTCGGGTTCTTCTCCTTCCCAGGCGCTGTTATCCAACGATCGTCATTTTTTATTCGGTAGCGACTTCCTTGGATTTATGCTGACGCCGGTACAGGGATCACTTCGTTCATTTACCATCGGAAGTGATCATAAACTTACAGTGGCAAGTGCGCCCATTGTTATTCCCGGCAAAGGTGGTGCGCTCGGTCTCTGGCAGCATCCATCCGCCAACATTTTATATGTCGGATTTCCGTTACAGGGAAAAGTAGCAGTTTATAATATAGACGTTTCTACGGGTGCTTTAAATTTTTCCAAAACAGTAGATGCTGGCCCTGCCGCCTGCTGGCTGCGGACCAGCAAAGATGGCAAATACCTGTATGCACTTAATTCAGGCGAAAATACCATATCCATCTTTAACACGTCCGATCCCGGTTCACCCTCTGCGCTTGGAAAATTTACATTAAAGAATTCCGGTCCCATTTATATGGCGATGGGATTATCCTTCACGACCAGTGAGGATTTTTCTTTTGAATTTTCCCGGGATGGTAAATATTGCTACGTGGTTTGCCAGTATACCAACGCGGATTTCACACTCGGCAGTTATAATTTGTTGCATGTATTGGTTGTGGGTGCCGATGGCCTGCTCTCGGAGCCGGGAAATCCAGTGCAATTGCCTGTCAATTCCACCGTGCGGCCGCAGGGTGTTGTTACGCTGTAATAGTTGGCCGGTATTTTGAATCAATTCTTTTTTAATAATTAAATCTAAAAAAATGAAACACGTTAAAAAGCTGATGTCAGTAATTGTAATGGTTTGTTTTTGCTGTACAGCCTTTGTTGCAACCAGCCATGCGCAGGACAAAATGGGTGACAAGAAAATGAAAGACTGTGTTATGATGAAAGATGGTAAAATGATGGTGATGAAAGACGGCAAGACAATGATGATGGACCATGACATGACCATGAAAAACGGGACTATGGTAATGAAAGATGGTAATGTAAAGATGAAAGATGGTAAAACTATGATGATGAAAGAAGGAGAATCTATGGACATGGGTGGTAAAATGAAAATGAAAGGGAAAATGTAAAATGATAATAAAGAGAGCCGCAGTTAATAATACCGCGGCTCTCTTTCATAAAAACAATATATTGAAACAAGCATTGATTATTGAGGACGATGAAGACATTGCGGGATTGGTGGCTATTCATCTCCGCGACATGGACTTTCATGTTGAGGCCGAGCCAAACGGAAGAATTGGATTAGAAAAAGCGCTGCAAAAATCTTTTGATCTGATTGTGCTGGACCTGATGCTGCCGGAGATGGATGGCTTTACCATATGCAGTGCTTTGCGAAACAACAACAATACTACGCCTGTGGTGATGCTGACGGCACGAACCGATGAAATGGATAAAATAAAAGGCCTTGAATACGGAGCCGATATTTACAGTACCAAACCTTTTAATGTAGTGGAATTTAAATCGATGCTGAAAGCTTTTTTTCGCCGTATCGAAATGTGCCGCAATGAAACCATGCCGGATAAATGTCAAATCATACGGGCTGCGGACATGATGATAAATGTTACCAATAAATCGGTTACTATCGGTTCAAACCGTGTCGACCTTACAAATAAGGAATTTGATCTGTTGCTGCAGCTGGCATCTAATCCGGGACGCAGTTATTCAAGAGAAGAATTGCTAAGTCTTGTATGGGGCTACGAATACCTGGCTTACGCCCATACTGTTAACAGCCATATTAACCGGCTGAGGGCTAAAATAGAACCAGATGTTACCTGCCCGGTATTTATATTAACCAGCTGGGGTACAGGATACCGGTTTACCGATAGTCTCTTATGAAAATAATTAAAAAATTATACTGGAAAATATTCATCGTATTTCTTTTAATACTGATAGCGCTGGGAAGTATTTTTATTTTTATCACAGCAAGGACAGTCCTTGCCTATAATGAAGAGGCCAGTCAGCATTTACATGCCGGAGTAGCCAAACAAATTGCGAGTGATACACATTCTTTCATTGATGGGGCGGTGAATAAACCCGTTGTTGAAAAACTTTTTCACAACACCATGATCTTAAATCCGGGTGCAGAAATCTACCTGTTGGATCCTGAAGGCCGGATATTATCTTATTCAGCGCCTGATTCCGTAGTTAAAAGAAAGACTGTCAATTTACAACCCATCAATAAATTTATTGCGGCGGGCGGAAATATTTTTATTGAAGGGGATAACCCACGGCATACGGATGCAAAAAAAGTTTTTTCAGCCGCTGCCGTTTATAATGAAGAGCGGCTGAAGGGATATATCTATGTGATATTGGGCGGAGATAAATACCAGTCAGTAACGTCGGTTATGCTAAACAGCTATATTGTAAGAATAGCGCTCCTTGGTATATTGTTTACAATTGTTGCAGCATTACTCGTGGGTTCTGCGGCTTTTTCATTTATTACCCGCGATTTGAACAGCATTACAGCACACGTTAAAAAATTTGAGCAGGGTAACTGGAAAGAGCGCATTGTTTTTCACCAGGGCAGTGAACTGGGACAGCTCGCGGCAACCTTCAATAAAATGGCTGATACCATCGAAGCCAATATTGAAAATATACAAACGATGGAAAAATCAAGGAGGGAATTAATCGCCAATGTGTCTCATGATTTAAGGACACCGCTTGCAGTTATAAAAGGCTATGCAGAAACATTGCAATTAAAAAAAGATGTCCTGCCGGATGAAGAAAAAGATAAATACATTTCAATCCTTGTAAAAAGCAGCACGAACCTTAAAAGACTTGTGGACGAGCTCTTTGAATTATCGAAACTCGACGCAAAAACAATTGTTCCCGATTTTGAAATTTTCTCCTTAAGCGAATTGTTACTGGATAATATCGCCCGATACCAGATTATTGCGAGCGAAAAATTCATTATCATCAAGCCGGTTATAGCAGGTGAAGTACCCATGGTGTATGCAGACATTGGCCTCGTTGACAGGGTTTTGCAAAATCTGATAGCAAATGCAATCAAATTTACACCACAGTATGGTACCATTACAATGAGTCTTATTATAAAAACTGCTACCGTGCTGGTCAGTATAAAAGATACAGGTATTGGCATCCCTGAGGGAAAACTAAATGGCATTTTTGAGCGGTATTATCGTACTAATGATAAAGGTACCGACACATCAGGCATAGGATTAGGGCTGGCTATTGTCAGGAAAATCCTTGAACTGCACGGAAGCCAGATTTATGTAACCAGCACAGAAGGAGACGGGAGTAATTTTTTCTTTGAACTACCTATCAGAAAAAAACAACTATCTGAAAATAATATCACATGAATAATACATTAAAGAAAATTTTAAAGATCGTTTTAATTGCAGAGACAGTTTTTGCCAGCAACATTTTAAATGGCCAGGCCAGGGATGCAGTAAAAGCTGCCAATGCAGTCAACGAAAAGAAGGCAGCCGCTAAAATCTTTGACGGTGATATTGCTGAATTCCTGGTCAAATCTGCCGATGCAAGGATGATGGATGCGCAGGAAGGCAAGCTCGCTGCGGCAATGGGGACAACCACAGCAATAAGGAATTATGGTAAACGGATGGTAAAAGATCAGGCCATGCTGTTGAAAAAAATAAAAGCGCTTGCTGCCAGCAAAAAAATTAGTTTGCCAGCAACCATCAGTCATGAAAAACAGGAGGGTAAAGACGAACTACTGGCAAAAGCGGGAAAAGAATTTGACACAAAATTCATGAAAATGATGAAACTTGATCACGTACGTGATATAAAACTATTTAAAAAAGCAGCAACCTGCGCAGATGGCGGTGTTCGCGCTTTTGCAGTTCGCTACCTGCCATTAATCGAAGATCATCTCAATAAAATAAATGAGCTTGCTGATAAATACAAGTAGTATATGCTGGAAGTATTGGAACAACAACCAAATGTAAAAACCGTAATAAGAAGGTATGAATACAATAGAAGCAAACGCTGTTACCGGAAAGACAATCCATCCGGAAAAATGGGTGGACACGTATGCGGATTACCTGTTCTGCTTTGCCATGAAAAGGGTTAATGACGGGGAGTTAGCGAAGGATCTTGTTCAGGAGACTTTTCTTGCCGCACTGGAAAAAATTGGGCATTTTGAAGGCAGGAGTTCAGAAAAAACATGGATTACCGGGATTCTTAAAAACAAGATCTGTGATGTATACAGGCGGAAATTAAAAAGCCTGGCATTGGCTGAAGCTGATCCGTTCTTCCGGGAAAGTGATGGGCATTGGCTGGTTGACCAGCGACCGGAACCGTTTGTGCCTGCAATAGAAAGGGTGATGGAAACAAGGGAGCTGCGGCAGTCATTACAAGCCTGCATTAAAAAACTACCCATGTCCTGGCTGGCTATTTTTACGATGAAGCATTTGGAGGATCAGTCCTCGGACGAAATCTGCGCAACACTGAAAATCAGCCAGTCAAATTTCTGGGTGATGATACACCGTGCAAAACTTCACCTGCGTGCCTGCCTGCAAAAAAAATGGAATTGATATGAATATCAGAAATAATTGCAGGAAGGCAACGATGATGATTGAAAAAAAGCAGGCCGGTGGCATCAGCCTGTTGCAGCAGCTGGAACTGGCTGTTCACCTTTCCCGTTGCAGGGAATGTAAAATATATAGGGAACAGAGCAGGCAACTGAACCAACTGCTCAACGAAATCTTTCTGCATTCAACAATCAATGAACAGGGTCTTGACCAGTCCGCTAAAGATCAGCTACAGCAGATGATCAATCATGCATTAGGAAATAAATAAAAAATGGTTGTAAGGTTTTTCACAGGTTGTATACCAAGTGAGAAACAAATGGCAAATGTACAGACAACCACCACTGCTAGCCCACCAGAGAAATGGGGCGCATTCATTATCCGCTATGGCCTGGCACTTGTGCTATTCTGGATAGGTGTACTGAAATTTACTTCCTATGAAGCTGCAGGTATCGAACCGCTTGCGGCAAACAGTCCGTTTCTATCCTGGGCGCTCCGAATAAGCGGTCCGGAAGGTTTTTCCAAAATGCTGGGATTTATTGAGATAGCGCTCGGCCTGCTGATTGCCGCACGTTCCTTCTCTCCAAAACTTTCCGCCATCGGCAGTGCCGGCGGCATGATCACTTTTATCATTACACTTACGCTAATGCTCTCTACACCAGGGGTCGTTCAAACAGGGTATTCTTTTCCCTTTATATCGGCCATTCCCGGTCAGTTCCTGATTAAGGATATCGTATTACTCGGTGCTTCAGTATGGACATACGGGGAAGCAATGCATGCCGTCCGTATTGCTAAATAGTCGTCCCTCAAAAGGTAGGATTAGTGCAGCTGAAGTCACAGTAATACAGAAGCCTAATCAGGGAATTATGTCGAAATCGGGCTGTTTTCCCTGCCCGACTGGTCATTCAGGCGGGGATTTCGACTGGCTTTTTTGCGGTACTTTTTTTCCATAAAAAAAGTACCAAAAGGCAAATTAGAAAAGATGATTTGCAAGATTTCGTAACTATTGTATAAAAATCCAGTATTTTTTTAGAATACAATATGGAAGAATAAAAACTGACGGCAAGGATTTCAGACTTTTTGAGGGTTAACTAAATAAACAACTTTCAATCAATAAAAACAAAAAAGATGAGAAACAATCTGAGCACAATGGGATTGATATTAGTAGCAGCGATAATAATGCTGTCAGCCTGTAAGAAACATGATGACCACCCCGCGGGCAAAACTACCGGGTACCTGTATACTAGTATTAATGGGGAAGGGGAAAATAAAATTGTACGGTTCTCCCGGGCTGAGGATGGGGATTTAAGCGCTGAAAAATCATGGGGCACCGGCAGTAATGGTGGGGCGAATGTGGCTGCCGGTGGGGACGCGCATGGAGATTTTGATGCGCAAGGTGCAGTGCAGCTTATTGGTGACTGGCTGCTGGCCGTGAATGCGGGTGGTAACCAGGTTTCTGTTTTTTCCCTCGACCGCAAATCTGGTGATATTGGTTTTAAATCCAATACCGCCTCTGGTGGCACAAGACCTGTGAGTATTGCTTTTACAAGAAAGGGAAATAATAACAATAATGAATATTGGGTAATAGTTGCCAATCAATGGAACAACCCGAATGTGCAGAAGGATGGCGCAAAGATTGAGCGCTACCCAAACAACGCATTTTTTATGGCCGACCTCTCAAAACCGGATGCCAGCGATGCAGAAAGAAATATCCGGTTATTCTCTTTCAATTCTGTTACAGGAACCCTTTCGCCGGAAAAATTACTGGATACCTACGACCGCGAAAATGGCGGACCAACAACCGTCAGCTTCAGTGATGATGGCAAAAAAATAGCGGTCAGCACCTGGGGTATTGCTCATTTTGATACGCAGGTAACTTCCGTTACAGAACAGCACCCCAGCCGTGTTTATGTATACGATTTTGCATCCGGTAACATTAGCGGTCGTCGTTATTTTGAAGAAAAGGGAATTGCAGGTACCATCGGGTTTAGCTGGGCCAGGAACAGCACTTCAAAATTATTTGTGTCCAATTTTAATCTTATCCCGGAAAAAAGAGATAACAGTGTAACGGTTTTGGAAGACAACGGCAGCAGTGTAATAAAAAAATCAAATTACGGAGTGACTGCCGGTTCGGCTATCAATGAAGCATGCTGGACCGCACTCAGCCCGGATGGCAACAACCTGTACGTGGCCAGTTTTCAGACCAACCTGGTATCTGCCTTCTCGGTGAACGGTGCTTTGCTGTCATTAAAAACGGTGGAGCAACGGAAGGATGTGGCACCCAATGGAGACTCAAAAGAATTGTGGGTGTCACCGGATGGAAAATTTGTATATAACCTCGGTGCCTTTCAATCTTTTTCCATTAACCTCTTTACGGCTTCAGGTAATAACGTAAGGTATAAATCGCAAACCATTCTTGGTACAACATCAGCGGGCCTGGGAACAGCTGGTAAATACAATTTCCTGGGGTTAACGGGATACGACCTGCCGGATAAAAAATAATCCATCCAGGTTTTACTTAACAAAAAAAGGACTGCATTTGCGCAGTCCTTTTTTTTATTAATTAATTCTGAGGATTACAATTTATCAATGCACCGCAGAACTACTGTCAAAGTAAGGCACCAATAATTCAATACGACACAGTTGCGGCATCAATATTAAATTGCTTTACTGCTGCATCAGGTAACACTACGTTCCTTGCAATGCCGGAAATCGTATTTATCTAACCTGCAAAGCAATCGAAGTTAAGGATGGTGATTAACCGATCATTAACTTCGATACGTATAATTTGATAAGATGCCAGCTATATTACCTTAACAATGAAATAATAGCTTCGCAGCGGAAATAAAGATTTAGTTTTTATAAAAAATCGGAAAATGAAAACAATGTTTTCTCATGCAGTCCGCCCTGGTTTTTACCGGCTTTTTTTTCGTAATAAAAATTAAATCTCAAAAACTTAACGTAATAAGTGGATCAGGAAATCATTTGCTGTTCCCGGGTAATTAATTTTCCTTCAATGAAAAACTCTACTCATTGATGTGAGAAAATCACAAGTAATAAAAGTAAAAGTGAATATCAATCCGGACCATTCTAACCTGGAAAATCTACATCATTATCGAATTTGCAATTATACTTCGCAATTGTAAATTTTAAATGAGTTGATTAAGTGCAATGATCTTCCCGGCTTAAATCCCCGCCGAACCGCAATTCCTGCCCATTATTTTTTAAAATAACAAGCCAGCAGGTTTGAATTAAATTACCATTACAGCCGGAAGGCCCGTTATTGGGAACCTCTATTAAAATATAGGTGTATTCTGAAATAAATAATGTGACTGAAGAAATATACAACCGATGAATTAAATATCATCCGTTAAAACACTTAGTTGTTAAACTACAATCACGTATAGGGTTAAATGGATCGAAAAAAAACTTACTTTATAGTAAAATAGATATTATGGTATTATCTGAACAGGAAAAAGAACAAAGAAAAAAGGCGATAATAGTTCTAATAGCAAGATGGGCAAAAAGTAATGATACAAAAAAGAAAGCTCAACTGTTAATGGAGAAAACCCAATACAAGAAAACCAGGCGTTCAAATGCGTGAACACCCGGATAACGTCTGATTAAGTAAACATGCCCGAAAGGATTGCGAAGATTCTTCTAAATGTATCCAGCCAAATTTGTTTGCCTCTATAAAGGGTTAAGTAGAAATCTTAAATTTATCTGCCTTGTGCATAATTTATTGTATTAATTTTACGGCAATAATTGTAGAGATAACGGTGGATTTGCATTCCTTCATCTCATCAGCATCTGCGCTCCCTGTTCAATAAAATATTAAAAAATGAAATATCCTGAATTCATTGTTGTGGCAGGAACTTCTGCTGGTGGCATGAATGCACTATCAGAATTAGTGGCACAATTTACAGAAGACATGGACATTGCTGTTTTTATTGTGATGCACTTATCAAGAACAAGTATCAGTGATTTTTTGGTTCACCGGCTTCAGCCGCATACGCCTTTACATTGTGAAATAGCCAAAGAAGGTGCAACCATTGAGCGCGGACATATCTATGTTGCTGCGCCCAATCAACACCTGCTGATTAAAAAAAACAACATCCTGCTGGGAAACGGGCCTGAAGAAAACCGCTGGCGTCCCTCAATCGATGTATTGTTCCGTTCTGCAGCAGCCGCCTACAGTTCAAGGGTTATTGGTATTGTTTTAACCGGGTCACTTGATGACGGAACAACGGGCATGTCGGCTATTAAAAGAAGCGGTGGCACATGCATCGTACAGGATCCCAATGAAGCAGAATACCCTGATATGCCTTTGTCCGTTCTCAACAATATGGAAGTTGATTATTGTATTTCACTGACACAAATGGGAGAAACAATTGCTGCTATATTACAGACATCGCCCAAAGAAATGGCTGCCCCGTCTGATGTGATCATTGAATCTGAAATTTCAGAAAGGGTAGTCGTTGATTACGAAAGCGTGAAACAATTAGGGGAAAAAAGTGTTTACGCATGTCCTGATTGTGGTGGCGGATTATGGAGTATTTACACGCAATCTGAAAAAACAGACAGGTATCGTTGCCATATTGGTCACTCGTATTCTGAAAAAGATTTGGTAATTAAACAGGGAGAAATATTAGAATCTACATTATGGACTGCATTGCGCATCATGGAAGAAAGAAGAAACCTGTTGAAGAAAATGGAAGGCGATAACGCTAAGAAAGGACTTTCTAAAATGGCAGCCAGTTACGCTGCAAAAGGAAAAGACATACAATTTCATGTAGACAAAATGAAAGAAGTTTTGTTTGCTACGCAGAAAACGCTGTGATTTTTTTCAGCAGCAAACTGATTGTTATACCAGGTTCATTTTTCTGTGCAGTATGGGCGGATAGTTTTGAATGAAGACATTACCAGTCGGCGAAATATTAATGCTGCCGCCAGTTACAGGCAGAATTTCACTCTCCAGGTATTGAAGCTTTGCAATAAGTTGCTCTATTGTTCGCCTGTCCTTTTCTTCGGTTAGCGCTGTGTAAAGCCGGTGGTTATAAGTTACAATGTTGTAAAGCGTTTGCATAATTGCAAAAAAAGAGTTTTTAATTATTTATTCCTGGCCGTCCAGCCTGAGAATCACCTGAAGTGTATAGCCTTCACCGGGACTGGATAAATTAGTGACGCTGCCTTTATATAAATTGGCCCTGCTTATAATGTTTTTTATACCTGAGCCTTCTTTACGTATTGTTAGATCACAGCCAATTCCATTATCTACAATAAACAAAACGATCTCATCATCGTATTTGCTGATATCAATACTGGCGAGGCTGGCATCAGCATATTGAAGAATATTGTTTACCTGCTGCTGCACAATTCTGTAAATGTTGAGTTGCAACTTTTCATCAATGCCTTCCAGGCTCAAACCAGTATCAGTGGTGGTAAATTGTACCGGGTATCCTGATGCAATATCATCTGTTAAGATTTTAATACTTTTAACGAGACCCAACAGATGGATAAAAGGTGGAAAAAGGGTTGTAGAAATCCGGCGTACACTTTCCATCACCTCTTCAATATAATGACAGGATTGTTCCAGGAGAGTTTCCCTGTTATCTGCATCTTTTTTTGCTATCTCAATGTATAATTTGGCGGCGCCCAGCACCTGGCTTACGTTATCCAGCAGTTCCTTACCTACTGCTGCCTGTTCTTTCTCCTGGGCAGTAAACACCAGGCCAGTGATTTCTTTTTCTCTTTCCAGTCTTTCGGTCACCAATTTTTTTTCCAGTAATACTCTTTCAGTGATATCCTGTGTAGCCCCAATCATTCTGCAACCTTCATCCGCTTCATAAATGATATGCCCACGGTCATGGACCCATGCATACTCATTGTTAGCTTTCTTAAAACGGTATTCCTCTTCCCACGCAGTAGCTGTTCTTTCCATCAGAATTTTATTTATTTTGTCCAGGAGGAGGGGCCTGTCATCAGGATGAATTTGGCCTGCCCAAAAGCTTTGGGGAATCAGGGCGTTTTCTACCTGGTAACCAAAAATCCTTCGATGCCCGCCATCGATCCAGAAAATTTCTTTTGTGACCAGATCCCATTCCCAGAGGCAATCGTGGGTTACTTCAGTAATGAATTTGTATAATCCCGTTTTTATCTGCAATTGCTGCTCAAGGCTGGCCGGGTGGTCAGGGTCTACTGATCTGTTGCTGCTTTTAAAGGAAACAGATAGCGTATTATCGCAGTAATAGGTAATGACATCAAACCAGGCGCCCATCTCACCCCAGTATTCTTCAAAATGCCTGGGTATATTATTTTCAAATGCTTTATGATAGACAGCGTAAAATTCCAGCGGAATAATATCTGCAAATACTTCCCAGAGATTTTTTCCAAGGATATCAGCAGCGCTTACTTTTAATATTTTCTCCGCCGCTTTATTCCAGTATTTTACCGTCCATTTTTTGTCAACGGTAAAAAAACCATTGACAACGATTTCAGCAATGGGTTTGCTTTTATACCCGTTGTTACGTTCATGTTTTTTAATACCATTTGTTGGTAAGATAATATCAGCTTTCATGTGTAAGGATTTATTCGTAACCGCTTTTGATGACAGTAAGGATCATTTTGAACCTCCCGTCCGGGGTAATATAATTTGGAGCGTATGCGGGTATTACAATTCCTTCACCGGTTTTTACCATATGGGCAACTTTATTAATAACAATCTCAGCCTGCCCTTCTATTATCTGCGCATAGGTGTCAAAGGGGGAAGTTTTTTCGGTGAGGCCTTCCCCACTGTCAAAAGACATGACACTTACATTGCCGGTTGATTTTTTTATGATTGTTTTAATAACCACCGAGTTAGTCATGTACTCAATGATCTCAACGATGATATGCGTTTTTGATTTTTCCACGGCTTCATCGGCAGATTTCTGACTGGTTTTGTCTGTATGGTTATTCTTAATTGGCGTCATGTTGCAAGTTTGGTTTATTTGCCAGCACATTCGTTATATATCGATGTAAATAGATTACATAATTCACATTTTTCTATTCGAATTGTTTATAAAGCAATGCCCGGCTGTGGATATACTGTCAAATTACCCTTAGGGCTGCTGCGGAATGGAAAACACCAGGAAATCATGTGCGCTTTCTGTTGTATAAGCCGTATCTTTTTACGGCTTGCGGTATACACTATTTTTTTACCCGGGGATTTGCGAATAAAAAGGCACGCCTTAATGTAAGTAGCCCATTTTATACTTTATTTTGTATGAAAATCTCTTTATAACAAACGTTTCCGGCGGCTTAAAGGGAAAGTTATTTCCGCTAATATAAAGAAGTGAATGACCAGCAGCACGCAGTAATGCCGGCAATTTTTGTAAACTCGTGGATTAAGGAACTTTTACAATCATGAAGAAATTCGAAACACATATAAAAGGTTTGGATAACTGTATTCTAATTGATGACAAAAGCTAAGTCAATGAAAAAGGCCCGTTGTTATCTCATTTTGTTTTTAACTTATTGAATGCACACTTCGGAGATGAAAAATGGAACCTGCACCGGGGATACAGTAATACCATTACATGGATACATAATTTACCTTATATGAAATCATTTTAGCGGGTAGAGAATTTGAAACACTGATAATTG
>JBDSOC010000108.1:0-13010 GCA_039915085.1 Chitinophagaceae bacterium
CCTTCAATTGAAAACAGGCTTTCGTCTTCAAACGGAAATGGGTCTGCATTACCCGATCCGGTTCGTGCCAATATGGAATCTTCTATTGGTGCGGATTTCAGTGGCGTAAAAATTCATACCGATAGCAGCGCAGTACAATTAAGTAAGGATTTGAGTGCCCAGGCGTTTACAAATGGCAGTGATATCTATTTTAATACCGGTAAATACAACACAGAAAGCAGGGATGGACAGCATTTGCTGGCGCATGAACTAACGCATACAGTGCAACAGCAGGCGGTACCAGCATCAATACAAAAACAAGAGGCTCCGGCAGAACATCTGACCAGTTTAAATGAAATGCTTGATCGGTTTGACGTGCCTGAGGCGGAGGTAATAAACTTGTTGAGACAACTAACGGCCGCGGAAAAAGCGACCGTTAATGGAGACGTGACTTACCGGATAAAGATGGCGGATGCTTTTAATACCGGAGAAATGGTACAGGCAGTTACCATATTAAATCCGTCATTGATACAAAAACTTGAGTGGGTACAGGCTGCAGCTGGTTCCGCACAGGATATTGATTATTCTGACATCTCAGCACTTATTACTGCTGCATTACAGCCGGAAAAAGACACTTTAAAAACAATTAACTGGCGTAGTTTTTTTGTAGATGTATGTGATAACAGCACTATTATACCAGCCGTGGCGGATCTCCATTTTGATCTTCAAACACAATTAGAATGGATAGAAGAAGAAGCGGATCCGGGTAATATTGATTATCCGCAGATTCAATCGTTGATTATAGGGGCAAGCCAGCCAGACAGGGATGTAATTAAAACAGACCATTGGCGCAATTTTTTTGTAGGGGTGTGTACAAACACAACAATAATAACAGCCGTTACCGATCTTCATTTTGATCTTAAAACCCAATTGGAATGGATAGAAGCAGAAGCAGATCCAAGCAACATTGATTATTCTGAGATCAAACCATTGATTATTGCTGCTGATCAGCCTAACCGTGATGTATTAAAATCAACCCGGTGGCGTGATTTCTTTGTTGCTGTATGCGATAACGATACCATGGTTGATGCTGTTATTGATTTGAACTTTGATCTTAAGACTAAAATGGAATGGATGATGGAGGAAGGCACACACTATGAAGGGTTTAAAAGATTATTAAACGACCCTTCATCAGTTGGTAAACCGGCGGTATTGGCAGATGCCGTTTT
Organism: Chitinophagaceae bacterium; assembly: GCA_039915085.1. Classification (GTDB taxonomy): domain Bacteria; phylum Bacteroidota; class Bacteroidia; order Chitinophagales; family Chitinophagaceae; genus JACMLD01. Next base: position 1,209 of record JBDSOC010000108.1, read on the forward strand.
TCTAACAACGCTGAAAGATTATTTTTCAACCTGGAATAATTTTGCAAAAACAGTTGAGTTACTGGGAAGGGTAATACCTAATGCAGGCACATTGATGGGTGATGCTACGGTATTGGCCACGCTTTCGGCTGCATGGGCGGCTTCTTCTGCTGCTTTAACTTGTGGAGGAGGTGCAACAACTGCACATGAAGAGGGCGGATGGATTTATTTGAACCTAATTACCAATGCAATAACTAGTCAAAGAGCTACTGTTGGTGCCCAGGCCAGCATCGATCTTTGGAGTCCCATTGAAGTGGCTGATTCAGTAATTGTTGGAACTTTTCACACACATCCTAATGTAGGGCCTTGTTGGGGAGCTCCATTTGCCAGTCCACCTGATATACGCAATGCTAATAACCGGGGCCTTCCAAACATTGTAAGGGGTGCCTTTCCTGCAGTTGCAAATACTTCTGATGTATTTGGAGGACCTTCACAAAGGTTACATTTGGCCGGCCCAGTATTATTTCCCGGTACAACTGGCGGAGTTGAGCCACAGGCACTGAAAAACGGAGAGTATGATGCGGAATAAAAATAATAAAAGCTGTGTATGGCAGGTAATTTTATTTATATCAATGACAACATTAATTTCCTGCGGAAGCAATGCCGGTCATAAAAATCCGGCTTTAAAAAAAGAATTTATGATAACAAAAGAGGAAGCAATTAAGATCGCCAATAAGAACGCCGCGATGTATTACAGGGATTTATCAATTTATGAAATTACTGTTCATATAACGGATACTAACTGGAAGGTTGATTATGAGCTTAAAGACAGTACGCTGGATGGAGGCGGTCCTCATTATATAATTTCCGGAAAATCCGGGGAGATTATAGAATCACATTTTTATCAATAAGGGTAACAAGCTGGAAAGAATCCTGTCAATTGACTTTATTCCGCAGTGCAAATAAATAAAATCTTTAGTTTTATGTCATACGGCAAACCCATCGCCCTCCAATGGAACCAGCTGATACTGGATGCGGTTAAATATTCAGGAACATCTGCACCACTTGCTGCAAGGGCGCTGGCCATGGTACATACCGCTATGTATGATGCATGGAGTGTATACAATTCCAAAGCCAACAGCACCAGCACGGCATTGTATATTAAAGCGCCACAACATCATTGTAATAAAGAAAACGTAAGAAAAGCATTCAGCTATGCTGCCTATCGTGTGCTGATGGATTTATTCTGGCTTTCCCTTCCAACTGAGAACAAAAACATGTTTACTGATTTTATGTGCGGACTGACTTATAATACGGATGATACCTGCATTAATACCAGTTCGCCGCAAGGCATTGGCAATCTTGCTGCCAGAATGATCATTGAAAACAGGAACGGGGATGGAAGTAACCCGCACGGCACATTGGCCATGCCGGCCTGGAGCGATTACACAGGCTATCAACCGGTAAATACAGCGGATAAAATAAATGATATCAGCAGGTGGCAACCGCTAAAAAAGCAAATAACACCTGGCAATTTTAAAATACAACATTTTTTATTGCCGCATTGGGGATTGGTGAAACCATTTGCATTGCATTATAACTGGCAGTCCAGGCCCGACAGGCCGTATAATCAAAATGATGCGCAATTTAAAGAGCAGGCACAGGAAGTGCTTGACATCAGCGCTTGCCTTACAGATGAGCAAAAAGCAATTGCCGAATATTGGGCAGATGGAAAGGGAACTTATACCACGGCTGGTCACTGGTGCGAAATTGCACAACATGTATTGCGGCATGAAGACAGGAATACACCGTGTATAAAATTACTGTTTGCATTGTCAAATGCCATGCTGGATGCATCCATTGCCTGCTGGGAAAGTAAACATTATTATGATTCCGTAAGGCCGGTTACTGCTATCCGTTATTTTTTTGAAAACAATGATGTACAGGCATGGGCTGGCTGCGGTAAAGGAACCCGTACCATTAAAGGAAAAGACTGGCAACCCTATATTGATACACCGCCATTTGCAGAATATCCTTCTGCACACAGCAGTCTTAGCAGGGCGGCCGCTGTCGTGTTAAAAAATTTTACCTGTTCTGATGTTTTTGAAGGTTGCTATATGATGGAGCGCGGCTGTTCAAATCTTGAACCCCATTGCAACGTCCCCTGCATGGATATTAATCTTGGCTGGCCAACTTTTTCTGATGCAGCTGTACAGGCCGGTATGGCCGGACTGTATGGTGGCATTCATTTTAAAAAAGGAATTGAAGCCGGGCAGAAACTCGGTAACAGTATTGGTACACAATCATGGGAAAAGGCCATGTTTTTATTTAATGATAAATTATAAGTATGCCCGTATTTTCCATTGCAATACAAAAAGGCGGATCGGGTAAAACAACCACCGCTATTAACCTCGCTGCAGCATTAAAACAAAAAGGAAAAAAGGTTTTATTGATTGATGCAGATCCGCAGGCGAATCTTTCCCAATCACTGGGTATTACAGGTGAACCGGATATTAACCTGTTTACCGTGCTAAAAAAAGAAATAAATGGTGAAGGCGGAAATATAAAGGAAGCAATTATTCGTACTGCCTGTGGTTTGGATATTGTTCCATCATCTATTGATTTAGCAGGTGCGGAACTTGAATTGGTTAGCGCATATGGTCGTGAACAAATGTTTGGATGGATACTACAACCCTTGTTAAACGAATATGATTATATATTTATTGATTGCCCGCCTGCCATTGGAATGCTTACAGTAAATGCGCTTACTGCCAGTGATTATGTATTGATGCCATTGCAGGCAGAGTTTTTACCTTTAAAAGGGTTGCGCAGTTTTATGGTGCATTTTAAAGCCATCAAAGCCAAGCTGAATAAAAAAATTGAGATACTTGGTTTTGTGCTGACCCGGTATGACGAACGTAAGAATATGAACAGGCAGGTATTGCGTACACTGGAAGAAGAATTTGGTGAAAAAGTTTTTCATACGCATATCCGATCCAATATACAACTGGCCAATGCACAGGAGGCCGGAAAAGATATCTTCAGTTATGATAAACATGCGCATGGCGCAGAAGATTATATGAAAATGGCAGAAGAATTTCTGCAAAAGTTGTAACTTATTGCTGATTAATTAACAGCTATAAACTTGTTAATATGTCTTATTCAACACGTAATTACCGGCAGCGAAATCCGCATGTATATGAAAATGAGGCGAACAAAGAGCAGGCGGCTTTTTTTAGTAAATCAAATGAAAATTCAGCGTCAAAGGGAAATAAATCCTCTTTTTTCCAAGCTAAATTGTCAATTGGTCAGCCCAATGATCATTATGAAAAAGAAGCAGATGCAATGGCAAGCGCGGTAGTAAATAACACAAAAAGCAATGCGCCTGCTGTACAACAAGGAAGTATCAGCAGTATTCAGCGTTATGCAACACCGCTGGAAGATGAAAAGACATCTACCAATGATGAGCGGATAAAGCTGGATAAAGAGATACAGGAGAAACCAGAAGTGCAGGCTAAATGCGCTGAATGTGAGAAGGAAGAGAAAGAAATAGTTGGACAATCAGCTATTCAGACAAAATCTGACGGAGGAGGAACCGCTTCGCCGCAGCTGTCTGCTAAAATAGAAAACGCATCCGGAAAAGGAAATAGACTTCCAGGAAATGTATTGAATGAAATGAATCATTCTTTTGGTAAGGATTTCAACAATGTAAACATTCATGCTAACAGTGAAGCAGCAGCAATGAATAAAGAACTGGGTGCGAAAGCATTTACTCATGGCAATGATATTTATTTCAACAGCGGAAAATATGATGAGGATACGGCCGAAGGAAAACAATTGCTGGCGCATGAACTCACACATGTAGTACAGCAGGGATATGCTCCGGAAAAAAAACACGTGCAAAGAGATTTATTAGATGATTTGAACCCGTTTAAAGAAGAAGATGAATCAGTTGCTGGTACGGTTGCTGATGTAAAAGAAGGTGCACAGGCAGGTGCCGGTAATAACCAGCAGGGTATTTTAGGTGGAACAGATTTACTGGGTGGCCTGGGAGATGTTATCCCATTGTCATTGCCAGCATGGAAAACCGATTTCCTGGGTATTACAATTATGTCACCGGATGCTGCATGTATTGGAAATGCCACCCCTACCCGTATGCTTCCGATGAGTTTATGCAATGCATTACATTTTTGTACCAAACCGGCAACATTTAATTTTAATTTATTTTTTCATTTTGATGTGGATTTAATACCGCGCCCCAAGCCATTTACCGATGCAGACCTTTCTGTTGGAATTGATTTTATTCCTGATGGACAAACTAATCCAATCTTTTCCAAACATCAATCCGGGAAAGGTATTTATGCAGGACCCGGTGCTCCATTGACAACACCATTTGGGAATGCGTTTTCCTTTACAACCAGTAAGGATGGTACATTATCTGTAGTTGTAAGAATGACAGATGCCGCCAGTGGTATAACGGTGACCTATGTGGACAATATAAGGTGCAAAATTACATCCTGTGATGTAAGCTGACGTTCTTAACTTGAATAAATATTTAGTGATATGGCAAACCCGGTTGCAGTTGAGTTAATTTTTATTGAACAGTTGATTGAATACAGGTTGAATAGTTTTATGGAAGCAGGTATTGCTGTGGAACAGCCGGTTTTTCCCGATGCCGCCACCTGGAGTTTTTATATACGCTCTTTTGCAGAAGAACATCATCTTTCAAAAGAAGAAGTTGTTTTGATCTGGATTGCGCTTGCATCACATGTAAAAGGTATTCTTTTTGACAATGCAGTACAGAAGAAATTGAATACTTCGGGTGATTTTCCCGGATTGGGTGGGGTACGCGGAAAAAACTTTCGTGGGTTTTTACCAACAGGAGAAACAGCGTTGTTTTTACTGGCGGGTGATGATATGCAAAAGCGGTTAAGCATACAGGAAATGTTCGGGGCTGATCACTTTTTTTCAAAAAACAGGATTTTATGGCTGGAAGATGTGCCAGCTGGTGAGCCGCTGATGAGTGGAAAGATTATTTTATCGCCGGAATATGTAGATCTTTTTACCACCGGCAAAGTAACACGCCCACATTTTAATTCCAGTTTCCCGGCCCGGCTTATACAAACACAATTGGAATGGAATGATTTGGTTTTGAGCGATGAGGTAATGCTGCAAATAAAAGAACTGGAGCAGTGGTTACAGCATAACAATACACTAGTGAACGATTGGGGCATGGGCAGCAGGTTTAAAAAAGGGTACCGCGTTTTATTTCATGGACCACCAGGTACGGGTAAAACACTTACCGCAAGCCTGCTGGGCAAATACACCGGAAGAGATGTATATAAAATTGATCTTTCCATGGTGGTCTCAAAATACATAGGTGAGACGGAAAAAAACCTGGAGAATCTTTTTGCCAAAGCGGAAGCAAAAAACTGGATATTATTTTTTGATGAAGCTGATGCATTGTTTGGAAAACGTACAGGCGTAAGGGATGCACATGATAAATATGCTAACCAGGAAGTGTCTTACCTGCTGCAACGAATTGAAGACTTTGATGGATTGGTGATGCTGGCCTCCAATATGAAAAATAATATTGACGATGCATTTATCCGCAGGTTCAATGCTATTATCCGTTTTCCTTTGCCATCGGAAGGGGACCGTGCTATCATCTGGAAAAAATCATTTCCGCAAAAAATAGGCTTTAATAACAATGTTGATGTGCCGGAGGCTGTAAAAAAATATGAGCTTACCGGGGGAAACATTATAAATATTGTTCAGTACTCCTGTTTGAAGGCAGTAGAAAAACAACGCAATGAAATTTTCCTGGATGATGTGCTAAACGGGATAAAACGGGAAATGCACAAAGAAGGAAAGCCATTTAATAGTAATAGTTAATTCATAACTGCCGGGACCAGCTTTAATTTTATTTACACACTTAAGCAACCTCTCAATCACAGGGCACGTACGGCCATAAAAAGGCTGCTACATTGAAATTCCTCGACGAAATAATAACTGGGTGTATTGAACATAATCAATGCGATCAAAAAGCTTTCTATGAACGGTATTACGGATATTGTTTAAAGATAGTCTTTCGTTATATATACAGGTATGATAAAGCCGTGGATGTTGTAAACGATAGCTTTGTAAAGATATTCAGCAAGCTGCATACTTTTCATTGCGAACAGGCAAGTAAAATAGAATTTATTATGATGGGATGGATGAAAGCCATTATGATAAATACCGCTATAGACAGGTTGCGAAAAGATGATTTTTTGCCCGAAATTGGATTAACCAGCGAGGGGATATGGATTGAAGACAGATCCCAGGCTTCAGATCAGGCGCTGCTGTATGAAGATATTATAAAAGAAATAAAAAAGCTACCACCGGCCTACCGGGTTGTTTTTAATATGTATGTTATTGATGGATTCACCCACCAGGAGATTGCCAACCAGTTGAATATAGCTGTTGGCACATCCAAATCAAATCTTTTTAAAGCCCGCGGCCTTTTGCAATCATTTATTAAAAAAGCTGGTGAAACAAAAAAATGCTGCATGTAAATGAAGATAATAATGATGATTTATTCCGGAAAGCTGCAGAAGATTATTCCTTAAGCGTGGGCAACCCTGATTCGGAAACTTTTATTAATGAAATGAATGCGGATTCCCGCGTTCCAGTAAATGAAATAGTTCAAGCTGGCAAGAAAAATAAATACGGTTCCAATTTTTTGGTTTTAAAATGGTTGCATAATAAAACCAGGCGCATCAAATCTTCCTTATTCGTTCGTATAATCAGTCTAACCTGGCGGCCCCGAAAAACTAAAAAAAAATTTAACCCTGTATTTTATAGGGGGATACTGGCATATGCGCCTATGTAAGTATTTTGTACCGCCATTACATGAAGCAAGTAGTAAAAGATATCTTTATTATTCTTAACCGCAGTGAAAAAAGACAGATCTGGCTGCTTGCGATAGCCGATGTATGTATAAGTGTATTGGATATTGTCTTCCTGGTAGTACTTTTATACGTTGTAAATTTTTATACACAACCGGCTGGCAGGCTTCCTGTCAGCAATTTTTCATTAACAATATTTAATGTCCACCCCGTATTACTCATAACCATTTTTTTTGCACTCTTTGCAATAAAAAATTCATGTGGCTTTATAGTTTCTAAAAAGCAATACCATTTTGTTTATGGTGTTGCTTCCAGGATATCGCGCGAAAACCTCCAGCAATACCTTGATGGTAATTACCCGGATTATGTAAATACAGATTCCTCTGTAGTGAACAGGAGAATTACGCAGGAACCCATTGAGTTTTGCCATTATGTATTGAACGGTGTGCAACAAATATTCAGCCAGGCAGTGCTGGTGATTATTACAGTTCTGGCTGTATTTATTTTTAATCCTTTACTATTTCCTTTGCTGCTCCTGATTCTTGCACCACCGGTTTTCCTGGTGGCATTTTTAATGAAGCGTAAACTTGATTCGGCCAGGCTGCATGGAAAAAAAACGAGTGAAAAAGCAATGCAGCATTTACAGGAAGCACTGGCTGGCTTTGTTGAAAGCAATATTTATAAAAAGAATGAATTTTTTATAAACCGCTATCACCGGATGCAGGCACAACTCAATCATTATCTTTCGGAAAGACTGATCATTCAAAGTCTGCCCCCCCGGCTCATTGAAGTTTTTGCGGTTTTTGGTTTACTGATACTTGTATTGATTAATTTTTTTACCGCACACAGCAATTCAGTTCCCCTGGTAACAATTGGCGCCCTTATGGTAGCGGCCTATAAAATTATACCGGGTATTGTTAAAATTACCAATACTGCCGGGCAGGTAAAAACCTATGCATTTTCAGCGAATAGTTTGGCTACCGTGGCGCACTTGCCTTTAAAGGAAAATTATTACAGGGGCCCTGTTAACCGCATTGCATTTGAAAATGTTAGTTTTAATTATGCCGGAAAGAAAATTTTAACCTGCCTTTCATTTGTATTGCAGAGAGGAGATTTTGCTGTTGTTTCAGGCGTTTCCGGAAAAGGAAAAACAACTTTAATAAATTTATTATTGGGATTTTTAACACCACAATCTGGCAGTGTTTATATTAATGATAGTATGAGCAGTACTGTAATGAGACAGCATTATTGGCCAGGCATTGCTTATGTAAAGCAACAAACTTTTTTTCTGCATGCTTCCATAATTGAAAATATTACACTACAGGAAAAAGGGCATGATAAGGAAAGAATTCAAAATGCTACAGCAATTGCAGGTATTGATGCATTTGCCAATTTGTTACCACTTGGCCTGGAAACAATTATAACGGAAAACGGAAAGAATTTCAGCGGCGGCCAAAGACAAAGAATCAGTTTTGCCCGGGCATTATACAGGGATTTTGATTTGCTTATCCTGGATGAACCTTTTAATGAACTGGATGAACCATCGGAGACTGAAATGCTCAGTGAATTGAAAAAAATTGCTGCTGCTGGCAAAATGATTATACTTATCACGCATAATAAAACAGCAATGTCTTTTTGCAATAAAAAAATTTTAGCAGATGAATGGGAATAAGACACTTATTATACTTACACCCGGCTTTCCTGCAAATGATTCTGATAGCACCTGCCTGCCATTTCCCCAGCTATTTGTAAAAACGCTCAAACAATTGCATCCTTCCTTACAAATTATTGTATTTGCTTTTCAGTATCCCTTTGTTAAATCTGAATATGAATGGTATGGGGTACGTGTAATTTCTTTTAATGGTCAGAATAAAGGTAAATTAAATCACTTGCTTATATGGAATGCTGTCTGGAATAAATTGAATGCAGTTGTTAAGGAAAACAATATAACTGGTGTTTTAAATTTTTGGCTGGGGGAATGTGCATTTGTTGGTAAGTATTTTGCAAAAAAATACAAACTCAGATCTTTTACCTGGCTATTGGGACAAGATGCCAGAAAAGCAAACCGGTATTTTTCTCTTATTAAACCAGTAGGAGAAAACCTGATCGCATTGTCAGATTTTATTGCTGGTGAATTTTACAGGAACTATAAAATAATGCCCGCAAATATCATCCCACCGGGTATTAATACAAATGATTTTTCCGTTCAGCCAATGGTAAGGAATATTGATATTTTAGGTGCAGGATCCCTGATTCCATTAAAACAGTACGATGTGTTTATACGCACGGTAGCAAGTCTTGCTCTTAATCGTCCCAATATTAAAACAGTAATCTGTGGCAAAGGGCCTGAAAAAATACATTTACAAACAATGATTGACAACGCTGGTTTATCAGCCAATATTGAATTATGCGGCGAGTTAAGTCATGGCGAAGTCATAAAACTGATGCAGCAGTCAAAAGTTTTTCTTCATCCTTCTTCCTATGAGGGATTTGGTGTTGTTTTTGCCGAAGCGCTTTATGCAGGTGCAAGCGTAGTTGCTTTTTGTCAGCCTATGAATATCATTTTTAAAAACCAGCATATTGTAAAAACCGAAAATCAAATGCTAGCCAAAATAAATGAATTGCTGGATGACGTTAGTCTTACTCACGAAAGCGTCATTACTTATTCAATAGAAGCTGTATGCACAAGAATTTTACGACTTTATGGAATTTAAATGCACAAAAAGATCATACATTCCATCCGCAATGTTTTTAAAACTTAAATTTTTATGGAAATAGTCTTCAACAGCGGCAGCGTGCTGATGCACATTAATTTGGTGGAGACTATTTAACAGATTTGTCAGCGCCCTATCATCTCCGGGAGGAAACAGGAAGCCAATTCTGTCGTTAATAATTACTTTTTTAAACGCCGGAATACTGGTAACTACCGGAATACAACCGACGCTCATTGATTCCAGTAAAGCGTAACCTGCAGCTTCGGCATGACTGCCTGAAATAAAGAAGTCTGCGGCGTTGTACCAGTCCGCCATATCAGTTTTATCAATTTTACCAACCAGCCTGGCACTGCTCCTTAATTGGTCATTTTGATTTATTATTTGTTTTACTTCCGCCAGTAATTCTTCTGTATGATAAATCATGAACAATTTAGCTGTTGTATTTACGAGTGTATAATTTGAGAATGCTTTTAAAATAGTGAGCGGATCTTTGTTTTTATTTAACCTGCCGACCCACAAAAAATTATTTTGACCTGTCAGCTGCACTTTTTCTTTGCAGGCAGACTTATCTTTCTTCTCAACAAAAACAGAAGCCCCTGCTAATTCTTTAATTTTATTTTTGTTTTTAATAATTTTATGAGTGAGCCAAGGCCCGGCAATGCCAGCAGAAGTAAACATATATGCATCTACATACCTGTCCGCTATTTTTTGGAACAGTTTCCTTAAAGAATTTGCAGGATGATCAGCGTGATGCTGCAATACAACGGTACATCGTTTTCCCAATAAAATTTTCAGGGCGATTACCTGTAATGGGAAAATGAATCCATGTACCAGTACAATGTCCGGTTTCAGGGAATTAATATAACGGTGCGTTTTGTGAGGGATTTGCCAGGGTGCATTGCGGCGTTTAAAAAATGCATAATGTATACCATTTACTGTTTCTTTTCCTTCATAATTCAAATGCCGGACTACTGTATAGTTCACCCTGTCTTTTATAAATTTAGTAAAACCAAGTGTGGGCAGGTGTTTGTCAAGCACTTCTTTTGGGCTTGTATATTCATGGTGACAATGATAAACGATATCAACAACTTTAATCATTCCCTGCATCTTTATTTGTTTCGTTGGCATCAACCGGTAGTATTATATCAGCATTATACTGCTTTATGCGGTTTATTAACGCTGGTAAATTGCCTTCCACGAATTTAGTAGCGCCATGAATGTTTATCCGTGAAAAACATTTGACATCTATATGGCTGGCGATTTGAGAAGATAATGTTTCATCAAACATCCTGATTTTTCCCTTATGCAATACCAGTAGAATATCGGACGGGTTAACTGAGAATAGATCATTCCATGCAGCACGACCATTTTTTGTTTTTGCAACCACTATGTCTGCATCTTTACCGGTCTCCAATTCTCCATTATTCATTCCCCATAACCGTGCTGCAGAACTGGTAATCATCCGGAACAGTTCATCATCCTTAACTTTTTTGAGTGTTCTTGCCAGCCGCAAATGATGCCATATATTCCAGTTGCCAGTTAAAGTTGAATCAGTTCCGAAGACAATGCTTGCATTTTTTATCAGCTGTGTAATGTCAGCGTGCTTATCTAAAAGAATTTGATTTGATTCAGGGCACCAAACCAGGGCGGAAAATTTTTTTGCCTGGCGGTAATCCATTGCCACAGCATGGACACCTACCAATTTTCTGTTCAGTAAATTCCATTTCAATAATTCATCAATTTCAGCAGCAGATTGTTTGTCTGTTCCCTCACCAGTATGAATAACACAAACCCTATCTTTTAGAAGAGCGTTGTTTAATTTCCATCTCCAGTTTTTTTGAAATTTCACTGAATGTAGATTTTGTGTTCCCTGGTAAATATTTATTAGTGGATTTTCAATTTTTAGTCTGTCTCCGTGGTTGATAACTGTTGTAACGCCGGCCAGTAAGTTTTTATACATTCCCCAGTTGGTTCTGAGCGGTTGTGGAATTTTTAATACTGCTTCAATGTTCTTTTTATAGGTTTCATGAATATGATTACCCCATTCGGCGTAGCTGGTATAGATTTTTTGTCCCAGCGGAGAAAAGCAATTAAAATCCAGGTGATCATGTGAATTGATAAGACCCGGAAAAACAATTGCTTCATTAAAATGAATTTGAAAATTATCAATACTGGCGCTTTTATTTTTCTTTGTTGACGTAATTATTTTTTCACCACAA
>JBDSOC010000133.1:0-22734 GCA_039915085.1 Chitinophagaceae bacterium
AACATAGTAATTGACAGATATTGCTGAAAGGCCTTTTCCGGCAGAAATATCAAACTTTATATTGTTATTAAAATAATAAGCAAGACCGCCATCAATATTATGATTGGCGGTTTCGTTTTTTTGAATAAAACCAAATGCCTCTGCATAGGCATACCATTTTTCACCAATATTAAATCCAGGGGAAACACGGTATATCCAGGAAGGGGTATTGCTGAACCCATCCCATTCTGCGCCGGTGTTATAACCAAGTCCGCACCATTTGGTAAGTGTATGCTGCATGGTAAAAACAAAATTGGGGGCAGCTTTTTCTGCATGCAGTTTGGTTGATGCAAACTGTGGAAGTGCAATATGCGCAATCAATGATGTTTTGGGCAACCATCTTTTTTCTTCCATCAGTGCAACCTTAAAACCGATTTGTACCGGTTCGATGCCAGTTATTGCTTCGTAATGGGTGCCTGTATACTGCCTGTTGGAAAGAAGATTGGTTATCAGCCTGAATTCAAGCCGTTTGCTGATACCATATTTTGATAAAAGGGTAGGGTAGACAAAAGTATGAGCGCCAGGGCCATTCTTTTCAAAGTTAAAACCCATTTCGAACTGCACCCATTTTACCGGCACAATGAACGGCGATTCCGTTTGGTCGGGCCGGTCTGTTTCCATCCTTTCCATTTCTTGTGCATCCGCATCGCCCAGTACCAGGCCCGCAGCCAGCAATGCACAACCTATTTTTTTAAACATACAAAAAATAAAATTTAGACAAATCTAAAAATAAAATTTGACATAGCTGTACAAATATTAATAAGAAAATGCCGGTAACGTTTCATGGTTGTTTAGTAACAAAAAAGACTTCCTGCCTGTTTATTAAATGCTGCTATATTTACCGGATAAACAAGAGGTATGAATAATATTACGCAGTATAAATTCCTGGTTGGTATTACGCCGGCAGGTTTAACCGCATTGGTTAATGCTCACATCCAGGAAGGGTGGCAGCCTTTTGGAAATGCCGTAATGAGCAAGGCGTTAAATACATCTATTAACACTGAAACAAAAATTGCCCCCTTTGAAATAAACTGTATTGGTCAGCCCATGGTCAGGTATGATGAGGCTGTTTAGTTCGTTGCACTTCAGCGATAGTCTTCCCTGGCGGGGCTAAAAAAATCAATTACTTTAACATCAGTAAGTGCGATGGCAGAATGTGGTGTGCCGGAAGGAATGACATGCGTCATACCCGGTGTAAAAAGATATTCAATGCCACCAATAATCATTTGCAGTTTTCCTTCAAGAATATATGTTATTTGTTCATGTACATGCTGGTGAGTTTCCAGCACCGCCCCTTTTTTTATTTCCCAAATGGTAACTGTTCCTTTATCGCCATGAATAAATTTTCCGAAGAAACCCGGGCGCAATTCACGTGTTGGGATATTGTTGAGGTGTTGCATGAATGATTAATTACGTGCGGTTTATAATAAGGTATCTGCACATTGTTCAGTATAGTTATAAAAGTTGAAGGGTGCGACGCAACACAGCCCAATAGCAGCAATGCCGGCCGGCTTAAAATAAAAAAACTTTTGTCGTATTTTTCTACCATTATTTGATAATCGACGCTTTCCCGGTTCAGACTAATGCTCAAAAAAAGCCACGCTTCCGCCTACCCATTCTTTGTCTTTGTTATATCGGACGCCGATCATTTTACCCTTGCTTAAGCGGGTGAGGTTAACAGCCGCTTTGGGTCTTGGCTCACCGTCTTTCCAGATATACATCATACGAATCTCGCATTTGGCAGGAATATCAGGTGTTTCAATTACATCGGCATATTTTACTTTCCGCTGCAGTATCCAGTTCCGCGGTTCTTTCACCTGCTCAATATCTTTTTTTGTTACGTCAATTACCACGCCCTGGCCCGCAAATGAAAACAATGGTTTTAGTACGTAGTTTTCCAGGTCGGATGGAATTTGTTTTATCTCATCCAGAAAATAAGTGGGCGGTACAAAAGGATGTTTGATAAAAGGCAACGTGAACTTACTGATCCGGTAAAACCAGTTGGGATGCGGCACCCATTCTACATCCAGGTCTTGCGTAATATCAACAAACTTGCTTAAGCTATCTTTTTGTGCATTCAGATCATCAAAAATGATGCGGTTATAAATTCGTTTTACGGCCGTCTTTTGTTTTGTCTTTTCATTGATATAATATAATTTTTTTCCTTCCTGTATTAATTCAGTAATACAAACAGGCTGAATACCAATGTAGTCCTGTGTACAATAAAAATCAACCCTGGTTTTTTGTTCGTGTGGTTTTATTTCAAGCAGGATAACATTTTCAACCGGGACGTTTCCCACAATGACCTCTTTTAGATCCTGGATATAAGTTTCGCGGTTGTAATTGCTGAGATATTGTGTGTAATTAACAGGAATATCAAAATGTTTTTTTAAAATATCGGGGTAATACACCTGGAAACCAAACAGGGTAGGAAACCCCTGCATTTCTACCAGTTGCGGTTCCAGTTCATGATTTTCATTGATGCAGATGCCAAAATCGAATGCAATCATGTGACTGATCTTATTTTCATTTGGCACGTTTTCTCCTTTAGGAATACTGCGGTCGGTAAGCGTTTTGAAACCGGGATCAACAATTACATCAATAATACTTTCGCATGCATCCAGTAATTTTTGGGTAAAAGCCTTGTCAATAAATTCCGGCGTTTCTGCTATGCGAAATTCAATAGCGCCGGGATATTTACTGTAGAGATCCTGTAAGAAATGTTCATATTTCTCCGGGCTGAATGTTTCATTAAACTTTTTGCGCAAGCCTGGTACCATATATTGCGTTTGATGATTGAAAGTTACTGTTTCTTAAGGAATTGGAAATTTGTAATTAGTTAACCCTCAAAAAATCTGAAATCCTTGCTGGCAGTTTTTATTCTTCCATATTGTATTCAAAAAAAATACTGGCTTTTATTCTATAGTTACTAAATCTTGCAAAATCCTCTTTTCTATTTACCTTTTGGTATTTTTTTTATGGAAAAAAAGTACCGCAAAAGAGCCAGTCGAAATCCCCGCCTGAATGACCAGTCGGGCAGGGAAAACAGCCCGATTTCGACATAGTTCCCTGATTAGGCTTCTGTACTACTGTGACTTCAGCTGCACCAATCCTACCTTTTGAGGGACGACTAATTAGAAATTTGTGGGGAAGCGTGGCAAGGCAGATTACGTGCTGCCCAATTCCTGGTAACTAATTCTGATTCCTGTTTTTAATTCCTGGTACTGTTAATGTGTGCAATTACATTATTCAAAAAGTTGGGAAGTACATGCGTGTAAGTGGACCTTATTTTGTCGGGATCATTAAGCTGATCAATCATACTCTGCCATTTGGCAAAACCATGGTTGGCTATTACCGTTTGTTTTTTGTCATCCCTTTGCAGGTACATGGTCATACCAGTGGCATCTGCTTCGGGGTGAAACTGTGTGCCAATCATGTATTTATTAAAACGCACCGCCATTAATGCCCTTTCATAAGGTACATGCGGTCTTTCTTTTTCTATGCAAAGGATGCTGGCGCCCAATTGCCTGAAACGGTTGTGGTTGGGCTGAATTACCTGGAAATCGCGGCTGTCAACAGAAAAAAATGGGTCGTGCAGCCCGGCAAATACGGGTTCTTTTTTGGCATCGGGTAACACATGTACAGGGAAAACACCAAAAGCGGTAGAATTTCTTTTGGTAACATTAGCTATATTATAATGCCTGCAGGCCAGCTGGTAAGAATGACAAATAAAAAATACAAATTTCTTTTGCAGGTTCGCTTCACTATAATTCCAATCTTCTACCTGCTGCAACCAGCCAAAATAAACTTTCTCCCATTCGCAGTCTATACTATCTAACGGTGAGCCGGGACCGCCACTTGAAATATAAATATCATAACTGAGATCCGGAATTTGCTGTTTTACCCTTACCTCAAACTCATTCCAGCTAAGGTCCAGGTTATTTACTTCTGCATATTGGTTCAGTATGTCACGTATACAGCGCATACCCTGGTTGGGATGCTGCTCATTCATATCCAGGATAGCTACTCTTATTCTTTGTTTATCAAGGGTCATAACGCTGCAAAAATAACGAATTTTTCAGCTCGTAATTGTGTGCAAATGGACTAACTATTAACAATTCTTTCAGAATATTAGTAAGGTTCAAATATTGAGTTGCAAGCTTTAAGTAATAAGGTAAAAGAAATATATAACAACAGGACTTAACACGTATAACTTACCACCTGAAACAACCACTAAGGAATCAGTGCTTTATACATGGCATCTGCTACTGCATTGTTGCCGGTATCATTGAGGTGAACGCGGTCGATAGTTAGTATACCGGATTCCTTATTTTCTTTATTGTTGGCCAGGTTGTAATCAAGCGTGAGCTTGCGTAAATCTATCAGCTGGCAATTGTTATTTTTAGCAATATTGCGGATAATGGATGAATATTTATTTAAATCACCATCCAGTTCATTACTGAAATCTGTTTTTTCACCGATGGCTGCAGGTGTGCAAATAAGTACTTTAATATTTTTTGCCTGTAATTTTTTTATGATGGCATTATAGAATTTTTCAAATTTATCAGGGTCAGTACCTGTCCCGAAAGTTCTTTTGTGCCACACGTCATTTACACCCACCCATATCACCACCACATCAGGATTTTTTGCCAGCACATCATCTTCCATACGCAGATAAAGATCGTATACTTTGTTTCCCCCAATGCCAGCGCCTAGCAATTCGTAATTATTGTCAAGACCTTTTTGTTTCAGCATTTCACCCAGCCTGGTAATAAAGCCAGTAGGACCAACGCCTGCCTGTGTGATGGAATCACCAAAAAATAAAATGCGTTGTTTTTTCTGAATGGAGCGAAAGGAGAATACCACAGATAGAACGGTTGCAGCAATCAAGACTTTTTTCATATTTTTTATTGTTCGTTAATACAGCTATGTGAGAATAAATAATTTGCTGGTTTGTAATTATTACTACTTTTTATTGTACACGTTTTTTCCGTTTATAAATGTAGCCATAACATTGGTTGCTAAAATCTTTTCCGGACCGGTTTTTAATAAATCCTGGTCAAGTATAATAAAATCAGCAAACTTTCCTTTTTCCAGGCTGCCTTTTTCATTTTCTTCAAAATTTGCTTTAGCCGCCCATATGGTCATGCCACGTAACGCATCCTGCCTTGTCAACGCATTTTCCTTTTGAAAACCGCCATCGGGAAATCCTTTAGCATCTTTTCTTACTACCGCTGCGTAAAAAGTTTTAAAAGGAGAAATGTCTTCTACCGGAAAATCTGTTCCCAGCGGTAACCAGCCATTTTGTTTTAATAAATCATTGAATGCATAAGCGCCTTTTACTCTTTCTGGCCCAAGCCGGGTAGCTGCCCAATACATATCTGATGTAGCATGCGTGGGCTGCACAGAAGGGATGACACTATATTCTCCAAATAAGTTGAAATCATTTTGATTAACCACCTGTGCATGTTCAATGCGCCAGCGCAGATCATTTTTCCCTTTCAGCTGGCGCGCATAGGTCTGAAGAATAACACGGTTACCGCTGTCTCCAATAGCATGCGTACACATCTGGAAACCCATTTTATAAATGACAGCAGCAACGGAATCAAAATGTGCAGCAGGACTTAAAAGAAAACCTGACCAACCAGGTTTATCACTATATGGTTGCAACAAACAGGCACCTCTTGAGCCAAGAGCGCCATCTGCATAAACTTTGAATGACCGGACATCCAGGTAGTCGGTTTTTATTTTTCCTTTGGCAGCAATGAAATCATAATTTTTCTTATTATCGCTCAGCATGGCATATATCCGCATGGTAAGATCACCGGCTTTCTGCAGGCTGTCAATTAAAAGTATTGCTTCATAATCAAGGCCACAATCGTCTAAAGTGGTGAGGCCAGCAGCAAAACAATTTCTTTGTGCAGTCACCAGTGCTGTTTTCACCTGTGCAATATCCGGAGTAGGAATTTCAGTGCTTACCAGGTCAACAGCATTGTCTATCAAAATACCGGTTAGTTTTCCATTTTTTGTTTCTACTTGTCCCCCTGTAAGTGTGATACCTGCTTTTACGCCTGCAAGATCCAATGCTTTTTTATTGGCAATAGCAGCATGGCCGTCTATACGTGTAAGAAATACCGGCCTATTGGGAAATTGTTTATCCAATTTTTCTTTAGAAGGAAATTCTTTTACCGGCCAGTCATTCTGATCCCAGCCACTTCCAATCAGCCAGCCAGCGGTATCCATACTTTTCGCGGCGTCATTCAAACGATGAAGAACGTCTTCCCAACTTTCTGTGCCAACAAGATTAACTTTTTGTAAACCCAGCCCATAGCCCACAAAATGCGCATGTGCATCTATAAATCCCGGGTAAATAAATTTTCCATCTGCATCTATTGTTTCCTTTCCGTCATAATTTTTCAATATGTCAGCAATACTTCCTGTAGCCACTATTTTTCCGTCTTTAACAGCCATGGCTTCTGTAATAGTAAATGCGCTGTCAATGGTATAAAGGGTAGCACCTTTCACAATCAGATCAACAGATATTTTGTTAGCGCAGGAGGCAAATAAAGAGGTTAGACAAAAAAATAAAAATAATTGTTTCATTGAATTAAATCTTTTATGGTTTCTTACAAGGGCTTCATCCCCCGCTAATATAAAGTACGCTTTCAAAGCCGGCGTATTCCAGGTGTAATTTTTCTATGTTTCCCATCCTATAAATCCTGGGTCAGACAATTTTTATTCTTTAAATTTTGGCGGGTGTTGTTTGTTAAAAATGGTGGCATCCTGGTAAGCTTTTGCTACTGCTAATATAGTGGCTTCGTCATATAAATTGCCAATTAATGTAATACTGTCAGGGAGACTACTGGCATTCAAACCTATGGGCATGCATACTATGGGATAACCCGTGAGATTGGTAACAGGTAGCTGGCTGCCAGCAAAACTGGGGGTAATTATTACATCATAGTTTTTCATAAAAGCCTGCATGGCCCGCATCAGCGTATAGCGGTGACGGTTTGCATTGATGTATTCCACAGCAGGAATAAAACGCGATACACGGAAACTGTTTGGCCAAAAATTTTTATCCTGGCGGGTAATCAAATCATCCTTATCGCTCCTGGTGAGTTCATCAAATGCGGCGGCAGATTCTGCTCCTATCACCGTTCCAATAATGTTAAAAGGATAAACGCTGGAATCAGGAAAATCCGTTGCTGTTATGGTTGCACCGGCTTTTTTTAAGGTCTCTATTACTTTCCATTGTTCCGCATTTTCAGGCAATTTTTTAAAATAATTAGCCGCGTAGGCAATGCGTAATTTTTTCCAGTTATTTACCCCTGTATAGTTGAATGCCCTTTCAACAGCGCCCGGATCTTTGCCATCGGTGCCCTTCAGATAATAGAATACAATGGCGTCATCTTCTGCACTACGGCAGATAGGACCGGCTTTGTCAAGGCTCCAGCTTAATACCATGGCGCCCGAACGGCTGACAGAGCCAAAGGTTGGACGCAGGCCAGTAGCACCACAGGTATGCGACGGTGAAACAATGGAACCATAGGTTTCTGTACCAATGGCAAAGGGCAATAAACCAGCTACAGTAGCTGATGCGGATCCGGCAGACGATCCGCTGCTGCCCAGTTGTATGTTCCAGGGATTTCTTGTTTTACCACCAAACCACCGGTCTGCAAACGCCAGTTCACCCATGGAGAGCTTGGCACACAATACAGCGCCTGCCTTTTTTAACTGCGTATATACAAATGCATCTTCATCAATCACCTGGTCCTTATATGGAACCGAACCCCAGGTGGTTTTATAACCTTTAACAGCAAACAGATCTTTGAGACCATATGGTATGCCATGCAAAGGACCTTTATACATTCCTTTTTTTATTTCCTCATCCGCTTGGGTAGCCTGTTGTATTGCCAGCTCTTCGGTTATTGTAATTACGCATTCCAGCGTATCACCCCATTTTTTTAATCTTGCCAGGAAGAATTTTGTCAAATCTACGGAACTGATTTTTCTGTTTTTGATAAGTGACGCCAATTGTGGTATTGAATAAAAGGCCAGTTCATTTATGTTTTTTGGCAGAATGGTATTAAGGGGAATTTGCCATTGCACCGGTAATTGTTTAACAGGTATTGAGTAACCGGGCAAGGCAGGAGTGAAAGCAAATGGATAGGGCTGACTGTTAGGGAGATTATATTGATGCATTTTTTCAAACAAGTGCATATTGTTTCTTAGTCCATCTGCTGCGGAATCTTTTTCTGCGGGTGTAAGCCGTATATCAATTAATGCAGCTGCTTTTTCAAGGCCGGCAGTATCAATTGTTTGGGAAAAAGATTCAATTGCGTTGCAGGTAAACAGGAAAAAAATCATAACATATTTAAGGCAGGGATGCACTCCTTTTTTATTCAATAACGGAACCGGATGGAATGCAGTCTTACTGCAACTGAACAGGTTAGCTGGTTTCATAATTTTATTTTTTCTGGTACACAAAAATATTGGTAATAAACAAAACCGCTCCATTTTTTGATGGAGCGGCTGATGGTATGTTTTTATGCTGAAAAGCGTTGCTGATCTTTCTTTGATACTGGTAAAGCCCTGCCAGATATTTATGAGCATAATTAGTCGCGCCTCAAAAAGTCTTAAATCTTTGCTGGCGCGGGTTATTCTTTCCTATTGTATATTTAAAAAAATACCAGTTTATTACAGAATGGGTATGATATCTTGCAAAATCATATTTTCAAATTTGTCTTTTGGTACTTTCTTTATGGAAAAAAAGTACCGCAAAAAAGCCAGTCGAAATCCCCGCCTGAATGACCAGTCGGGCAGGGAAAACAGCCCGATTTCGACACAGTTCCTTGATTAAGCTGCTGTACTATTGTGGCTTCAACTTCACCAATCCTACCTTTTGAGGGACGACTAATTACCAGGAATGCAGGATCAGGTGTTTCTAATAGCGCAAAAAATAAGAAAGATTTTTTAATGATGGAATTTTATAACCTGGTATCAATTAAGCATGTGTAATTACAGATCATTCAGTTTCGAAACTGTGAACCGTCCATAAAAAAAGCAACCAGCCACAAGTAAAATACCGGGCTGATTGCGTATTTGTAACCGTCCCTGCTATTCTTTCGTTTGATAACAATTAAAAGAGGATATGCTATTACAGCATACCTGTATTATGGCGTTAATTTTTGTATAAGCACTATTCAGAGGAGAGCAGGCAAAGCAGGAAAATAAAATTACTTCACAAAGCTACAGGAGTTTATGATAGCAATACAAAAATCAGGAGGCAATTTATTTTCTGCTGCGGAAATACGCAGATATTATGTTACAAACTAAACGTTTACTCTTATTTGTTTTTAAAGTTTAATTTATAACTCATGTAAAAACTGGCTGTGTACATAATCAACAACCGTTACAAGGCTATTGGTTTGCTCAAAAATTTTTAACTGGCGATCAGCACCTGTGCCATTGTCGAGCATAGAAGCCACCTGGTTTATTACATGGCGGCTGCCCAGGGCGTCTATTACATCATCAATAAAATCAAGCAGTTCATAGATTAATACGCGCGTATTCACTTCTTCTTCTTTTCCAAAATCAATCAGGTAGCCATCTATACCATAGCGGCCGGCGCGCCATTTATTTTCGTTTATGAGTGCGCGCTGGTACATCATGTAGTTCATGTTTTTGGCCCGCAACTGGTATAATTTGGCGCAGATGCCCTGGAACAATGCTGCAATGATGATGGTTTCTTTTACAGTCATAGGTACATCGCAGATACGGAACTCCACCGTATTAAAAAAGGGATGCACCCGCAGATCCCACCAGATTTTCTTTGCATTATCAATACAATTTGTTTTGATAAGAAGATTTACATAGCGATCGTATGCTTCAATGCTTTCAAAATAATCCGGTATACCTGTGCGTGGAAACTTGTCAAATACTTTGGTGCGATAAGATTTATAGCCAGTTTTTCTTCCTTCCCAGAAAGGAGAGTTGGTACTCAGTGCATAAATATGCGGTAAAAAATACCTGGCCGAATTGGCTATATGCATGGCCATGTCACGGTTTTCCATACCAACATGCACGTGCAGGCCAAAAATTAAATTGCTGCGTGCTGCTTCCTGTAGTTCATTTACAATTTCATTATACCGGACATGGTCTGTAATTAACTGGCTTTCCCAATGACTGAAGGGGTGTGTGCCGGATGCGCCTACCCATAAATCAAGTGTTTCTGCAATACCGGAAATTGTTTTGCGCAGAAAACTTACATCGTTATAAGCTTCGTCTATATTCTGGCATATATCTGTGCCTACTTCCACTACAGCCTGGTGCATTTCAGCCTTTACCTTGTCCTTGATCATCTTCTGTCCCTCATGCACTATTTTCTGCTCATGGCTTTTCAATTCCTTTGTTTGAGGATCAATGACCATGTACTCTTCTTCTATGCCTAGTGTAAAATGTTTGTAGCTGATATTTGCCATGGAACGTAGTAAGTTATAAGTTGTAAGAAAGTTATAAGTAATGAGTTGTGGGTGATAAGTGGTAAGTGATAAGTTGGGGCTACAAGATGGCGGAGCAACGGACTTACAACTTATCATTTACAACTTAAAACAGTGGCTGTTTATTGCTGCCGCGTTTTATGTATTCGCCCCAGGTAAGATTATCTGCCCCCTCTTTATTTGACAATGCTTTTTCAATGGCAAAATTGGCCGCGGTTTCAACTACCCAGTTAAAATTATCCTGGCCTACACTGTTGATATCAGCATCCGGTGCGGGGTTGCAAAAATCAATAGCATACGGTACACCATCTCGAAGGGCCAGCTCTACTGTATTAAAATCATAACCAAGATAATGATTGATACGCAATACAATTTCTTCCATAAGCTTCAGTCTTTCAGGACTGGGAGTAAAATTGGCAACATAACGCAGGTGGTGCGGATTGCGTGGTTCATATGGCATGATGCGTACATACTTGCCACCAATACAATAACAGCGGTAATATTCATCAAAAATAATTTCTTCCTGCAATAGCATTACCAGTTGCCCGGTTTCACTGTGCTTTTGAAAAAAATCTTCTTTGTCGGTTAGCTTGTATACGTGCTTCCATCCACCACCGGCAAATGGTTTCATATAAGCCGGAAATCCTATATAATTGAAAATGTTTTCCCAGTCCATTGGATAGGCCAGGTTCGAAAACGAATTATCAGAAGTATCATCGGGGTGATCTTTGGAAGGAAGGATAACCGTTTTTGGTACGGGTACATCTATTTTTGTAGCCAGGCAATTATTAAAAAATTTTTCATCTGCACTCCACCAGAAAGGATTGTTGATAACCGCCGTACCGGTGAGCGCTGCGTTTTTCAGGTAGGCACGGTAAAAAGGGATATCCTGGCTGATGCGGTCAATGATAACAGCATATTCAGTTGGTTCGCCCTGCATTACTTTATCTATACGCACAGCTTCGGCTGTAATATCATTTACATTTTTACTGTTAACCCTCTCTATAAATGCAGTGGGAAAACTGCGTTCCTGCCCAAATAATATTCCTATCTTTTTCATGGTAGTCGTTTTAAAAAATATATACGATATGTATCTGTACTTAGCAGGTGCCAACAACTAACCTTAGTTTGGGTGTATACGGCTCCTGTTTCCGCTTAACCAAATATATTTTTATCAAATCAGAAAAACAAAAGAATATTTTATAGCACTAATCAATAATCATTGCTGTGAATAAACTAACCTTGGTTATGTAATTTGAATGATTTACTTATTTTTGAGGCGTATGCAAGAAGAGAAGACCACTGCTTTGTTTACGGAAGAACTTATCATTGATTCCATCCTGTTACAGCGCAATGTAACCATCAGCTGTTTTTTGCCAAGAGATGTGCAGCATCCTGAACAGATGGGCCTGTTGCTGATCAACGACGGACAAAATATGGAGGAACTTGGACTGGCTGCCATGCTGGAAGATTTGCTGACGGCAAATGAAATTGAGCCGGTCGTTTGCATAGCTATCCATACAGGTAAAGATCGAAAAGCAGAATATGGTACGGCCAGGTATGCCGATTATATGGGGCGTGGTGCAAAAGCAGGGCTATATACCAGGTTTATTTTTGAGGAATTGCTGCCATTTATACATGCCACGTATGCTGTGGATTCTTTTAAAGAAAAATCTTTTGCAGGATTTTCTCTGGGCGGATTGAGTGCATTGGATATTGTATGGAACCACCCGGAAGAATTTTCCAGGGCGGGCGTGTTCTCCGGTTCATTCTGGTGGCGCACAAGGGGGCTGGAAGACGGATACAATGAAGAAACAGACCGCATTATGCACATGCAGATAAGAGAAGGGAGCTTTTATCCGTGGCTGAAATTTTTTTTTGAAACCGGCGCACTCGATGAAACCATGGATCGTAATCACAATGGCATAATAGATTCAATTGATGATACACTTGGTTTAATTGATGATTTAATTACAAAGGGTTATGATCCTCAAAAAGATATTCAACACCTGGAACTGCAGGAAGGCCGCCATGATATTGCTACCTGGGCTAAAGCAATGCCCGTATTTTTAAAATGGGGCTGGGGTGTAAAAAATGTCTGAACCGGATATTGGAGATTTACACACTTCCATTCTTCTTCTTTAGTTTATTATCAAATGAAATTTTTTTACCTGGGTAAGGGATGTATACAAGCTTGCGTTAAAATAAAAACCAACAATATTTTGCAGCACTTCTAAAACATTCAAAAAACGTAATGGCGGCTGCATTGGTTAACTTTAGGTTGTTATTAAAAATAATATAATGGAAGAATACCAGCAGCAGGCATTAAAAGAATTGAAGATTTGGCAGGCACAAATGGTCCGGCGGCCTTCTTTTTTCAACAAGCTGTCAAAGAAAATGCAAACAAAGATCAATACCTGGATACCTGAAAAGGTGCACAATATCATAACGGCAACTATTAAACAAATGATACGCGGCGTATTATTCGGGGCTGCATACACAACCAGTAAACCACTATCAGATCAGTCGTTGCAGGTGCGTGAAGCTGTAGTACAGCAAAGAATTAAATTTTACAAAAACACCGCTGCAGTTGAAGGTGGTATAACAGGAGCAGGTGGTATATTGCTTGGCCTGGCAGATTTTCCTGTTTTGCTTGGGCTTAAAATTAAATTGTTATTTGATATTGCTTCAATGTATGGGTTCAGCGTTGACGATTATAAAGAAAGGGTTTACCTGCTGAACATTTTTCAGCTGGCGTTTTCCAGCCATGAACACCGGAAGAATATTTATCTGAAAATGGAGGATTGGGATAAAAAAAGCAATACCCTTCCGGAAGATATAAATCAGTTTGACTGGCGCAGTTTTCAGCAGGAATACCGGGATTATATAGATCTTGCCAAAATGGCCCAGCTTGTGCCGGTTATCGGTGCACCTGTAGGGATAGTAGTGAACTATCGCCTGGTAAAAAAACTCGGTATCACTGCAATGAATGCCTTTCGTATGAGGCTGCTGGCAAAAGGTAATGCTCCGCCCGAACATATTTTTTTACGATAATTTAATAATTGTAACCAGCTCATCAATAAAAGCCGCTTGCGATGCATTGATTTTTTTCTTCGCGTCAGCAGGTGAAAACCATTGCGCTTTGTCTATCTCGGGAAAGCGTTGCTGATTTCCTGATTTTGGCGGCCATTCCATTTCAAATTCATTGCTCCTGATTTTACCTGCATCAATATTTTTTTCCAGCGCCCATGCATACACTATTTTTCCTGATGCAAGCTTTACGGGTGCTAATGCTACAAAATCCCCGCTGCAGTTAAACCCGGTCTCTTCTTCAAATTCCCTGGTGGCAGCAACCAGTGCATCTTCATCGGCATTAAATTCTCCTTTTGGCACCGACCATGATCCCTCATCTTTATTTTTCCAGAACGGGCCGCCGGGATGCACCAGCAACACTTCCAGTGTTGTTTTGATTCTTCTGTACAATAATATGCCGGCGCTTTTTTTCATTAATTTTTTATTTCGGAAAAGATTAATTCAAAAAATCTTCAATCATTTTAACAGTGAGTTCCGGAATTTTGCTGCCTTGTTTTACTGCACATACTTCACCAATAAAAGAACCATGCGTGCCAGGTAATATCATCAGGCTGGCATTGGGTATTTTATGTGACATTTCAACAGCATGCTCTGTAGTTACTACGTCTTTATCGCCAACAATAAGAAGTGAAGGCGCGTGTATGGCAAAAAGATCCTTATCATTCCAGTCTTTAAATTCCTGCATTCTTTTGGCATCCCTGTCATGCATTATTTGCAATCCTGCTTTATTATTTCCTGGTATTGCTAAATAAGCCGTTTGTAAAGGCAATGGCATATTTTCTAAAGATGCATTATCCATAAATTTAAAAAAGCCTGGCATCATTCCCGCTCTTTTATAAAAGGCTGAAACAATAACCAGTTTATTTACAATGAGTGGATGCCTGATGCCAATTTGCATAGCCGTACTGCCACCATTGCTGAACCCTAAGAAATCAGCTTTATTAATTTTGAGATAATCAAGTAAAGCTGCTACATCATCTGCATCCTGTTCAAAACTTGAAGGCTTGCCCCTGTCGTTTGTATGGCCATGCGCCTGTAGTTCTACTGCAATTACTTTATACTTTTCTGCAAACAACGGCAGTATATTACTAAAAGTAGTTTTTATGGTTGAGCCACCTCCATGAATTAAAACAAGCGGTGCACCGGCTCCATGGATTTCGTAATACATTTTAATCCCGTTTACAGGAGCATATCCGCTGATACTGTCTTGCTTTGATTGTTTCATGTGTTTAGTTGCGCCCGCAGGTGCTGGCTGATTATTGATATTTGCCGCGTTTACATTATACCAGCTTACTAATTAATGCTGTTAGTGAGAGCAAAATGATCCTGTGTGTCATTTTCAGATTTTAGGTGAAAAAATACAGCTTAATTTTTTTATGTTACCTGGAAATTAAACATCCAGTTTTTACCATATTTGTCTGTCAGCTCACCATATTTTGCACCCCATGGCATATCTCCTACAGGTTGTATAACCTTGCCTTCAACTGATAGTTTTGAAAAGAAAGTATTTAATTCAGCTTCGGTATCGCAGTTAATGCAAAGAGAAAATGTACTGCCTTCCAATGTATTTTCCCTGTTCAGGTCGGAAGCCATAATGGAAATGCCACCGCTTTTTAAAGATGAATGGAGAATACTGTCTTTCATATTTGCGGGCATCTGTGCTGCCATTGCAGGCATTTCACCAACTGTTTGAAGAACCAGTTCACCGCCGAAACAATCTTTGTAAAAATTCATTGCTTCACGGCAATTGTTATTGCTGAAATTTAAATAAGGATTTAACTGTGCCATATATTTATTTTTTATTGTACAAATATATTTCCGGGTAATAAAAAAAATACGTGTAAAGGCGACAGAAACAGGGTGTAATACGACAAAATTTAACCTGCATGATTTTCTGACGTTAAGTACGGGCTATCTTTTCTCCTTCCAGTTTTCCAAGAAGCCAGCGCAGCGAAGCCAGGTGTTCCAAATCATGGCTGCAAAGAAAATGGATCAATGCGCGCAGGGTGATTGTTCCGTAGCCATCGAAATAACCCGTATTATTCCACTGCATATCTTCTATGGTTTTAATTATGCCGATTGTTTTTTCTCTTGCCGTATTAAACGCATCAATGACTTCAGTAAGCCTCGCATCTTTATAATTGCGTTGAACTGCCAAACCATATCCTTCAATAGATGCCAATGTTGGATTTCCGCCTGCCTGTATAGCTTTTATACGGTTGTGGTATCCATCGCGTTCAATATCCCGCAGGTGGCAAATTTGTTCTATGGCCGAAAATTTTTCTCCCGGTACGCCATCCCATGATGCAGGTTTCCAGTTTAAATCAGCAGAAGGAAATAATTGCAATAGTTTGCTAACCTCGGCTGACATCATTGAAAGAGAAAAGAATGACGCTGTTATTGATTTTTGTTGTTTCATTATAAAATTTCAGATTAGTAACCTCAGTTGTGCAGAAGATGTTTATTGATATTTCATTTAAAATTACGTTTTGCCCTGTTTATTTCAGAAGCATCAGGTTATTCCTGCAAAGAAGAAGCCAACCTCCCGGGGCTGGCTTCTTTCTGTATCATATTAAAATGCGGTATTACTTTTTCATCATTAACATTCCGGTTCTATACTCAGTTTAGCATAAGCATATCTTCCGTTACATCCACACGGTTTGCCATTGTACAAAATTTTTTCGTTTAATATATTGCAAATGACAATCAACCAAGAACATGATGAAAAATATAAAAATTACTTAACATGGAAGTGTTCAAAAATAGCGTATTTAATATTAACAAAAAAAACACAGCATTCAATAAGTTCAGTAATTTTCAGCTTAGCCAATAATGAAAATTATGAATTCTGTCAGAACGTATCTTGTTTGCTTTCTTGTTATATGTTTGTTTGAGGCAAATGGGCAAAAATCGATTAACAATTCCGTTATTAATGCTTATAAATATTCTACACAAAAAACTATTACTTGCAGTAACGGCGCGGTTGTGTCTGCACACGCATTGGCCAGTCAGGCCGGTGTATCTATATTAAAAAAAGGTGGAAATGCGATAGATGCCGCAATTGCTACCCAACTTGCATTGGCAGTTGTGTATCCTGGTGCAGGTAATATTGGCGGTGGTGGCTTTATGGTTGCCAAATTGCAAAATGGAAAAAATATTGCATTGGATTACCGCGAAAAGGCGCCTGCGGCAGCGGGACGTGATATGTATTTGGACGCAGCAGGTAACCCGCTGATGGATCTTAGCCAGAATGGACACCTTGCATCTGGTGTGCCGGGTACTATTGCCGGTTTATTTGCTTCGCTTAAATATGCAAGACTTCCATTTAAAACACTTATTGAACCTGCGATCACATTAGCGGAAAAGGGGTTTGCTATTTCGGAAAGCGAAGCATCGTCGTTGAATGAAGCCAAAGCAGAATTTATAAAATACAATACGGTGCAACCAACTTTCGTCAGAGATGCAGTATGGAAAGCGGGTGATACACTTATTCAGACAGATTTGGCAAAAACACTGAAACGCATCCGCGATATGGGGCAAAAAGGATTTTATGAAGGAGAAACGGCCAGGCTGATTGTAGAAGAAATGAAACGTGGTAAAGGGCTGGTTACCTATAATGATTTAAAAAACTACCGGGCAAAAGAAAGAACCGCACTTACATTTCCATATAAAGGATATACAATTCTGACTATGCCTTTGCCAAGCAGTGGGGGTATTATTATCAATCAGACCATGAAAATGATTGAAGATAAAAATATTGCAAAGATGGGTTTCCATTCTCTTGCAGCTGTGCACCTGATGGTGGAAGCGGAAAGACGCGCCTATGCAGACAGGGCCGCATTTATGGGTGATGAAGATTTTGTAAAAGTGCCCGTGAAGAAATTAACAAGTGATGCCTATATTCATCAGCGCATAAGTGATTTTGATGCCAGTAAGGCCGGCAGCAGCGACATTATAAAAGAAGGCGATATCAAACACGAGAGTGAAGAGACCACGCACCTGAGTATTATTGATAAAGACGGCAATGCCGTTTCTGTTACTACCACCTTAAACAATCAATACGGGGGCAAAACAATTGTAGGCCATGCAGGATTTTTATTAAATGACGAAATGGATGATTTCAGCGTAAAACCCGGTGTGCCCAATATGTATGGCGCAACAGGTGCAGAAGCGAATGCGATTGCGCCGGGTAAACGCATGCTCAGCAGTATGACACCCGCTATTGTATTAAAAAATAATAAACCATTTATAGTACTGGGCACACCAGGTGGAACCACCATACCAACTTCAGTGTACCAAACTATTGTTAATATGCTTGAATTTAATTTGAGTACGGCAGATGCGGTGTATCAGCCTAAATTTCATCACCAGTGGCAGCCCGATGAAATTTACGCAGAGAAAGGTTTTCCAGATAAAATAATTGAAGAACTGAAGGCGATGGGTTATAAAGTTACGGTTCGTGGAAAAATCGGGCGTACAGAAGTAATAAAAGTATTACCCAACAAAAAAATTGAAGCGGTTGCGGATAACCGTGGGAATGATGGCGCGGAAGGGTATTGAATTGTGCCCGAGGTTATATGCCGTGTTTTGAGTTGTTCAAAGCCTTGCCTGCTGCAGCGTAACGCCTGGATCATTTACAGTAACGTATAAAAGTATATAGTACATAAAACTCAGCACTCAAAACAGCTCTTATGGGTATAGCCTCAATATTCCTCCACACCGCTGTGAAACGTTTTGCCTTTTACAAAGATTTGGGTGATAAAACATTTGTACAATTGCAGGATGCTGATTTTCGTTTTCAACCCAATGATGCCAGCAATTGCATGGCAGTTATTATTCAGCATGTAAGCGGTAATATGCTCAGCCGCTGGACAAATTTTCTTATCGAAGACGGAGAAAAAGAATGGCGTAACCGTGATGCGGAATTTGAAACTCAGGTTTATAGCAAAGAACAATTACTGGTCATTTGGGAAAAGGGGTGGATTTGCCTTTTTGATTCACTGGCTGTATTAAAGGAAGAAGATCTTTTAAAAACAATTTATATACGTAAAGAAGAACAATCTGTGATCGATGCCATCCACCGGCAACTGGCACATTACTCCTATCATGTTGGCCAGATTGTGTATTTAGGCAGGCTAATTCAAAATAATCAATGGCAGAGCCTCTCTATACCAAAAGGAGAATCAGTGGCTTATAACCAGCAAATGGATAATAAAAAATGATTTAATTCTCCTGCGCTTGCACAGACCAGACTAAGGGGCTATCTTGTCAGCGTTCTCGTCCCATCCAACTTCCTCTGCAAAATACCCGTCTCTGGTTACGAACCCTAAAAAATACGTATGAAATTTATTGTTCTTTCCGCACTCTTGTGCTTTTCTCTGTGTGCCGGTGCACAAATACACTGGGCTGTAAAGGCAGGTGTCCAGTTAAATACCGCCAGTTATAAAACAGGTGGCGTAAAATTTTCGACTGGAAATATTGCTGGTTTTAATGCAGGAATTCTTACTAAAGTTTATTTTGATGATAAAGTAGCATTTGTGAGCGGCGTGCAGTATAACGCCAAAGGATATTCCGTAACGGACACGGTTGGCAGACCCAGGAAAACATACAGGTTAAATTATGCAGACATACCTGTCATGGTGCAGGTAGATTTGTCAAAGAAAAGAGGAGAGGGTTTTTATTGCAAGGTTGGACCTTCACTGGGTATTGGCATCAGCGGTAAACAAATTTATACTGCCACCGACGGAACAAGTGTACGCAACAAAGCCATATTAAGCATAACCGGTAATCATTTCGGAATTTTTGATGCATCACTGAATGCGGCGCTGGGCTATTCCCTTACCCAGCATTTTTTTGCTGAACTGGCTTATGCATATGGTATTGGTAATATTAATAATGATCCAAACGGGCCAAATATTAAGACAAGGATTGCATCTGTAAGCATCGGGTACTTTTTCCGGCAATGATATTTACTTTAATTAAAGGGTGCAATGCCTGCCAGGATTGCTACAATCCCGGTCATTTAAGTACACATCCACAGCATCCATTTTTGCATATGCGCCTGCCATCTTTCGGGTGATTGCCGCGCATCTTCGCCATCACCTCCCCTGAATAAAAAAAGGTAGTCTGCCATTGATACTATTTTTTAGTTGATGAGGATAAGCTATTTTATTGCATGCAGCGCTACACGGTTGCCTTCGGTATCTGCAAAAAATGCCATATAGCCAATATGATCATTGATGAGCGTCTTTGGCATTAACATTTTGCCTCCGGCTTTTTCAACCTTGTCTATAACAGTCTGAATAGCCGGATTGGCATTCAGGTAAACAATCGCACCATCCATAGAAGGTTTGTGCGTAGGGCCTTTTACCAGGGAGCCAGAAACTTTACCCGTATTTGTCTGCATTTCATTTGGGAAAAATGACATTTCCATGCCCATCATTTCCCGGGTATCCAGTTTAATATCAAAGATGGTTTCATAAAATTTTTTGAATCTGGCTGAATCGGTAACAGGTATTTTAAACCAGTTAAGCGCATTGGTGCCGGCAGATAATTTTTCCATTTTTTAAATTTATTTGGTTAACAGAAAAAAACAATAAATATGTTTATATATCAATGACGAATGGAAAACCCGGATTTGGACAGATGAAGTTTTTTTCGATAAATAAAACACCAGTAATATTGAAACATGCCAAACAATTGCCAGGTAATTTTATGATATCCACCAGGCGCAGTACAATTATCCCGTACTGGTTATCAAATTTTCTTTCCATTGTACAACCGGAATTTTATTGCACATTTATCAGGTACACGGCAGTTTTAAAAGCCGGGTATTTTTTGTCTTTGGCTTTTCGCAATGTAATTTTTAACAGTTCATGCTTTTTAATTTGCAGTCAACCGGAGGGTGTTTAATGAACCCCGGAACAATTAGGAAACCTTGGCAATAGGGATTATCTTCACTGTGTAAATAATTTGAGTTATGAGCATTTTGTAATTGAATACCGTTTTTCGGTCAGCCTTTTCTTTACCCCTGCTTTTTTCCTCAGATCCTTTTTATTCTAAATAGCATCTAATGAATATTTATGTTTCCAACCTGGGTTTCGGTGTACAAACTGAAGATTTAAAAAATATTTTTCTGGCTTATGGAGCCGTTTCATCAGTCAACATTATTATTGATAAAGCTACCGGCCGCAGCCGTGGGTTTGGGTTTGTTGAAATGCCCGATAAAACTGCTGCTGAAAAAGCAATGGTTGAACTGGAAGGCAGTATGCTGGATGGCCGCCCGGTAAAATTGAAAGAAGCGAAACCAAGAGAAAATCAAACAACAAAAGGCAGTACCTGGTAAACCAATTACACATGTCCGTAAACGTTATCAGGAAAGATCTTTTATTTGAAGCAGATTCAAGCCGGGTTATTGCCCGGTTTATGTACGCTTCAGACGAACGCAGTGCCGCATTGATCAGCCGGCTGATGTTGCTTACAGAAAGACAGCAGCAGGAAATGCTGATACAGGTGTTAAGGGATTTTTCCAAGAGACACCGCAGTATTTCGAAAATATTTGAAAAAAACTTCAGCAAACTGTCTCATTTATTTGCACAGCTTGCCATTGAGCCTCAAACATTATCTCATACGCTTAAAATATTGATCGGCTCTTATTTTACCATGGAATATTCCATAGAGGCCGCTGCTTTTTTTAACCCCTCTATCGTTGAAGATCCGGACCAGTCAGAACTGGCCAAAGGAGAAAAACGGGTAATCATCAGCTTCAGGGCTACCGGTGAAGGGCATGTGTCTTCTGTTGTATTCAGGTCGGGCATAATTGATGCAGAAAATAAAATCATTATCGAACCTGCGGGTAAGATGCTGGAATCCCCTGAGCATGTTAAAAATCATACCTATCACAAAGCTTCTTTCAGGCGCAAGCTGAAAGAAATGCAGGATTGCAACAGTCTTGCTTATCCTGTTATGATGGGTAAGCTTACTGATTCGTTTACTTACGAAGAATTAAAAAGGTATGTAGAAGAAACCAGGCTGGCAGTTCATACAGATGCAAAAAGTATGGTACTGTTAAATGAAATCATGTGGCTGGCTTCCTCGCATTATGAAATGAATTTTTCAGTGGATACAGCCATTTCCGAACGTGTTATATTTCCCATTGCCGATACCGAAATGAAAGGGATTGAGGACGCGCGGTTTGTAAGGTTTACGGATGATGATGGCGAAGTAACTTATTATGCAACTTATACTGCATATGATGGCATTACCATTTTACCCAAGTTACTGCAGACCAAAGATTTTTATCATTTTAAAGTAATGCCTGTACATGGTGAAGTAGCCCAGAACAAAGGCATGGCGCTGTTTCCGCGGAAGGTTAATGGAAAGTATGCTATGCTTTGCAGGATAGATGGCGTTAATAATTACATTTCTTTTTCCGAAAAATTAAATGTATGGCGCGAAGCGTCCCTTTTACAAATACCCAAATTTGCATGGGAATTTGTACAAATGGGAAACTGTGGATCACCTGTGGAAACACCGGAAGGATGGCTGGTAATTACGCATGGTGTAGGACCAGTACGTGAATATGTACTGGGAGTTTCTTTGCTTGATCTTGAAAATCCGGAAAAGGAAATTGGCCGTTTGCCAACCCCGCTCATTATTCCCAACAG
Organism: Chitinophagaceae bacterium; assembly: GCA_039915085.1. Taxonomy (GTDB): domain Bacteria; phylum Bacteroidota; class Bacteroidia; order Chitinophagales; family Chitinophagaceae; genus JACMLD01. Next base: position 22,301 of record JBDSOC010000133.1, read on the forward strand.
CAAGGAACGCGAGGGCTATGTACCCAATGTAGTTTACTCCTGCGGTTCAATGATTCATGAAGGCAACCTGGTAATTCCTTATGCCATGTCGGATTATGCTTCCACTTATGCTACTGTTAATGTTGCAGAGTTACTGGCCGCATTAAAGAACCCTGAAAATCGCATGTAAGCCGGGAATTGTTAATTTGGAAATACAGCGTTCAGGCAGCTTTTCAGAATAATAATCATTACATGAATATGAATGCGCAAACTCCCTAAAGGTTCCTGAAAGAAACCCCGGTTCCCAATAGTTGATTCCTGATTCCAAATCAGCCTTCCGATTTGTAAAAATCTTCAAAGGCCTGCAGTACTGTCAGATGCGAAATTAAATAAGCCAGTGTACTTTCTGCACCCTGGTTACGGTTTACACCAGAATTTTCCAAACCATCGCAACA
>JBDSOC010000143.1:0-3410 GCA_039915085.1 Chitinophagaceae bacterium
CCTGCTACAATATAACCACCGTCTGCCGTAGCCTCAATTGAATGCGCATATTCTCCATGATTACCACCGAAGCATTTCTGCCATTCTATTGCAGGCGCTTGTGCAAATAAATAATTTGTAGAAAAAAGCAGCGGGAAGAAGAGGAACACAAAAATTAATCTCATTTCGGTTGGACTGGTTAGAACCGGCTGTTGTCATTTACTGGTGACGCCCTGGATTTTAAAAATGGCTTTACCCGCTGAAGATAATATATAGCCCATTAAAATGCAACTGTCTTCTAAATGAGTTTACAGACGCTAATACGCTGGGCGGCCTGTTGGTTCTAATCTTTGGGTTGTTTGTTTTAACGCCTGGTAATAACTGTTCCGGAAAATGATAGTAGAATTAAATTTCCATCCGCCGTTTCTATTGGAAAATTTAATGGATGAGAAGAAACAGATTATCTGTCAAAAAAATAAAAATGCCGGCTTATTTGCATTTGTGATTAAAGGAGCATTTGAAATGGAAGGCAGACTGCCGCATGCCAGGGATGGATGGGCCTTATGGGATACAGGCGCGGCAGAAATGAAAGCATTGAGCAATGATGCAATTATTCTTGTGATAGAACTACCGGACGTCTCATCGTCTTGAAAATTATTGTTCTTTTTTATAACTGAATTCATTTCCTTCCAGCAAAGGGTGTTTACCTTTTAATGTTTTATCTGACAGCTGCAAAATGAAATTTTGAAAAAATACTTCTGCTATCCACGGTTCCAGTTTAAATTCAAAATAATTATGATCCTTGTTTACTGTAAAGACTGATTCCCTGTCGGGACAAAGCCTGAACAGCAATGAAATTTCGGTAGCGTTTTTCTTTGGAAAACGAACTTCGCCACTACTGCTGGTGCTTTTCTGCAAAACACCGCCTGCTGTTTTTATGGTTACATCAGAATAAGATAGAATCATGGTGTTTTTATCAACCATTTGTATCACGGTAAAATTGCCAGGCACTGTTTTACTGCTTACCAGGACATAATCTTTTGGTGGCCTTTTATCAGTGCTGTTCAGTATAATTTTCCCGTCTTTTATTGTCCACTTTCCTTTGCCGCCCCTGTCCAGTGCGCCCTGTGAAAAAAAGAATTCAAAACTAGAATCTGGCTTTAATTCAAAAGCTGAAGCTGTTTCCATTACCCCTTTTAAAAAATAAACGCCTGCTGCTTCCATTTTATTTGGTTGTGCGTTTAATGAAATTGAAAAAAATAATGACAGGATTCCCGAGCAGACTAATTGCATAAACTGGTAAAAACCTGCTTTCATTTAATTGTGTTTATTAGAATTACTGGTAATTCATTTCGAAAATACAATTGTTATTACAAGTCATGACTGGCTTTTTAGTTCAATCGTATTCAACCCAACGTGAAGAGCAGTAAGGTGGCGTTAAAGTGTTTTCTTTTCTTTCAAAATCGGCCAATACTGATACAAAAATACCCGCTGAAATTATCAGCGGGTATCCGTTATTACATATCTTACCGTTACCATCTTCCCCTGCCACGGCCACCGCGATCATCATCACGCCTGTGTTTATTTTCATTTCTATCGTGACGGTCATTATCACGTCCCCTGTCCTGCCTGCGATCATAATTATTATTTCTGTCATTCCTGTTGTTATAACCTAAGTCGCGGCCCCTGTTCCTGCCGTCAAAACCAGGATGCCCATAATTGCCACCACGACCACCACGGAAATCTCTTATTACTACCTGGTCGTGCCTGAATCTGTAAGGTGCATATTGAGCACGGTGATCATTAAAATGAGACCATGGATCACGTCCGTTTAATACTACTTTATAACCTGAATACAAATCATAGTTACCGCACCTGCCAGGTAATGAGGACGAGAAAACCCAGTTACCCCTGTCAAAATAAACAAACTGGTGACGTGGTACAGAATAATAAGCTTCTACGTCGGGTAAGTAATAATTCTCTGCATAATCATAACCGGAAGGACCCCATTCTGGTTGCACACCAATGTTTATGCTTGCACTGAATTGCGCACTGGCAGGTTTAACTATAAAAAAGCTACCTGCTAAAATCGTACTGAGTAAAAGTATTTTTTTCATGATTGTAATTTTAATAGTAGTAATTCAAAACAGGTACCAGATTGCTTAAAAACTGTTATAGAAAAGTCAAGATAACACGCAGAAAAAATTTGTGAGTTTGTAATTAAACCTTTCAAAAATAAGTACTCTAAGCGCTTTTTTCTGTCCGGCATCCAATGGAAATACAGATGCCAAAACACTTGCCTGCACTTTGCATCAGGGCATTGGAAAAGAAAAAATCAAACGAGCAAGTTTGTATTGGCGCTGTTTACCAGTGTAAAAATTCCTTTCATCATGCTTTTATTGCTTTGGTACAATTCTGCATACGGCTGCTGTTTTAATAAACTAGCTTCAGGATTCAATCATTTAACCAAAATTTGCTATCATGAAAAAAATACTTCAACCATTATTTATTGCTGCTGTAATTACATGCTGCCTGCCACAGTATATGTATGCACAGCTTACCACGCTGGCCAGTGGCGGAAACAAAAAAGCTGCGGTAAGCGAACGCATCGGTCTGACTGATATAACCATTCATTATGACCGGCCCGGTGTAAAAGGCAGGGAAGGCCAGATATGGGGTAAATTAATACCGGTTGGTTATACAAACCAGGGTTTTGGTTCTTCCAAAGCCGCTCCCTGGCGGGCCGGTGCAAATGAAAATACGACCGTCGAATTTTCTACGGACGTAAAGATTGAAGGGCAACCCCTGGCTGCCGGCAAGTATGGTTTTTTTATTGCTTTTGATCCTGCAGAATGCACCATTATTTTTTCTAAAAACTCATCATCGTGGGGAAGCTTTTATTACAGTGATAAAGAAGATGCCTTACGTGTAAAAGTAAAGCCCGAAACGGCAGATAAAAGTGTTGAATGGCTGAAGTATGAATTTATGAATCAAACAGAAAACACAGCAACAATTGCCCTGGAGTGGGAAAAATCAGTCATTCCATTTAAGGTAGAAGTTGATTATATAAATGATCAAATAGCTTCTTTCAGAAAGCAGTTGCGCAGCAGTACAGGTTTTAACTGGGAACCATGGGACCAGGCAGCACAATGGAGCCTGCAAAAAAATGTTAACATGGATGAGGCATTGCTATGGAGTGATTCTGCCACCGGTAATACTTTTGGAGGATCCAACAGTTTCCAGGCATTGAGTACGAAAGCGCAAATTTTAACTAAACTAAACCGCGGTACAGAAGCAGATGCCATTATGAAAAAAGCATTGCCACTTGCTACGGTGCAGGAAGTACACCTGTACGGCCGTTCTTTACTGGCGCAGAAAAAACCAAAAGAGGCCTTTGATATTTTCAAAATGAATTATGATAAAAACCCCGG
>JBDSOC010000146.1:0-4962 GCA_039915085.1 Chitinophagaceae bacterium
CCTTAAGAATTCTGATGTAAAAATATTTCTGCATGCCGATTTTTCTATTTTGAGCGAAACCAACAAGTATCCAACATATAAGAATTCCAATACAGCCACCACTTTCTTTATAGGACCGGGCGTTGCATATTTTATTAATCCTAACGTAGCGCTTGAAGCCATTGCCGGATATAACCGAAGTAAAATAGAAACGCAGGATCCTACTAATGGATTTCTATTCCGTATCGGTTTCCAGGTTCATTTGCTGGGCCATGAAGTAGCGAGGGTAAGGGGGAAGTAATAGGCTGAACCAGGATGTTTCGGATTAAACTGATTTATATGTTTGGGATAATTTTTTGAATAGCCTTAAGAAGCATAACCTTTTTAAGGCTATTCATATTTTCAGAATATCAAACAATTACAATAGGAAACAGCCAATAATTTTTTTCTTTCTAATTCGGGCTAATCTCAAAAATTATGGCTCAGACAAGTTCCTTGATCATCCACACATCGCAACCAAAATGGCCGGTATTACCCATTGGCCCGGTTAAATAAGTAAAACCAAATTTTTCATATACACTTACGGCCTTACCCAATTCGGGCATGGTTTCTAAATACACTTTTTTATACCCCAGTCCTTTGGCTTTTTCCAGGCATTGGTTAATAAGCAGCCTGCCAAGTCCTTTACCCCTGGCAGGTTTGTGGAGATACATTTTTACGAGTTCGCAAACACCTTCTGGCAGCCCGGCAGATGGAAAGATGCCTGCGCCACCCAGTAATTCACTATTCTCTTCTGCTACCAGATAAAAGCTCCCTGGTAATTGAAAGAGTTCATGTAAAGCATCTGTGGTAGGATCGAAAAAAACAGTACCTGGCTTATTGGCGCCAAATTCTGAAAGAGAATCCCTGATGATTACAGCAAGGGCCGCATTATCTGATGGTTGAATGGAACGTATGTGTATGTCTGCAGGTAAAACCATGCAGCAAAAGTAACGAAGGAGCTATTTATGGCAAAGGCTTAACTAAGCATGGCAACAATGGCGTAAAAAATGGTGTAAGAAACAGCAAGAATGAAGAAGAATACCTTAGTTGAGTTTTTCATATAGGATTAAGTGTATTTACAGGATTTTAAACAAAAACGTTAAACGGTACCAATTATTTTATGACACTTAAACAATTAGAATGCCAAAGAGCCCTGACTTTATATGTTTTAAATAATTAATGGAATTTTGCAGAAAACCACATTGGTGTCTTTTCAAAATGCCTTGTTTTTAAAAGAGTTATGTTATGGGCGGATAATACATGGTGTCAGAGATAGCGCTCATTAAAAATGTCTATGTGGTGCTGCACATGACCGGCAATTACATAACCCAGTGCCAGTGCATTAATTGGGTGATTGCTGGCCATACCTGGAAAGAGCAGCTCCTCTTCACCCAAAGATTCAAACAGCATTTCTGTGGCGGCGCGCACGGTTGTAAACTCCTTTACCAGGCCAGACCATTTCCTGTGTATTTTATTGGCGGCAACTGCCCAGGTGTTTTCATCGAAGCCCGGCATCGGGGTAGCATCCAATCTTGCTACACGGAGTGCGCGGTAAGCAAATACCCTTTCTGCATCAATTATATGCTGCAACGATTCTTTTATGGTCCATTTGCCCGCCGCGTAGGCATGCTTCCTTTTTTTAGAGGGAATTTTTTTTAATACCTTTTTAAATGCTTTTGTATTGTCCTTAATTGATTTTACTACATCTTTATCAGACGCTTTATTAATGTAATTAAGGAAATTGCCCGCAGCGATAACATCTTTTTTGGAGGCCATGGTTTTTTTTACAAATCTAAGAAGAAAGAAAAATCTGGCTTAAACAAATTAATACAGCAGTAACACAATTTTAATTTACATACACCTGATTAAATTCTGTTTCTCTTATAATCTGTTCTCCTGATTATTTTTACCGGCTTTGCAGCGTAGCATCAAACCCCTTTTTTAACTCAAACCGTTTTATTATGAAAAAGCAAACAGCGCTTTTCTGTTATCTTCTTTTGTTCTTGTGTCTTCTCCAGTTTATCTCCTGTATCAAGCCCCCGTCCAATTTTAACCCGGCCGATGGAAACAATGTTTACACCGGCTGCAGGATAAAACAAACGGTGTCTCTGTTTACCAGCGCGGATGGATCTTTGGCTACCAGGAAATTTACATACAACAGCAAAGGAGATCCTGTAACGGTCATTTCTGACAGAACCTCAACCGGCAGCGCCAATCTTGAATTTAAATACGATAGCAAAGGCAGGCTGGTGGAATACAATGCTGGTTACCCAAATGGATCTTATGATTTTAAACACCGGTACGGGTATAGCCAGAACCGTATTACCACAGATACTACAACAGGTGGTTTTAATCCTTTTGGCTTTCCCATTACCACCATCATCACCTGGATAACATATGATAACCTGAACCGTATTGTGAAAGATTCCAGTGTGGTTCAAAATTCTTCTTTCAGTTACGTTACGGAGTATAGCTATGATGTAGAAGGAAATAAAGTCATCAAAGGAGTTGTATATGATGATAAATTAAATGCCCACCGAACCAATAAAGTATGGATGTTTATTGACAGGGATTATAGTGTAAATAATCCGGCAGGAGCCAACGCGTACAATAGTGTTGGCCTTCCTTTATATTATCCTGCCAACGCTGCTGCTCTTTTACACCTGGGTTATTTTTATTATGGAGAAGGCCCGGTTATCATTACATACGATTGTAAATAAACAGTTTGAACAACAAAACAGCCCTCCATTGAGAGGGCTGTTTCAATCTATTTAAAAGTCGCTTCAGTTTATCCTTTCTTTTCTTTCTTTAATGTTGACTTGGGTAATTTTTTTGTTGGTGCAGCAGGTGCAGTTAAAGTTGCGGCTACTTTTACTGCTTCGTAAGCATTCAGTAAGCCACCTGTTTTACACAGTTCATTCATATCAACTGAATCATCGCTGCCCGGTTTTTTTACTTTAACGCCCGGTGCCTTTGCAGATTTTTCAATACAATATTTTAATTGTTGTGCAGTAAGTGTGGGGTAATAGGATAGTAAAAAGGCTGCCGTACCCACCACAATAGGAGACGAGAAGCTGGTGCCCTGTGAATTGCCATATGTATTGCCACCAGGCATCGTAGAATAAATTTTTACGCCCGGCGCAAATACATCTACATTCTTTTTACCATAGTTGGAAAAAGAAGCAACCACCCCGCCTTCCTGAGGATCTGCTGGATCTCCACTGGCACCCACGGTTATATAATTACTAACGGTAGTCTTAGATGCCCTTATTCTTGGGTTAGGAAAGTTATCTGCCGTATCTACATTGGCCGAGCTGTTACCCGCTGCCTGTACCAGTAATACGCCTTTGCTTTCAGCATATTTTACCGCTTCATCCACCCATTTTTTCTCTGGTGAAAAACTTTTTCCGAAACTCATATTTACAATGCTGGCGCCATTATCTGCAGCATAACGGATGGCAAGCGCAATGTCTTTATCGTGTTCATCGCCATCAGGTACGGCGCGAATCATCATTATCCTTACATTGTCTGCAATGCCATTTACACCAATACTGTTATTGCGGTTGGCACCAATAATACCGGAACAAAAGGTTCCGTGAAATGGCGTACTGGCCATTACATCGTTGTTGCCATAAAATTTATCGTTGATGTCTTCTTCGTTGTCTTTTACAATTTCAGCACGGTAGTTTGTTGGTTCTTTATCAGCCGCTTCTCTTTTGCGTTCCTGGCTGGTTACATATTCTTTAAAGCCATCAGACAATTCTTTATTGCTGGTTTCCATTTCACTTTTAGTAGCCTTGTATAAATACAGGAAACTGCTCCTGGCTTTTGATTCGTCAGGAGATTTGGGAATGTACTGCTGCAATTCAGTGCCGGTATATTCTTTTTTACCCAGTATTACCTGCAGCATACTGTCACTTTTAATTGTAGCATCCAGTGCTTTTTTCAAAAATACAATGTCTACCTGTTCGCCATCTTCATCTCCTTCAACATTTATCCTGGATTTCTGCCACATTTTGTACTGCTCTTTTTCATCATCGTTCAATGCAACAGTATCAATTTTTTTACCGCTATACATTTGTTTAAACCTGTAGTACACCCTGGCGCCTTCGTAAGAATCTTCTTTTACATTCCTGCCATCTTTTCCACCGATAAAATTCCATCCGTATACATCATCTATGTAGCCATTATTATCGTCATCAATACCATTTCCGGGAATTTCTTTGGGATTGTTCCATAATATTCCTTTTAAATCTTCGTGCAGTGTATCAACACCGGAATCTATTACTGCTACAATAACTGTCTTGCTTTTTAATTTTTTTGCACGTACAAATTCATACGCTTTGTCAAGGCTGATACCATAATAGCCATCTTTGTCTTTGTCCATCAGGTGCCAGCCTTTTGGTACACTTTTATAGCTGGTTCCCTGCGCAAACGGATGCAGGGTTGCTAATAATAAGAAGCCTGCCAGGAACAGTTTCATCATTGCTTTCATTCAAAATATTTAAAAAGGGTGAACAAATTTATGGGCGGTAAAAATATAAAAAGTAACCACAAATAATACCATAAGACACATGAATGGTTAAAACAGGTTGTTAACGCAGCCGGTTTAAGGTTTTTTTAACCTGCATGGGGCATTATTATTTCAATTTTAATTCTACACGCCGGTTTTTAGTGCGGCCTGCCGCTGTTTTATTATCTGCCACCGGGTTGGTTTGTCCATACCCATTGGTCACAATCCTGCCGGGTTCAATACCATTTTTTACAAGGAAGTCTTTAACAGCCAGTGCTCTTTTTGCCGAAACGGCCAGGTTAGCTGCTTCAGTGCCTGTGTTATCGGTATATCCGTCAACTGACAACATCAGTTCAGGGTTTGCTTTTAATACTTCGGCCACTGTCTGTAATGGCTTAAATGATTTACTGAGTAATTGGGCGCTGTTG
>JBDSOC010000162.1:0-16093 GCA_039915085.1 Chitinophagaceae bacterium
CTCAGCGGCTTCGTTGCAACCGGTGTTTAGTTCAGACGCCAAATTTGATTCCGGTACAGGCTGGCCAAGTTTTTTTGCGCCTGTTACACCAGATGCGGTTAAACTGGTAAAAGATGAGAGCGATGGAATAGTGCGCCTGGAAGTAGTAGATAGTAAAAGCGGTTCTCACCTCGGACATGTATTTGATGATGGACCTTCGCCAACCGGTAAACGCTATTGCATGAATTCGGCTGCATTAATTTTTGTTCCGGAAGGTGGAAAGCCACCGGTTAGTGCGAAAGAATAGTATACTTACCTGGAAGAAATATATATTCAGTATCAGATCTTATAATTTTTTATTTATGAAAACATTTATTGTATTCTTATTTTTTACTTTCTCATTGCTGGCCTGTGCACAAAAACAGCAGCCTGCGCTTAAAATTCCTTCTGGTGATGCAAAAGCAGCGGCAGGTAAGGAAGCAGTAGCAGATTTTGCCGAAGGTTGTTTCTGGCATTCAGAGATTGTTTTTCAAAGTTTGAATGGCGTAAGAGATGCTGTATCGGGTTATGCAGGTGGTACGGACAGCCATCCGAGTTATGAAAAAGTAGCCGGTGGAGAAACCGGTCATGCGGAAACGGTACAGGTATATTATGACCCCACAAAAATTTCTTATGAAACATTAGTGGCCGCATTTTTTGCCAGCCAGGATCCTACAACACTGAACAGGCAGGGCAATGACGAGGGCACAGAATATCGTTCCATTGCTTTTTACAGGACCGATGCCGAAAAGCAAATCCTTGAAAACACAATTAAACAACTGACAGACGCTAAAAAATACAGCAGTAAAATTGTTACAGAGGTTCTACCGTTTAAGCAATTTTACCCGGCAGAATCTTACCACCAGGAGTACATTTCTCATAACCCCCAAAATCCGTATGTGCAAAACGTATCCATACCAGATTTTTTAGCATTCAAAGCGGCATTTAAGGGAAGTTTTAAAGATTAACTGCTATTCTTTTAGTGGGAATACGGTTGGTTTTACCTCCCTGTTCGCTATTTCCTGAACTTTATTTATCTTTAAGCCATGGGAGAGAAAAAATTATCCAGGAAACTCATTTTAAGCGTGGCGGAGTCTGCAAGGAATCCAAAAAACCGCCTGCATGTTATTTCCCGGAATGGTAAATGGGCAGTTAAAAAAGAAGGCGCCAAAAGAGCTTTTGGTATATATGCTACAAAAAATAAAGCGATAGAAATTGCCACTGCCTGGGTAAAGGCAGGTAAAACCGAAGACGCGGTTGTTCACGACCTGTATGGTCATGTTTCCCAAAAAATTGTTTAATGCCCTTTGAATCAAATGTTTTTATTAATTGCCCGTTTGATAAGTTTTACGTTCCGCTGCTGCAACCCCTTTTGTTTACCGTTCTTTACCTTGATTTGAACCCACTGGTGTCCGAAACAAAATCTTCCGGCCAGGTAAGGGTTGAACAAATCAAAAAACTCATTTTCAATTCAAAATATTCCATTCATGATATTTCAAGGAGCGAGGCCCTGAAAGAAAATGATTTGCCGCGGTTTAATATGCCGTTTGAAATGGGACTTGATCTCGGCTGTCAGTCATTTGGAAAGAAGAAATTAAATTTTAAAAAATCCCTGGTACTCGAAAAGACCAGGTACCATTATCAGAAAATTATTTCGGATATCGCCGGGCAGGATATAGAAAACCACAATGATAACCCTGAAGAACTGGTAAGAAAAGTACGAAACTGGTTTGCAGCTGTCTTGAACAATCACCAGCCCAGTCCCACACTTATTTGGGATGCCTACAATGAGTTTTTAGATCAAACCAATATGCGGCTTAAAGAAGAAGCATTTTCTAAAGATGATATAGAAAGCCTGCCTGTTTCAAATTTAATTTTGCTGGCAAAGCAATGGATAGCATCGCATAAACGCTAAAAACGCCTGCGTTTGACAATTAATAGTTTTTTAATCTGTTTCCTGCAATAAACCCACAGGCATTTCTCCCCGTTTTTAAGTTTCCCCTTATTGTTTGTACCAACCGCTTGATTTATATTGTTCCCGATTTACCGGGTACTACCCGGGTGCAGGAACCCTTATTTATTACCCTGAACTGATCCTTTGAACTTAAGCAAGACCATTGTTCTGTTAACGGCAACATTACTGTTAATAAGCCGTATAACTGTTGCACAGCTGCAGGCCAATTTTATCGCAGATAAAACCGGTGGTTGCAGTCCCGTAGGCATTCTGTTTACCAATACCAGCACAGGCACTTCTGCCAATGCAATGTATACATGGGATTTTGGCAATGGCAATACCTCAGCCAATCGCAATGCCGGCGCTGTTTATAAAGAAGAAAAAAATTATACTGTTACACTTACCGTTCAGGATGGTGGCCAGACATCTGTAAAAACATTATCGGTTAACGTATATGCGAAACCAATAGTAAACGATATTTCGGTTTCTCCTGTAAAAGGTTGTCTGCCGGTGAATACCGTTTTCTCTGCAACGGCTTCAGCAGGAAGTGGCTCTATTAACGGTTACCTATGGGATTTTGGCGATGGCAATACACAACAGGGTTACAGCGCCTCACAACAACATACCTATAATGTTCCACAAAAAGCAAGCATCAGTCTTACGGTTACCAATAGTTTTGGATGTTCGGTAACTGCGCAAAAGAAAGACATGGTGGAAATAATTCCTGCCATCAATGCTGCTTTTACTGCCAGTCAGACGATACTATGCCGTGAAACAGATGCTGTGCAATTTTCCAACAGCAGCTATGGACCAGGTACACTCAGTTATCTCTGGGAGTTTGGCGATGGTACAACCAATACGCTAAAAGAACCCGCACATTCGTTTAATAAAAAAGGCATTTACACAGTTAAACTTACGGTAACCAGTTCTGAGGGTTGTATTATCAGCAGCACCCAGGCCGGGTATATTAATGTGGCCAGTTTCAGTACCGATTTTACTGTGCCATCGCCGTTATGCAAAACAGGCTATCTTAACTTCAATAGCAACAGCACTCCTTATACCAGCTCAAACATTTGGGAAGTGGATGGTACCCCAATCTATTATTATTCCAGTTACCTGAATTATACATTTAACACCACGGGCAATCATACCATCAAACTAAAAAATATTTTTGGTACCTGCCCTGACTCAATGGTCAAAACCATTTCTGTAAAAGACATCCCTTATCCCAATGGTTTTGCTGATACCATTCTCAGCAATTGCGGGGCGCCTGCTACTGTTAAATTTAAAGATACTACCGCCGGTGCAGTACAATGGGAATGGAATTTTGCATCAAATTATTATTACAATAAGATTGATGCTACCACGCAGGCACCTTCGTATAATTATACCAGCGATGGTGATTACACGGTACTGCTAAAAGTAACCAATGCAGATGGCTGTTCTGCTTACACCACTAAATATATAGGTATTAACCGGCCGCATGCGTATGTTACAGCCACTGGAAATACCGGCACCTGCGGGCCTGTTAAATTAACATTTACCGCTAATAGCCCGGACCAGATAGTAACTTATAACTGGAATTTTGGAGATGGTACTTTATCAACTGATAAACAACCAGAACATTTATTCAGCAATGCCGGCAATTACCCGGTTACATTAAACTATACTACCAGTTATGGGTGTACGGAAACCATCAGCTATGGCGTAGTGCAGGTGTACGGAAAATTAACCGCTGACTTTACAGCCGCGTCTACCACCATTTGCGGCAATACGCCCGTTGTATTTAATGCCGTACCGCAGGGCCCGGATATACGTTATTACTGGTATTTTGGCGATGGTGTTTCTTCCGGGTATGGTTATGGAAATCCTGGCATCACGCACCAGTATGATTATGACAGTACATATTCAGTTATGCTGGTAGTTGTTAACGCAGGTAATTGCAGCGATACGATGAACAAAAAAGATTACATAAAAATACTCCCGCCTTTCCCCAGCATATCAGCTATTACCAACACCTGTGACGGTGGGCGTGGCCTGGTTACTTTATCACAGGCATCCAAAAAAGGAGAAACATTTACATGGGATTTTGGTGATGGCAGCACCACTTATCTCACCACTGATCAGCCATCTGTAACACATACGTATACAAAGACCGGCTACTATAGCGTTTCACTTACAGTTACCAACGGGCAGTGTTCATTAAAAGCTTATACACCTGCCCGGGTATTATTAAAACAACATCCTGTATTCAGTACCGACAGATCTGAAATATGCTCCGGTGAAAATTTTGGCTTCCAGGTAAATAATATCGAGGCCAATCCATTCCAGGAAAATTACCAGGATTCTTATAATTATGTAAAGTGGCAATATGATAACGGAAGTGATTTTCAGGGAACCCACAGCTATCCCTATTATAATAATTACTGGCTAACCAGTACTTCCGGAACTGCCAGTTCTTATATTAATACAGCAGCTAACATCCGCGTTATTTTTAAATCTGCCGGCTTTGGCTGTAATGATACCACCAACTTTGTCCCCATTAAATTTAAGGGTGCCAGTGCCGGGTTTGAAGTCATCGCCGATAAACAATGCTGGCGTGAACCGGTTGTCTTTAAAGATACAAGCAAGGCTACCGGCAGCAGTAAAATCGTAAGGTGGAACTGGTCTTTCGGTGATGGTAATTTCCAAAGTTTTACAACAGGGGGCACCACTGTAAATCATTTTTATAATAACCCTGGCTACTATTATGTAACCTTAAACGTTACGGATGCCGGTGGTTGTTCATCGCCTGCTTTTTCTAAACAAGTAGAAGTTAATGGACCCAGAGCGGCATTCTATGCCTCTGCAAATATTATTACTATTACATTGCCCGTTTATTTTTACAATAACACCAATAATTATAACAGTTACAATACACAATACAAATGGGATTTTGGCGATGGGACCACTTCGGCAGATTATAGCCCTTCGCATATCTATAATACGCCCGGGTCGTATTCTGTAAGGATGATTGCCATTAACCCGGTTTCACTATGTACTGACACTTCTTACCAGTCTATCAGGGTATTGGATTTCAGCCCGGCATTTGCGCTTACCAGTTCTTTGATATCTGGTAAATGCCCTCCGGCGCTCGTACGTTTCAGTAACAACTCCGTTAATTATACACGGGTTACCTGGAATTTTGGCGACGGCATCACCGCAGATAATCTTAACTATCCAAGTCATGTATATGAAAAGCCGGGCAAATACATTGTTACATTATATGTCTATGGCGTAAGCGGGTTAAAAGCAACCTATACAGATTCCGTCATTATAAAACAACCTGCTGCCGCCATAAAAACCGACACAGCAGAAATATGTAAAGGTGGAAAAATAAATCTTACCGCCATTGCAAGTAATACAAATTCTTATCTCTGGGATTTTGGCGATGGCACATTGGTTACATCAGCTGATAGTTTTGCTGCACACAACTATAATACTGCAGGAACCTACAAGCCGGCTATAATGGTTACCGATGCAAATGGTTGCGCAGCGCTTACTCCACTTACTGAAACAATCAATGTACATGCTAACCCTGAAGTAAAATTTTCGCCGGCACAACCATTGGTTTGTAAAGGAAGTACCATAGAAATAAAAGCTACCGGCGGTACCATTTATCAATGGACGCCAGCCACCGGTCTTAGTGATCCGGCTATTGCTTCGCCATATGCATCGCCTGCAATAAATACAACGTATACCGTAACAGTAAAAGATAATATTGGTTGTACCGGTGTATCTTCTGTAGATGTTTTAGTAGGACAGCCATTCACCCTGAAAGCTTCGCCGGATACAAGTGTATGTTTGGGTAAAGCCGTGCCTTTGCTGGTAAGTGGTGCAGATAACTATAAATGGATTGATAATACACTTGGTCTAAACAATCCACAATCAGCAACGCCGATGGCATCACCGGTAATTACTACTGGTTACACTGTTACAGGAAAAGATAAGTACAATTGTTTTACAGATACCGCACATATAAATGTAAAAGTAATGCCGCTCCCATCCGTAAATGCCGGGCCGGATATACAGGTACTGGGTGGAACGCCTGTTCCGTTATCAACTACTACAGACAATGATATCATACAATGGACATGGTCACCCGCAAATTATTTAAGTTGTACCAATTGCGCTGCACCCGTAAGTACGCCCATGGCACAGACTGCATATACAGTTACTGTAAAAAATAAAAATGGTTGCACGGCTTCAGATACAATGATAATAAAACTGGAATGTGACCAGGATAAAGTAAGGATACCAAATGCGTTTACCCCAAACAATGATAACAGCAATGATATCTTTATGATAAAAGGAATATCGCTGATTAAGCACATGATTATATTTGACCGTTGGGGTGAAAAGGTTTTTGAACGTAGTAATTTTATAGCAAGCGATCGTTCATCCTGCTGGAATGGCTATTACAAAGGCTCTCCTGCATCTGCAGGCAGTTATGTATATTTTGTGGAAATGCAATGTCCTTCGGGAGGCGCATTTGTAATTAAAGGATCTGTTTTATTAATCAGGTAACCAGCGGACACAACAAAGCCCGGTCGCTTGACCAGGCTTTGAAAATCTGAATGCAATCTCCAGAGGTAACTTTTTCCGTTTCACATAGCTATCCAGATTTATTTCTTTTCATTTTTATTTCCCATTTGTGGGATTTTCTTTTCAGTTTTTTCAGGGTCGTAGATTGGAGCATCTATATCAGGCTCCGTCACTTTTTTTTCATTTGTGGTTTGTTTCTGAGTATCATTGTTCCTGTTGTTATTGTCACTATCCCATTGGTCGTGTGCTTTGCCAATCTTGCCTTCATTATCTACGCCAATATTGCTTTTTTCATTACCAGTTTTTCCTTGTGACTGATTGGAAGACTTATTGGTATCCTGCGTTGGTTGATTTTTACCAGTCGACTTATTGGTCCAGTCGTCTTTCTTTTTTTGTTGTTCACCTTCTGTAGGAATTCCTGTTTTGTTTACAGACTGCTCCTGTTTTCCGTTTTGATTATTCTGTTGTTCATTTTTCATATCGCATCATTTTTAAAATTGATAAAAAAGATTATCAGTATATAAGGTGGGAAAATGGTGCCGGAAATTACCTCCTTAGTATCAGTATGTTACGTTTATATTGCTAACAATAACGAGTAGTTGTTGACCGGTTTTCTGTAGAACTATGTCTACGTTTAACGCTATTAATTTAATAACCAAGATTCTTTAAACAAGTATTGATGTTAATTCCTTTTTTAATTGCCATATAAAAAATATCGCCCAGTTCTTTTACTCTTTTTTCTATATTAAAAATGGTAAACTGGGATGGGTGCAGTCCTTTTTTAATTTCTTTTAGAAGCAAAGGTGTTGATACCTGCGCACCCGGTACAGGTCTTACACTATAGGCAGATGCTATTGTTTGTCCTTTGCTGTTCTGCAGGTAATCAATATAGATTTTATTCCCTCTTTTTTTTAATGACCTTTCAACGCTGGTAAAACCAGGCAATTGTTCATGGGTAAGTGTTGCAATAATTTCACCAAAACCTCGCGCCTGTTCATAGGTGTATTTAGCATTTAAAGGAATAAAAATATGTATACCGGTGGCGCCGGAAGTTTTGCAATAAAAAGTAGCACCTGCTTTTTCAAGCACCTGCCCTATTACCTGTGCAGTTTCAATCACCTGGTCAAAGCTGTTCTTTTCCGATGGATCAATGTCCATAATCAGGTAAGTAGGCTTATCAGGAGCGCTGATAGTAGAGTTCCACGGATTCATTTCTATACAGCCCAGATTGGCCAGGTATAGCAGGGTAGCTGCATCGTTGCAAATAGTGTAATCAACCGTTTTACCGGTAGAGGCCGCATGAAAGGGCGCCGTTTTTATCCAGGAAGGGAAATTAGCGCCTGCATCTTTCTGAAAGAAAGCTTTCTCATCAATACCATTCGGGTTTCTTTTTAAAGACAGCGGCCTGTTTTTTAAATAGGGTAATATGACCGGTGCCATTTTTTCATAATAGTCAATAAGCGCTCCTTTGGTTATCTTATCCTTTGGCCAATATATTTTAGTAAGATTAGTAAGTTGTAAACTATGGCCGTTTACTTTTACTGATTTTTCTTTTTCAGTAGTTTTTACAGGATTGCTTTTCATAGCCTTATTTTTTTGTGGTGTTTCATTGCTTTCTTTTACTTCTTCCGCAGCTTTATCCTCACGCAAACCCATATATACCGGGTGACGTAACATGCCATCGGCGGTTTTCTCTGTAAACTTTATCTGGCAAACCAACAGGGGTTTTACCCAGGTAACCGGCATGTTCACTTTAATTTTTTCTTTAAAAGGAGATTGCGGAATAATATCCGGCTGTAATTGCAGCCACAATTCTTTCAGTGTTTTTTCTGTAAACCCTGTACCGGTATGGCCAATATAAGTAAGTTGTTTACCTCTTTGCTCTGCCAGTATCAGTGCACCAAAATGTTTACGGCCTCCTCTTGGTTCCGTAAAACCAGCAATGATGGCTTCGCGGGTATTGTGATTTTTTATTTTCAGCCAATCATTATTTCTTACCCCTTCGGAATATTCACTGTCTGCCTTTTTTGCAATCATTCCCTCTAAATCCATTTTAATAGCATTCCTGAAAAAATCTTTGCCATTGGTTGACACATGTTCGCAATAACGAATGATATTATTTTTACCAGCAGGCAACGCTTTTTTCAAGAGCGTTTTTCTTTCTGTCAATGGTAAATGCCTTATGTCTGTTCCATTAAGAAACAACATATCAAAAACATAATAAATGATCGGGTACCCCGGGTTTTCTCCATATTGTTGCAGCAACTGGAAACTGGGTTTGCCTTTGTCATCCAATACTACCACTTCACCGTCAATAATCATTTTATGCTTAATAGCGGTTAACGCTTCTGTTACAAGCGGATATTTATTGATGAATGACAAACCGTTTCTTGAATAAAACTTTAATTCTTTTTCACCACATTCTGCAATAGCGCGGTAACCATCCCATTTGATTTCAAAAACCCAATCTTTGTTATCAAAAGCTTCTGCTGAAGGTGTAGTCAGCATAGGCGTATGAAACTTATCTAATTTTCTTTGCTTTACTGCTACGGGTGCCGGAACTGTTATGGCTTTTTTTTTAACAGCGGCTTTTTTAACGGCGGCCTTTTTCTTTGCGGTAGCAACAGGTCTTCCTTTATCCGGATTGTAATTCTCCTTTACTGCATGCGCATCTTTGTGTTTAATAAGCAGCCAGTTCTTTGGATCTTTTTTTAGTTGTACCAGCACAAATTCACCATGTAACTTTTTCCCTTTCAGCCTGAATTTGAGTTCCCCTTTTTTTAACCAGGCAGCAGCCTGTCTGTCGGTAATATCATTCCCTTTTTCATCGACCGGTGCATAGACCCCTTTGTCCCATACTTCTACTGTACCAGCGCCATAATTTCCTTCGGGAATAGTACCAGAAAAATTAATGTAGGATATGGGATGATCTTCTACCTGCACCGCCAGCCTTTTATCAACCGGATTCAATGACGGTCCCTTTGGAACGGCCCAGCTTTTAAGCACGCCACCCAACTCTAACCTGAAATCAAAATGCAGCCTGGAAGCATCATGCCGTTGCACAACAAAGCGGTGCGTTGCGGCACCGCTTTGTTTATCGCCCGCTGGTTCCGGCGTATTTTTAAAATTTCTTTTTTTATTGTACAGCTGTAACATATCAGGAAGCTTTTTTCTTTTTAGTATCCAAACTGGCTTTCAACTGTTCCATCAGATCCCTTGTTTTTGAATGCACCACTTTCATTTTGTGAACAGGTGCTCTTTTACCAGCTGCTTTTGCTTTTATCAGTTTCATTAATTTATCAGAATACGTATCCTTATAATTGTCTATATCAAAATCGCCTGATAACTGATCAATCAGTGATAATGCCATTTTTAATTCTCCTGGCTTGGGCGAAACGGCGGGAATATCCAAATCTTTGGTATCTCTTATTTCCTGGTTAAAGCGCAGGCGGTGCAATACAAGTACGTGGCCCGCGGCCTTAATAAGGCAGAGGTGTTCTTTATTGCGCAATACAAAAGAACCAAGACCCGCTTTTTTAGATTTATTAAGTGCGGTACTTAATAATGCGTAAGCCCTTTTGCCTTGTTTTTCCGGCTCCATGTAATAAGATGTTTCATACAAGATTGGATCAATTTCTTTTTCATCGATGAAAGAATCGATGCCAATCGTTTTTGTTTTTTCAGGCATGGCTTCAGCAAAATCATTTTCATCCAGCACAATATATTTGCCATCCATGTTAAAAGCCCGCACAATATTGCCCCAGGCTACTTCTTTTCCTGTGCTCTCGTTTACTCTTTTAAACTTGATATTTGAATGATCTTTTTTATCGAGCATATCAAGATCAAGACTGCTGTCACTTATTGCGCTAAAAAGTTTAATGGGAATATTTACCAGGCCGAAGCCAATAGCCCCTGTCCATATTGATCGCATACCTGCAGATTTTTATTTTTAATAATTATTTATCCGGTGTGGATGGGCTTTTACGGTTAGGCTGTTCTTCAGCGAACTCCGGCTGGTTATCTGCCTGTTTATCTTTTTCTTCCGGTTGCGGATAAGTATTTTTTTCAGGCTGCTTCTTATCATGCAAAATAGAACTGTTTTCTTTTCCTTCCCGCACCGGAAATTTCTTCTCTTGTTTATTGGTATTGTCTTCCATAAATGTGTTGTTTTTCTAATCAAACAGGTATAAAAAAACATACCACAATAAAAATGCCGTAGAAATAAAAGGTATGGGGATAAATTTCTACATCAGCCGTTAACAATTTCTCCTCCATTGGGATGCAAAAATTGTCCGCTCATATAGGAACTGTCATCTGAAGCCAGGAAAAGATAAGCAGGTGCTACTTCAACAGGTTCGCCTACCCTTTCCATAGGAGCCGTACTGCCATGCGCCGCCACTTTTTTAGGTTTAAAGCTGGATGCAATCAGGGGCGTCCAGATGGGGCCGGGCGCTACACCGTTTACCCTGATTTTTCTTTCCATAAGATTACTGGCCAGGCTTCTTGTAAATGCCACGATAGCGCCTTTGGTAGCAGCATAATCCATTAATTCCGGGCTGCCTCTGTAAGCGGTTACGGAAGAAGTATTAATTATAACGCTTCCTTCAGTCATATGAGCAACGGCAGCGCGGGTAATAAAAATCATTGCCAGAATATTTACCTGGAAAGTATGTACTAACTTTTTTGTTTCCAGGTCTTCCGGTTTTTTACATTCATAATGAATGGCAGCATTGTTTACAAGGATATCTATTTGGCCGTATTCAGCCATAGTTTTTTTTACAAGGCTGTTACAAAATTTTTCTTTGCTGATGTCACCGGGAATCAGCAGGCATTTTCTTCCATACAACTCCACGCTTTGTTTGGTATCTGCTGCATCTTTGTGTTCATTCAGGTAAGAGACTGCCACATCTGCACCTTCTTTAGCGAATAATATAGCAACTGCTTTTCCAATGCCACTATCGCCACCGGTAATCAAAGCTATCTTTCCTTTCAGTTTATTAGAACCCGGCTGGTGGTTATCGACAACAGGTTGCGGGTGCATTTTTTTTTCTACGCCGGGCCGCGGCTGATGCTGTGCCGGATTTACTTTTTTCTTTTTTGGCGTTTCCATTTGCTTTCTATGATTGGGTAGCAGGATGCGATGGTGTGAATGCAGCCCTTGTTGCATGTCTGCCTTCTGCAATTTCTTCTATCATTTTTTTATTGAAGGCTTCCAGGTCTTTTGGACTGCGGCTGGTAATAAGCCCGTTGTCAACTACCACTTCTTTATCCTGCCAGTTGGCACCGGCGTTAATGAGATCTGTTTTAATAGATGGAAAAGAAGTCATTTCTCTTCCACTAATTAAACCAGTTTCTATCAGCAACTGAGGTCCATGACAAATAGCCGCTACGGGTTTACCCGCTTCTAAAAATTCTTCTGCAAACTGAATGTAATTAGTGTGCAGACGCATCTGGTCCGGGTTAATTACGCCACCGGGTATCATCAGCGCGTCATAATTTTCTGATTTTGCTTCATCGAGGTTTACATTTACATCCAGTTCTATTGACCAGTGATCATGGTTCCATCCTTTTATTTTTCCTTTCTGCGCGGAAACAATATCTACGGTAGCGCCCGCATCTTCCAGCGCTTTTTTCGGACTGGTCAATTCTACTTCTTCAAAACCATTTTCTGAAAGAATGGCTACTCTTTTTCCTGTAAGTGCTGGCATGATAAATATTTATTAGTGAAATAAAAACTGGTATTGCTAACTAAAGCCAAAAACGTACCATTTGCAAAAATGAATAACGGCGGGATGCGTTTGAGAGACTACCTGGAATCTGCCGTGTTATGTTGATAAACTTCTACAAAAAAAAAGCGCTTATTTTTTAAACGCCGGAATATACTCCTGCAACCATTTTGCATTGGCAAGCGCTGCAGGTCCTGCAGTGTTATTGAAATAGAGATAAGCAGTGGTAACATTTTTATTTTCTTTGATGCCATCAGCTATTTTTTTCAAAAAATCATTGTCATACTGCGATCGGAACAAATCCGGTACACCATGAAAACGGTAATAAACCGTATTTGTATTAATAATAAGATTATCCGGCAACCTCGGATGGCTGCTGCTACAAAAACCAATATGGTGTTTTGCCAATTCATCATAGACTTCCTGCTGCCACCAGCTGTTATGCCGGAACTCTACTACATTATTAAATTCTTTTTTTACACTGCTGATAAGTAATTGCAGTCGTTCCGCGCTGTACTGAAATTGCGGTGGCATCTGGAACAGCACGGCGCCCAGTTTATTGCCCAATCCCTCCTGTACCACATTATAAAAATCGGTAAGCAATTGTTCGGTGCCGTTAAATTTTTTATAGTGGGTAATGATGCGCGGCATTTTTAATGAAAAAATAAAATCAGCGGGGCTATCAGCAAACCATTTTTGTAAGGAAGCCAGTTTGGGAAACTGGTAAAAGCTTACATTCAGCTCAAGTGTATTAAAATATTTGGCATAATGAGTAAACCAAAGCCTTTGTGGTAAAAGAGCCGGGTAAAAATCATTTTTCCATTCTTTATAATGAAAACCTGAGCAACCGATGCGCCAGTTTATTTTTTTATTGGTCATAGAAACGTATAAAACAAAAATAAAACCACGTTTATACAACACATTTTGGTTGGTATGTCTTTTGTAATCTTTACTGGTATGCCAGAAGGTCCTTCCATTGTTATTTTAAAAGAAGCCGTTGCCCGTTTCAACCATAAAAAAATATTGAAAGCCACCGGCAACGCAAAGATTGATATGAAACGTATAGAAGGCAAGACGATACGAAGCATTAAAAGTTGGGGCAAACACCTGCTTATTTGTTTCGATGGCTTTTTTATCCGCATTCATTTATTAATGTTCGGTACCTACCGGATTAATGAGAAAAAAACAACGCCGCTAAGGCTTGGATTAACCTTCAAAAAGGATGAATTAAATTTCTATACAGCGGCGATTATAATGGTAGAAGGCGATCCTGATGAAACATACGACTGGAGTGCCGATGTTATGAATGATTTGTGGGACGAAAAGAAAACACTCAAAAAAGTAAAAAAAGATCCCGGTGAATTAATCTGTGACTTGTTGCTTGATCAGCAAATTTTTTCCGGCGTCGGCAATATCATAAAGAATGAAATACTTTTTATAACGCGCATTCACCCGGAGAGCAAAGCGGGCAATATACCCGCACCCAAAATGAAAGCGTTGATAAAAGAAGCGGTCAGTTACAGTTTCGATTTTTTAAAATGGAAAAAAGCATTCGAACTAAAAAAACACTGGCTGGCTTATGGTAAGAAAAAATGTCCGCGTTGTAATATTCCTTTGCATAAAGAATATCCCGGCCACCGGAAGCGGCGGAGTTTCTTCTGCAATAATTGCCAGGAACGCTATTAAGAGAATGCCTGCTGTATGGTAACACAATCTTCCAGTAGACTAATTTCCCCAATTACTGTTATCCCGTTTCCCGGTTTCATTATAAGTCACCTTTTATCAATCATCTACAATTACGGCATCATTTTCATACAGGTTAACTATTACTGATTAATTTTTATAACCAAACAAGCGTTGTATGAAAAAAGTATATGGTTTACTGGCAGCATTAATTATTAGTGCCGTTGCTATGGCACAGGCAACAGCACATGAAAAAGACGTGCTCAGGCATGACCTGGCAAAAGAAAGAAATAAGAGAAACGATGTTGCCCGCGATATTTTACATGGCCAACCGGAAAGAGCAAGAGCGGACCACCGTTCCGCGGTAGCTTATCACAATCAAATTCACCGTGACGTGCGCCAGGTACACCGTAATGATGTAAGAAGAGCACGCCGCCATCCGCATTATGTGCGCAGGCATCATTACACACATCGCCGCCCGGTCAGGCACCATCCAAGAGTGGTGGTACATGTAAGGCACTAAATATTTCAAAGTAAAAAATGCACGTTTGTATTCAGACGTGCATTTTTTTATCGGGCATGGCGAGTGAATAATTAAAAATTAGAAAATCAAAAGGTAATCATTAAGCCAGACAGTAATCAACGGGCAACTTATAGGAGGGCCTCGCCAATAATAAAAGTCATTCAATTGTCTTCTCCAATTGGAGAAAGTGCCCAGTGAAAGGGGATGGGGGTGAGGGGATGATGGGTGCGAGAGCGTATCTTTACACACATGGAAACAAAAAAA
This sequence comes from Chitinophagaceae bacterium, assembly GCA_039915085.1. GTDB lineage: Bacteria > Bacteroidota > Bacteroidia > Chitinophagales > Chitinophagaceae > JACMLD01. Next base: position 14,753 of record JBDSOC010000162.1, read on the forward strand.
GACCTCCGCCTGGCGGTGCTGATTGATGCGGACAATATTCCTTACAGCAATGTAAAAGGAATGATGGAAGAGATTGCCAAATACGGCACGCCTACTTTCAAACGCATTTACGGCGACTGGACCAAGCCCACGCTCAGTGGATGGAAAACTGTTTTACTGGAAAATGCCGTTACACCTATACAGCAATACAGTTATACCACGGGTAAAAATTCATCGGACTCGGCCATGATCATTGATGCCATGGATATTTTATATAGTGGCCGTGCAGATGGTTTTTGCATTGTGAGCAGCGACAGTGATTTTACCCGTCTGGCCACCCGCCTTCGTGAAGCCGGTATGATGGTGATTGGTATTGGTCAGAAGAAAACGCCGCATCCTTTTATTGTTGCCTGCGATAAATTTATCTACCTGGAAATTATTGCTTCTTTCTCTGCCGAAACGGTAACGGTTACCAAAGAAGCCGCTACGCCTGCCAGGCCCGCGCCATCGCCAAAAGAAGACAAGGAAGTAATACAACTGATAGCTGCTACCATTGCCGATTTGGCGGATGAAAACGGCTGGGCTTTCCTGGGTGAAGTAGGTGCATTGCTGCTAAAGAAAAAACCAGATTTCGACCCCCGTAACTATGGTTTTGTAAAACTTACGCCACTGATAAAATCATTCGGCCGCTTTGATATTGACGAACGCGAGACCGATAAAAAAAGCATTAAGCTGATTTATATACGGGTGAAGCAGTAGAGAAAAATTTTAGATTTAATTAGCCAATCGGGAGAATTTCTATTAGGCATCGTTGCGTCGCACTCTTGTACGGAGGGAACTCTATTCAACCCAAAGAAGCTTCTTCTCTCATCTTTTAAAAGCTAATTAATTAAAGTATTTCATTGCAATATTACCGATCCATTTGCCCATGTGAACCGGAACTGCGTTACCAATTAGTTTATACGAACTTCTTTTATTTTCAAAATGAAAATCGTCAGGGAAACCCTGAAGTCTTGCGTATTCTCTTATAGAAAAAGGTCGTAAACCAAATTTCATTTTCCGATCTTTGACAAGCCTTGTTCCCAAATCTTTAGCGTAATGTGCCACGCAAGTCGGAGCCATTGCATTATTATCGTCAGGATCTATTATTATTGACCTATTGCTGTTTGCCATTTATCCTGTTAGAAAAATTGCTTTTGGAAGTAAATCTCCCACGCAACGTTCCTCCCATCCATCGTGTCAACCACAAAAACCCCCTAATGCTACGCCTGATTGTTTGTTTATCAATAATGGCCCTGCTGGCCACCGCCTGCTCAAAAAATAATGATGGCGATGAAAGTCTTTTGTACGGCACCTGGGTAA
>JBDSOC010000171.1:0-3822 GCA_039915085.1 Chitinophagaceae bacterium
ACTACTGAAAAACCCCCTTTAATCCGGATGGCCGGATGTGAAATTGAAAACGATTTGATGCGATGCGTAAAAGAATGGTAATACTGGGTGGAGGAGAAAGTGGTGCTGGTGCCGCATTACTGGCCAAGCAGCACGGATATGAAGTATTTCTTTCTGACAGTGGCTCTTTGAAAGATGTATACAAACAGGAACTGGAGGCCAATGACATTCAGTTTGAAGAAGCTGGTCATACAGAACAGCTGATTCTTAACGCAGATGAAATTGTAAAAAGCCCCGGTATACCCGAAAAGAATGATCTCGTGAAAAAGATACGTGCAAAAGGGATTACTGTTATCAGTGAAATTGAACTGGCTTACCGTTACAAAGGCGATGGTAAAATTATTGCCATTACCGGAAGTAACGGAAAAACCACCACTGCTTCACTTATGTATCATATCTGCAAACATGCGGGGCTGGATGCAGCACTGGTAGGTAATATTGGCTATTCTTTTGCCAAACAGGTTGCGGAAGACCCAAAGCCCTGGTATATAGCAGAAATCAGTTCTTTTCAATTAGACGATATAAAAACATTCAGGCCGGAAGTGGCCATACTGACCAATATAACAGAAGATCATTTAGACAGGTATGAATATAAGTTTGAGAATTACATCGCCAGCAAATTCCGCATAGCGATGAACCAGACAAAAGATGATTTTTTTATTTATTGTTCAGATGACCCGGTGACAATGCAGTACATAAATCAATATGAAATCAATTCTAACCCATTACCATTTACTATGCAACAACAACCAGGCAACGGCGGATTTATCAGGAACGGACAGATGATTATTGAAGCAAACAACGAGCGCGTAACCATGAGTATTTATGATTTCGCACTTAAAGGCAAACACAATCAATACAATACCATGGCCGCAGGTATAGCCGCAGCTACCATCGGGCTGCGTAAAGACAAAATACGCGAGGCGATAGAATCTTTTGAGACACTGGAACACCGTATGGAAACTGTGTTAACGGTAAGGGGTGTAGAGTTTATTAATGATAGTAAAGCAACAAATGTAAACAGCACCTGGTATGCGCTGGAGAGTATGGAAAAGCCAACCATCCTTATACTGGGTGGGGTAGACAAGGGAAATGATTATAGTTTATTACTTGATCTTGTAAAAGAAAAAGTAAAAGCCATTGTTTGTATGGGTTTGGATAACCGTAAAATTCATGAAGCATTTGGCAACGATGTGCAACTGATAGTAAACACCGCCAACGCTGTAGAAGCGGTTCAGGCAGCATTTCATTTTGCTGAAAAAGGTGATGTGGTACTGCTGAGTCCGGCCTGTGCAAGCTTTGATTTGTTCAAGAATTACGAAGACAGGGGAAAGCAGTTTAAAGAAGCAGTCAGGGAGTTATAATCGTGAGATGTCAGACGGGTGTGGTGGGCGGAACGAAGATGTCAGTATACTTAATACTTAATACTTTGAAGCGTGGGTGAATTTGCAAGCATAGAAAAAAATCCGTTCAGGGGTCTTGGTCAAAAAACCAAAGGCGATAAAGTGATCTGGGCCGCTGTTGTGGTACTGGCGCTTATATCATTACTGGTTGTATACAGCAGTACGGGTTCGCTTGCATACAGGTTAAGTAAAAGCAATGAATCTTACCTGTTCAAACAAATTGTTTTTATAGGTGTGGGAATTATGATAATTTATTTTTTACATAAAGTCAATTATAAACTATACTCACAGGTTGCCAGGTTAATATTTATTCTTTCTATACCATTGCTTATCTATACTTTATTTTTTGGTGTTCGCTTAAATGAAGGCAGCCGCTGGATAAGGTTGCCCATCATACAAATGACGGTACAAACATCGGATCTGGCCAAACTGGCCTTGTTTATGTACCTCAGCCGCCTGCTAAGCAAAAAGCAGGATGTAATTAAAGATTTTAAAAAAGGATTTTTACCGGTTATCATACCGGTTGGTTTAATATGTATTTTGATTGCGCCTGCTAATTTATCTACAGCATTGCTGATTGGCGCTACCAGTATGCTCATTATGTTTATTGGCCGCGTGAATACTAGACACCTCCTGCTTATTATAGGCGTGGCAATAATACCCGTAATGATATTAATTTCTGCTGCAGTTATTCATCATAAACAAAACAATGGTGAAATAATTAAACCTGAAACACACTCAAAAATATTTGGCCGTGTAAGTACCTGGATAAACCGTGTGGAAAATTTTATGTACGGTGGCATTGATGCAGATGACGAAGACAATTACCAGGTTAACCAGGCAAAAATTGCCATCGCAAAAGGCGGATGGATGGGTGTGGGACCGGGCAACAGCGAGCAACGCAATTTCCTGCCGCATCCTTACAGTGATTTTATTTTCGCCATTATTATAGAAGAGTACGGATTGATGGGTGGCATCTTTATAACGTTTATCTACCTTGTTTTTTTATACAGGTGTATCAGAATTTTCAGGCGGTGTCCATACGCTTTTGGAGCTTTCCTTGCATTGGCGCTGAGCTTTAGCCTGGTTATACAGGCCCTGGCAAATATGGCCGTGAATGTGAATTTGTTTCCAGTAACAGGTGTAACACTGCCATTGGTAAGTATGGGTGGAAGCTCATTCATTTTTACCTGTATTGCCATTGGTATTATACTTAGCGTGGCAACAAATGTAGAACAGCTTGAAGGAAAAGTACAGCCAGTATTAAATGAAAAAAATGATGATGAATAAAAAAATCATCATAGCAGGAGGCGGTACGGGAGGACATATTTTTCCGGCCATTGCCATTGCCAATGCGCTCAGGGAAAAACAACCGGATATTGAAATATTATTTGTGGGAGCCAAGGGCAAAATGGAAATGGAAAAAGTACCCCAGGCAGGCTATCCCATCAAAGGAATTGATATAGCCGGATTAAACAGGAGTTCCTGGATCAGCAATATAGGGTTACCCCTTAAACTGATAAAAAGTTATTTCCAGGTGCGCAGTATTGTAGCAGACTTCATGCCCGATGCAGTCATAGGTGTAGGTGGCTATTCAAGTTTCCCGGTGCTGCGTTTTGCGCAAAGCAAGGGTATTCCTACCTGCATTCATGAAAGCAATTCATTTGCAGGCAAAAGCAATAAAATGCTGGGCGTAAGAGCGGCCAAAATTTTTGTAGCCGGGGATGGGATGGAAAAATTCTTTCCGGCGGCTAAAATAATAATAACGGGCAATCCGGTACGAAGTACAATTGTCAACAGTTCAGTAACAAGATTGGAAGCCATACATTTCTTTGGCCTGGATCAGGATAAAAAAACCGTGCTGGTAACTGGCGGCAGCCTGGGTGCAAGGGGTATAAATGAAGCCATTGATTTGCATATTAATGAGTTTGAAAAAAATAATATTCAGTTGATATGGCAAACAGGGAAACCTTATGCCACAAGGGGCAGGGAAACAGCAGCAGCTAAAACCAATGTATGGGTAAACGATTTCATTACACAGATGGAAATGGCTTATGCTGCGGCCGATGCAGTAGTGTCAAGATCCGGAGCTATGTCAATTGCTGAATTGTGCGTTGTAAAAAAACCCGTGGTATTTGTACCCTATCCTTTTGCAGCTGAAGATCACCAGACCGTCAACGCCCAAGGCCTGGCAGATAAACAAGCAGGCTTGCTGGTAAAAGACAGTGAAGCAAAAGATAAGCTGACAGACATGGTAATAGGATTGGTAAAAGATGAACAGCAACAGCACACATTAAAGGAGAACATAGCAAAGCTGGCGGTTACAGATGCTGATAAAAGAATTGCTGCAGAAATTTTGCAATTGATTAATAAAGTGAAG
>JBDSOC010000067.1:0-45728 GCA_039915085.1 Chitinophagaceae bacterium
GCAAATTGTGTTTTCATCATTATTATTTATTTGCGCTTAATCTAAATATCAAACAGGGATTGTTTACGATTTAAAATTCGAATCTTTTTTATTTAAACAGTTGATAAGCTTTGCTAAGGAACTGGGGATACACATCCTCATGCTTCGGCATATTGATGTAGAACAGTGCGATCATGTTATTCTCCGGATCAACAATATAGGCTGTACCGTACGCACCACCCCAGGCATACGCTGTGTTGGACACTTCCGGAACAGGTTTTTTATTCTCGTTATACAATTCAAATCCAAGACCGAAACGGAAATTTTTACCCCCTGCATTTACTTCAGGCAAACGATTTATTTTGGTCATCACGTCAATGGTTTCAGGTTTTAGAATTCTTTTGCCGTTAAACTCTCCTTTGTTCAGTAACATCTGGCAAAATTTAGCATAATCCTCAATCGGGCCATTTAGACCAAGACCACCTTCGGCATAGGTTTGCTGTTTGCTAACAGCTCCTTCGCTAAACATATTGGATGCGGGTTCCAGTTTTCCATCAACAGCATTGTAGGCTTTAACAAAGCGGCTTAATGCCGCCGGTTCATAATACCAGTCCGTATTGTTCATGCCAAGAGGTTCCAATACTACTTCTTTTACATACTGGCGCAAAGGTTTACCAGAAATTATTTCAACCATATAAGCCAGCATGTTACTGCTGATATGATAGCTCCATTCGCTGCCAGGGTCAAAACCGAGCGGGAATTTTGCCAAATCAATCATATTATCTTTCAGGTATTTCCAATTGCCTGTGCCACCGCTGCGCTGGCCTGTAGTTTTGCTTGTTGAAGTGTCTCCATTTACTTTTCGGATTGAATCGGCTCTTTGCCTTTCAATACGGCGGTTGTTGCCAACAATACCAGCACTCAATCCAGAAGAATGACACATTAGATCTATAAAGGTCATTGGCCTGGCCACCGGCCGGGTTTCATAAGTACCATCACTACGGACAGCCACGGCCACCCTATCAGGAATTTCAGGAAAATATTTCGAGACAGGATCATCAATCTTTACCAATCCTTTCTCAACAAGTGTCATAAAGGCAACCGTAACTATTGCTTTCGTTTGTGAGAACAGAATATAATAATCATCCGGAGTAGCCGGAACCTTATTTTCTACGTCCTTCCAGCCGAATGCTTTTTTATATACCACGTTACCGCCTCTGGCAACAAAGCCAACAACGCTGCTTACCTTTTTTTGATCAACAAAAGACTGAAGCAGCGAATCTATACCAGCAATTTTTGCGGTACCGTTACGCTCTTTCTTTAGATCTTCTTTATAATTGAACTGTTTTGGTGCAGCAATTTTTCCCTGTGCAATGCAGACCGCCGTTAAAAATGTGCAGGCGATAAAAACGGCAACGAAATAATTTGTTTTCATTTTTTATATATTGTTTACAGGCTTTAAAAGATTATTTTCCAAGCGGCTCTGGTACATTTTCTTTTACATATTGACGCAAAAGCTTACCCGCAATTTTTTCAATCATATAAGCAAGCATGTTAGTACTATGATGCCAGCCCGGTAGTAACCATGCTGTCGGACAGCCTTAGAACTGCTACGCAAATACCTGCACAATACCTCTATTATAAAGTAAATGCGGGCTGTTTGAAAACATTTATTTATCGGGTGATAGCTTTAACGCAAGCACATCATGAGCCGGAATGCTGGCATTTAATACTGATTTTGTATTGCCAACCTCTTTGTGGGTCCACAAGTTTCGTAAAGAATAGGACACGGACGCAGCGTTTAGTTCCTTCTTAAATAAGGTATCAGCGATCAATGTGCTTTTCCAGTCGAATGATATAGAACGATCTTTGGTCCCCCTGTTTAAAAAACAGACGGCCCAGGAGCCATCCTTCAGGGGTTTAGCCCAGGTTTCAACACTGTCCTGCTGTGCGAATTTAAATGCCTGGATGCCCAGTTTATCCTGATTGACCGATATTACTTCTTTATTTGTCAGTACATCTGCAATATCTTTCGGCATATTCTTCAAGTCGTTACCCGCGATTAAAGGTGCGGCAATCATCGCCCACATGGTAAAATGCGCCCGGTTTTCCCCTGATGTAAGCTTACCATTTCCAATTTCAAGCATATCCGGATCATTCCAATGACCTGGTCCTGCATACTGACGTAAGCCATCCTGTTTATCCAGAATTTGCATCACACCCCACGATTTCCAGGTGCCATGATCATTAATGCAGTCAAAACAATTATAGATATCGCCGGTAGTACGCCAGAGATGACCTACAGATTGACCCCATAGCCACGGCTTATCATTGCCCCATTCGCAAATACTTAATACCACCGGCCGGCCGGCTTTCCGGAGTGCTGCTGTTATGGTTTTATAGGCACCTTCGGCTTTCAAACCTTCCGTATTGCACCAGTCATACTTAAGATAATCGATGCCCCATTTGGCATACGTGAGCGCATCCTGTGCTTCAAAACCGCGGCTCCCGGGTTTACCGCCACAGGTTTGAGCCCCTGCGTCAGAGTAAATACCCAGTTTCAGGCCCTTCGAGTGAATGTAATCGGCAAGCGCTTTCATCCCTGAAGGGAAGCGCGTTTTATCCGGATGTATGAAGCCTAAACTGTCCCGGTCACCGTGCCAGCAGTCATCTATATTGATGTATTCATAGCCGGCAGCTTTCATGCCTGAGTTAACCATAGCATCCGCGACTTCCCTGATCAGCTTTTCATCCACATTGCAAGCAAACTTATTCCAGCTGTTCCATCCCATAGGCGGGGTCATGGCCAGGCTATCGAATTTCTTATAGTTCTGCCGGTAGTTATTACCCTGCCCGAAACTGAGCATTGCTGAACCAGCAACAAGGCAGAAAAGTATTCCTTTCTTTATCATATCATTGTCCTTTAACGTTATTTATTGGTTGCTGGTTAACCGGGTTTTCATAAAAGGAAATTTATTAACCGATGAATCGCGATTGGTTTGTAAGCGGCAACTTATAATGGTTTCATTTTTTTAATTATCGTTTAGCTTAAAGCGATCTGCGGTAATTATTTTTTATAAATAGGGGATATATTTTCAAAAAGGACAGGTTTGGGTAATGTTCCGTTTACAGTATTGATGAGCAGGTTGTCAAAAAAAGCAGTGTTTCTAAGCTTAGGAACGGTGCCGGTCATTAAACCTGCCATGCCTTTGGGATAAACATTATTTTGTACTGATAATATTTTTACATTATCAACAAAACTACTAATGGTATCGCCGGAGAATTGCAGTTTTACATTATGCCATTTGTCAGCCAAAAAGTTAGGTATGGTAGCACCGGCAAGCTTGTCTCCGATGTCTTCATTTTTCTTTTGCGTAGAAATGAACAATGAACAGGTGCCATCTGCACCCACATTAAAATAGTAACCTTTAGGCACACAGCCATAGCCACCGCCAACGTTATTAATACGCCCCATAACGCCTGCTGCGCCACCATTGTCCATATAGATATCGGCGCTGACTTCATAATCCTGCCAGCCGTCATCACCAACAATGGTGTACGGCATCCATTCCGGCGCCCAGCTTTGCGGTGGAGCGGCAATAACCTGGCGCAGGCATTGACCACTTTTGTCAGGGCGACTGGCAATTTCAAAAATGCTTGAGATGTCAGCGGTGTAGTGCGGTAAATATCCAAATTGCCTGGGTGAGCTATACTCATCAAATGTTTCATAGTATGGGAACGGAAATTTATTCTCTTCGGGTATTTGCGCAAATGACCCTTTTTGCTGACCGCTGGTGGTTGAGATAGAATAGATCGATTGTGGATCAACGGTGATAGTGTAAGTGTTGTTTTTAGGTATAATATCAGCCAGTCGCACAAACTGTTCTTTTTCATTACTGCGCCATACGCAAAGCTTGCCGGCAGATAGTCTCCCACTTATTTTAAATGTAATGGTTTGTGAAGCTTTAGCATCCTTGCTTTCAAAAATTACGCTGTAATCTTTACCTGGTGATCTAAGCGTAACATATGTACCGCCTTTATCCAGTTTTCCACTCGCACCATTCAAATATTGCCAGCCAATTTTAGCAAATTGACCATAATGTGCATATGCCCACAAAGCCTCACGGGTTCTGTAAAAACCACTCCAGGGCGAATTGGCTATCATCGTTGCGGGTGATTCAGCGTAAGGTTCAGCCGGGTAAACGGAACCAACTAAATACCAGTTTACAATTTTAGTAACCCCACTAATAATAAAATTTTCATTAAAAGATTTCACCAGGCTTATTTCACAATCGAATCCTTCCTTGTAGGTGTGCTCTTCCGTATTCCAGATTGGTATGTTCAGCCTGTCGCTTAATTTTTTCACATCTTCCGGGGTCTCTATTTCGGACATAGTGTGGTTGCCTATTATAGCCACAGCGTTGCGTAATTCTGCATCAGTCTCCAGGTCTTTTACCCAATCAAACTTATTTTTTCCCCAGTTGTCAAAGGCATGTATTTTAACATTTTCCAGTCCGCTTGCAACAAGTGTTTTCCTGAATTTTTTTACAAAATCTTTACTAACACCCTTTTCATTGCGACATCCAATGGCATCAAGTGTAAGGCCGTACGTTGATTTCAGCCCCTGTATCCATTTTACATAATAGTCGCACATATCCTGCGACCAAAAAACGCCGTTGCCCACCCAGCCGGGGCATCCCCAACCGTTGGCGTCAAGTGTTATCTCTTTATTTCTTTTTTTTGCTTCGCTCATTAACCACCATTCATATCCACGATCATAATTGAGATCATCTTTAGTGTGCATATGGCTTGGTTCAGCACCCTGGGTAGAATTTCCGTCTCCAGGTACTTCAACCAATAATGCATTCATAGAAGCACCAAAATTGGGTTTAAACAAAAGGTCTAAAACCTGGTTTCGCTGTACTTCGGGATAGTCTTTTAGCAAAACAGTGGTAGCACCGCCGCCGCTAACGGCGCCTACACCATCAAATCGTTTGCCGCCTGCACGACCGTTTAAAAGTATAGTTTGCCCATGGGCATTCACTGACAACAAGTTTACTGTAAGACAAATAACTGCACACATCCATTTGGGTCCAAACCGGTGTAATTGTTTTTTTAGCTGCATAATTGACTTGTACTAATGGTGAATTGTAAATCTTGAGATTAGGTATAGTGGTCATTTCAGTTCAAATTTCTGGCCCATAAACTTTAAAGCGGTTAATTTACTGTCCTCGTCGTTTCGCTTCAGCAAGTTTTCTTTTGATCACTTTTATATTACGGAATTCAGTCAAAATATTTTTTATACGCATCAGGAAAAGTGTCAAGCGTTTTTATTTGAATATTTTTATAATAAACTTCACAGCCTTCACTTTGCAGTTGAATTTTTCCTTCTGTTAATGGTTTGAACGTTCCGTTATCATTAAATCTTGAATCAGATAGTACCATTACCACATGTCCGTTTACGATGTGTAAACTTTTGCCTTCAAAGCAAACAAGTGTTACCTCTGTCCACCCGTTGCCGGGCGTTGAATAATCCTGAGTGCGCATACAGTAACCTGTAAGTTTTGTGCCGGTGCCAAAAGAAAGAAATGGTTGCTTGTTAGCTGCGGCTGCACTCATTGAACCTTCAGGCATAAAAGCCCTGATATCAATAGCAGCATTACCAATGTTCCAATAATCGCCAAAATGCCCTTCCATTATTTGAAACTCCTGCGAAAGCATCCAGGCACGCCAGTAATCAACTCCGCATTGGCCCTGCGAGTAATACAAAATTCCTGCATCCATTAGTTTGTTTTCCCGTGCTTCCCATTTCCTGGTGCCAAACTTTACTTTTAATTTCATCTCAAAATTTTTATAGGAAGCTTTTGTAAACACGCACCCATAGTATTCCCCTGTGACTTTCAACACAGGCTCACCGTTGTCCTTTATAACAGAAAAAACATTGTTTACATTATTATTATAGCCAACGGGCTTAATTGTATCACCATGTTCATCCTGCGGTACACTACCATTGTATAAAGCTTTGTGGTGATAACCAAGATACATGTCCCATTGAGAAAGTTTTTGATCCAAAAGGTTTGTCCAATTTTTAACAGGCGCTTGCGCATAAGTATTCGCAATGCTGTTCAAAAGCAATAGCAATAAAATAAGACGTTTCATTTCAAAAAAATTATTGGTTGTATGCATCTTATGTTTATACCATTAGCGGACACGTGACAAAACTTTTTGAACAAATGCTTTACAACCGTTATAAAGTTTTCAGAAACGCATTCAATATTTCCACGGTTTTAGCCAATTGGTCATGATGCAGGTTATGGGCTGCTCCGTCAATGTGTATCAATTTTCCTTTTTGCATTACTTTTGCAGCCTCTTCATTGGCTTTGCGCACTTCTGGTGTTGCATCAGCTTTTAATATAAGACTGGGTACCTGGATTTTTGCGAGGGCATCCGCCGTATTCATGGTGCCCATCAGTGCCTGAGCTTGTCCGGGTGTGTAAGGTCCGTGGTACTGCCTTTTTGAGAAAGCCCAGTAATATACATCTACACTATCCCATTTTGGATTTTGACGATGACCGTTTGCCACCAGGTCTTCGAACGAAGCATTATTCTGGATAACCAATGAATCGGGGCTTTTAAACATTCTTGGCGGGGGTGTGCTTTGACGTGGTTGTGCAGCAGCGGTTGATTGATTATTTCTTGCCGTATCTCTTGTCTGCGGCGCAGGGTTGAACGGCCGTTTACCTACAAAAGGATCCAGCATAATAATGGCTTTTGCTAAATCAGGATATTCTGCTCCAATCCGCATTACAGTAGCGGCTCCCATTGAGTGACCCATGAGAATTGGTTTTTCAAACTTCATTACATGTACAAAGTCCACTACATCTTTTATCAGTGTCTCTCCATTATCGGCATCAGTAAATGGATCGGACAACCCATGTCCACGGTCGTCAGGCAAATAGATATCGTAAGCGTCCTGCAACTTTAACGCTAACGTGGTCCAGCTAAGGCCAATATCCGTAAAGCCATGCACCATGACCATTATTTGCTTGCCTTGTGCTGGCTTTGCGTGGTAATAATGAATGCGAATACCGTTTACAAAAGCATAACCATCAGTCCATTTATCAGGGAACTTCATGGTTTGCGCATTTATAATCATTGTTGGCAGCAACGTTAGTAACGCAAAGATTCGGAAGCAAATTGCTGGAACCTGCGCCTTACGCATGTCATTTGAAGTTTTCATGTTAATTACATTTTTTGAAAACAGGTTATTGTATAAATAAAAACAGTGAACTGGAAAAAAGCCATTGAGGCTGCGCGACTCTCTTAGCATATGCAATCAGTATGTAGTTATAAATGAGCAACTAAAATTACACGAACGATCCGGCCTATATTACCCTTTTTCGATCTATTACTTATACTTTTTTACCATACTTTTTTTACAAAAACATTTTCATCCTGCATCCCGGATTATCCTTCTTTTCTTTGGATGGATAATAAAAAGAAAATTTATTGGGCATTGTACGTCTTATTTAATGGGAGATTGTGAAACAGGCGTCAACCGTGTTTCAGGAATAACGCTATAAGCTTTTTTCAATCCGCCCAGATCGATCCTGATTTCATCCAGTATCACCCCGGGGTCAATGCAATATATTTTCAACCTGTGCTTTCCTGCGTTCAACCCGAACCATAATTCGGAAGATCATTAACCGGCATTGGTTTTGCGACTTTTTTTTAAGATAGATTTGTGTAAGTTTCAAAATCAGTTTTCATAGCAGTTCAGTAGCCGGGCCCGACTTTATAAATACCAGCCCGTCAGCAAGCCGTCTCGTTAGAGATCATTGTAAAGCGACAACCAACCATCTATAAACAACAGATTAGATAATAATAAGTAACCTAAATAATTATAAATGGAATTTTCACCCTTCAATAATGTTGTTAAACTTTGCCTTCAAGGCATGGAGATGGAAGAAAAAGGCAACCCTGAAGAATCAAGCAAACTATTTTTACAAGGTTGGAACGAAGCGACAAATTACTTTGAAAAATTTCTTACCGCTCATTATATAGCCCGACAACAAAAAACTGTTTCCGATAAATTGTATTGGCTTGAAACTACTTTACAGTTTGCATTAAAAATAAATGACAACGCTGTTAAGAGCGCTTTTCCTTCTCTGTATTTGAACATTGCAAAATGCTACAAAGACTTAAATGACCGTAGCAAAGCAAAAGAGAATTTTGACTTGGCGATTTCGTTTAAAAACAATCCTTCTGACATAGGACCTTTTTATCATGGTACAAAAGCAGATTTAAAAGTTGGGGATTTGCTAACACCTGGGGGTAATTCTAATTACAAGTCAGAGATAAAAATGAATCATATTTATTTCACAGCCTTAGTTAATGGAGCTGGACTCGCTGCTGCTTTAGCTAAAGGCGACGGAACTGAACGAGTGTATATTGTTGAGCCAATGGGAAATTACGAGAATGACCCGAATCTTACAGATAAAAAATTTCCTGGTAACCCGACTCGGTCATATCGTTCCGAGTCCTCATTGAAAATCAATGGGGAAGTAACAGATTGGGTTCGGCAAACTCCCGAGGAACTTCAAAAATTCCGTGAAAAACTAGCTAATAATAAAGGAGAAATAATTAACTAGAGGGAAATACGCAAGAAATAAAACAACGAACCGCTAAAAAGGGTATTTGTAAAAGCTGGGCGGATGGAGGCAATGGTTCAGCAGCTGCAGCATTGCTGAGCAGTTGTTCGTGCAGGGCAAGCAAATTGGAGCTAACTGCAAGCCATCAAAATTTTTTTTCTATTTTATCATTGGTTAGCCTGGCTGGACAGAAGACTATTTCCCAGCCATCAAAAATATTTGATCATTTTGCGTCATGTAATTGACCACTTAACTACCTTAAAGTAAATGACAGACAATACAGCCGAAGAACATTTAGCTATCCCGGGAAATAGTCAGTCTGAAAATCCTTCCGATAAAATTACTTACTAACTAAAGACTTCGGTTTTGCTGGAAAATAAGAAAAATTCATATTACTAATATTTTTAGTAATATTGCTAAAATACTGAGTCCTTAAATGCCGGTAGCAAGCCATATTATGGTATCGACAAAAGCAAATATCATTGCTCAATTGCAAAAAGCAATTCTTCCTTTACAGGGGATAAAAGCTATTGCAGGTAATCAAATTGCCGCGATAGATCTCGGCCCCATCAATCATTCGTTTCCGAATGGATCATTTGTAACAGGCGCCGTACATGAATTTTTTTGTACTGGTTCAGAAGATACCGCAGCAACCAGTGGATTTATTGGAGGCCTGTTGGCCGCTCTCATGCGTAAAAGCGGCGTTGCTATCTGGATCAGTTCATCACGAACTCTTTTCCCTCCTGCACTGCTGTCATTTGGCATAGCGCCTGATAAAATTATTTTTATTGATCTGAAAAATGAAAGAGAAGTTTTGTGGACGATGGAAGAAGCATTAAAGTGTAATGGTCTCGCCGCCGTAGTTGCAGAAACGCAGGAACTTGGTTTTACCGCTTCAAGAAGATTACAATTAGCGGTTGAACAAAGCAGGGTAACAGGTTTTATCGTTCGCCGCAAACCACGCAATCTTAGCACGGCCTGTGTTACAAGATGGAAAATCACTTCATTACCGGCGGTGATTGATAATAATATGCCGGGCCTTGGTTTTCCCCGGTGGAATGTTCAATTATTAAAAGTACGCAATGGCAAACCAGGAACCTGGCAGGTAGAATGGGTGAATAAAAAATTCAGACATGCAGGTAAGCATGATACGCTTATAGCCATTCCATCCAATCAAAAAATGAAAACAGGATGATATGGCAAAGCGGTATGTTTCTATATGGTTCCGTCAGTTAAAAACGGATTGGTTTATTATCCGCCAGCCATTGCTTTGCAATAAATCTTTTGTTTTAAGTGAAGCCTCTCATGGACGAATGATAATTACAGCTTCAAGCCTTGCTGCGCAATCAGAAGGAATAAATGCCGGAATGCTGGTGGCAGATGCAAGGGCCATCAGTCCATCATTACAAGTGTTTGATGATATTCCTGATCTCCCCAATAAATTATTGAACCGGCTTGCTCAATGGTGCATCCGTTTTACACCAGCAGTTTCATTGGATCTTCCTGATGGTTTGATACTTGAAGTTACCGGGTGTTCTCATCTCTGGGGTGGCGATTGTTTGTACCTCGAAGCGATTATGAAACGATTGTCTGCACGTGGTTATAATACCAGGTCAGGCATGGCCGATACCATTGGTACCGCCTGGGCTGTTGCGCGGTATGCAAAACATTTGTTTGTTATTGAAAAAGGTATGCATGCGGAAGCATTATTACCCTTACCTGTTGCTTCGCTTCGCATTGAAACAGAAAATATTGATCGCTTAAATAAATTAGGACTCCGGCAGGTAAGCCAGTTCATCAATATGCCACGTTCTGTATTGAAAAGGCGTTTTGGTCAACCTTTTATTCAAAGATTACACCAGGCATTAGGACTTGAAGAAGAGATCATTCATCCCGTACAAACACCGGAACCATACCATGAAAGATTGCCCTGCCTGGAACCCATTGTTACCGCAACAGGTATTGAAATAGCCTTGCAAAAATTAATTGAATCATTGTGCCGCCGTCTCCAGCAGGAAGGCAAAGGTCTTCGCGTGGCAAAATTTAAATGTTATAGAGTCGATGGCAAAATTGAAAGCATTGAAACCGGCACCAACCGCGCTACCCATCATGCCGCACATCTTTTTAAATTGTTTGAAGACAAGATTGCGACCATTGAACCCGCACTGGGCATCGAACTTTTTATACTGGATGGTTTAAAAATAGAAGATGTCACATCTGTGCAGGAAAAATTGTGGAAACTGGATAGCGGTCTTGCGGATATACAATTATCCGAACTGCTGGACAGGATTGAAAGTAAAATGGGAGCGGACCGCGTTCACCGTTATCTACCAGCCGAACATTACTGGCCGGAACGATCTTTTAAAATGGCGGCTTCGCTTGATGAACAACCAATAGCAAACTGGAAAGCTGATAGCAGTAGACCGCTTCAACTTTTAGCAAAACCAGAACCTATAGAAGTAACCGCACCCGTACCAGATTATCCACCGATGCTATTCAGGTATAAAGGAACCTTACATAAAATAATCAGCGCAGATGGACCAGAACGCATTGAACAGGAATGGTGGTTACAGGAAGGGCAGCACCGCGATTACTATTGTGTAGAAGATGAAAACGGTTACCGTTACTGGCTGTTCCGATCCGGACATTACACTGCCGATAAATTGTATCAATGGTTTATTCACGGATTTTTCGCATAAGGTTTTATTTCCCTCTCCTTCGGAGAGGGTTAGGGTGAGGTAAATAAAAAATTATGAGTTATACAGAATTACAAGTCACCACCAATTTCAGTTTTCTGCGCGGCGCTTCTCATGGAGAAGAGCTGGTTGAACAGGCGTCAATATTGGAATACAAAGAAATAGCTATCACAGACAGGAATACACTTGCCGGCATAGTACGTGCGCACGTGGCCGCGAAGAAAAAAAACATGCGCATTATCGTGGGTTGCCATATTGTTCTGCTGGATGGACCAGGTCTGCTTGCTTATCCAACAAGCGTACAGGCTTATGCGCAATTAAGCACGATGCTGACAACCGGCAATCTTCGTGCTGAAAAAGGGGATTGCCATCTGTACAAAGCGGATGTATACGGGCATGCCAAAGGTTTAAAGTGGATTATAATCCCACCAGCGGCATTGAATGAAGTGTTTGAGTTTGACATTTCATTTAAAGTTGACATAAAAGAATTAAAAGATGTTTTAGGAGATGATCTTTATATAGCAGCCTCACGCCGTTATCATGGAGATGACGGTAAATATTTATTTCGTCTTGCTGAATTATCAAAAGAAATGCAGGTGCCCATTGTTGCCACCAACGATGTGCATTATCATGAACCCGGCCGCAGGCAGTTACAGGATATAGTTACCTGCATCCGTGAAAAATGTACGATACATACAGCAGGTTTTAATTTACATCCCAATGCAGAAAGATATCTGAAACCCATCAATGAAATGCAAAGGTTATTCAGACAATACCCGGATGCTATCCAACGCACGCAGGAAATCGCAACGGCCTGTACATTTTCATTGGATGAATTGAAATATGAATACCCGGAAGAGATTACAAGCGAAGGACGCACGCCATTGGAAGAACTTGAATTTTTAGCATGGCGCGGCGCAAAAGAACATTATCCAACCGGCATACCCGAAAAAATTTCCAGCGCCATTCATCATGAAATGGGTTTTGTAAAAGAGATGAACTATGCGGCATATTTTCTCACGGTGTATGATATTGTCCGGTTTGCACGGGAGCAACATATTCTTTGCCAGGGCCGTGGGTCTGCCGCCAATTCAACTATCTGTTACTGTCTTGGTATCACTTCAGTTGATCCTACCAAATTCGATTTATTGTTTGAACGTTTTATTTCTGCTGCGCGAAATGAACCGCCGGATATTGACGTAGACTTTGAACATGAGCGCCGCGAAGAAGTGATTCAATACATCTATACAAAATATGGCCGGGACAGGGCCGCCATTGTTGCTACGGTTACTCAACAACACCAGAAAGGCGCTGTAAGAGATGTTGCAAAAGCAATGGGGCTTTCTGTTGATACCATCAACCGTCTATCAGGCACAGAATGGGAATTTACCGATAAATGGTTTGATGGTAAACAACTGGAAGAACAGGGTTTCAATCCTATGGATATGCATCTCCGCAAGACGCTGCAATTGACCAAACAGTTTATGGGTTTCCCGCGGCAACTGGGACAGCATACCGGAGGCTTTGTCATTACAAGACAAAAACTTTCTCATCTCTGTCCTGTATTGAATGCACGCATGGAAGATCGTACCTGTATTGAATGGAACAAAGATGATATTGATGCGCTGGGCTTTCTAAAAATAGATGTACTGGCCCTGGGAATGCTTACCTGTATCCGCAAGGCCTTTGACCTGGCTAAAAAACATTATAATCTTGATCTAACGCTGGCGAATATACCACAAGATGATGCGGCAGTGTATGAAATGATTTGCCATGCCGATACCATTGGTGTTTTCCAGATTGAGAGCCGTGCACAGCAATCCATGCTGCCAAGATTAAAACCCCGTTGCTTTTATGATTTGGTAATTGAAGTAGCCATTGTACGCCCTGGGCCGATACAGGGAGATATGGTACATCCTTATCTGCGCCGCCGCAACGGAGAAGAAGCGCCGGAATACCCATCAAAAGATCTTGAAGAAATTTTAAAAAGAACGCTTGGTGTACCACTTTTCCAGGAGCAGGCTATGCAAATTGCAATAAAAGCCGGTGGTTTCACGCCTGCAGAAGCAGATGAACTGCGCCGCAGTATGGCCACTTTTAAAGTACAGGGCATGGTAAAAAAGTTTGAAGAAAAACTAACCAATGGAATGAAGGAAAGAGGTTACACGCCGGAGTATGCACAACGGGTATTTAAACAACTGGAAGGTTTTGGAAGTTATGGTTTTCCTGAAAGTCATGCTGCAAGTTTCGCATTGCTCGTGTATATTTCTTCCTGGTTAAAATGGTATTATCCCGATGTTTTTGCCGGTGCAATTCTAAACAGCATGCCAATGGGTTTTTATCAGCCTGCACAACTTGTAATGGATGCAAAAAAACATGGTGTTGATATAAGACCTGTCGATATTAATTATTCTGCCTGGGATAATTTACTGGAAGAAAAATCCGGTAACTATTGTGCGTTGCGGCTGGGGTTCAGGCAGGTAAAAAGTTTGCGCGAAGATGATATGAAACTTCTCATTGGTGTAAGAAAAACAAAAATGTATACAACCATTAACCAACTCCGTGATGCAGGCCTTTCTGATACCGCATTGGAAAAATTAGCAGATGCGGATGCTTTCAGATCAATTGGTCTTGACAGACGGCAGGCATTGTGGGAAGTATCAATCAAAGATCAACCCATTGCTATGTTTAAAAATCAACCCGTTAAAGATCCTGCAGAGCAAACCATAGCATTACCCGGCATGAGTATGTCGGAACATGTGATACATGATTATGCGGCCACTTCACTCTCTTTAAAAGCACACCCTGTAAGTTTTGTGCGTGAAAAATTGCAGCAACTGCATGCCATATCTACTAAAGCGCTCACTGATGCCATTGATGGAGATATTTTAAGAGTGGCTGGTCTTGTGTTGGTGCGGCAAAGACCGGGTACTGCAAAAGGCGTTTGCTTTATTACCATTGAAGATGAAACCGGTTGCGCCAATCTTGTTGTGTTTGAAAATTTATTCAATCAATTCAGGAAAGCCATTTTGCAATCGCGGTTATTAATGGTAGAAGGAAAATTGCAAATAGAAGGAGAAGTGATACATGTAATTGTAAGCGCCGCCTGGGATTGTTCAAAATTATTGCGGAGACTAACACCCACCGGCAACCAGGATTTACCAGTACTTACGCTGGCACGAGCAGATGAAAAAAGCATACCCGCACATGCACAGCGAACATTGTTTGGAGGTTCGAGGGATTTTAGATAATTGCGACTGAGATGTAGAAGGATTATAGGAATCAATGGGACGGTGACGTGGATATTTTATCCACCAGTACCTCTGTGAAAAACCTCCATCCCCTCTGTGGTAATAAAAGCTATTGCACTATCGTGAACTTACATGAAGATTTTTTGACAGTAACAATCGAATAAACTATTTTATACAATAATTTTTACCATGGCAACATTATTCAACGATACAGATTTATTCACTTCAGGTGAATTGCGTATTCAGCAATTTCATATACCTGATGCAGAACTGACTTTGTGGGAACATTTTATTCAGCGTGCCGAAGCAGATCAGTACTACCATACTTTACTTGCTGAAACACCCTGGAAGCAGGAAGAAATTACCGTTTACAACAAAACCTATCTCACACCACGCATGACGATCTGGTATGGAAAGCAACGCGATGCTCATAAATCAATCAGGCCCTTCACTCCTACCCTGCAACTTATTAAAGACAAAGTAGAAGCCATTACCAATATTTCATTTACAAGTTTGCTTGTAAATTTATACCGTGACGGCAAGGATGGTGTTGGATGGCACCGTGACAATGAAAGAGAACATGGCCCCAAGCCCATCGTAGCTTCCGTGAGTTTTGGAGAAACAAGGGCTTTTGATATCCGTCATAAATTTCGTGACGACCTGCAAAAGATCCGTATACCATTGCATCATGGGAGCCTGCTCTTAATGGCCGGAACCATGCAGCATTTTTGGGAACACCAGGTATCGAAAACAGCCAAAAAAATTAAACCCAGGATTAATTTAACTTTCAGGATCGTGCATCATAAAGATTTATCTCTTATCTAAAAATGACCAATTTTGAATACGCTTACATAGTATTATGAGGTGAGTACGAAACGAAAGTGTGAACCCTTAAAATGGAACGTTTCTGCTGAACGAGTTGATGGGAAAACTAAAACTACAAATCAATCAAAAGTTACCTGGATGTGCTGCAGCGCAAGGTATATGAGTATAGAAAACAACTGTTTGATGATGAGAAGCCATTGAATGCAGAGAATATTAAGATGCTTTTGCAAGGCCGTGAAATAAACAGGCCAAAACATATGCTAATGGAAATATTTAAACAGCATAATTATTAAATCAAAGCATTAGTTGGCCGTGAATATGCACTGGAACATTTGAACGGTGACTTCTATTTCTTCTTTAATAAGAAATCTGTTTTTCGGAAATATGGTGTACCCAAATGCCAGGTATCTGCGTCCATTATTATTTTTTCAAGGAGATTTTCTGGCACAGCATTACGTTTAGTAGCCAGTATACATTTACCAACAACTTCCATCATCTGATCAGAAGTTCCCAGGCTCTTCAGATAATCATTCATAATGAATGCACCCCTTAATTCATGATCGGCCAGGGTCCAAACAGTTGGCCCGTATCATGAAACCATGCTGCAACAATTACGATACAATATTCCATTTCAGAAAGTAAATAAAAACGGGCAACTTCAGTGGCATGTTCAACAACAGCTTTCGTATGTACAAGATTGTGATAGGGGTACTCAGGCTGCTGGGGAGATTCAAACAAGAGTGTAACAAACCCTTCTGCGTTCTCTCAGGTAACCGGTAATTCATCTTTTAATATGCATTGCAATTTTGAGTAAATTCTGTAGACACGGAACACAGCTTTTCCACAAAATTGACATGTATGTTTGCGCAATGAAGAAACTGTCACTGCTTGTTTTGATATTCTGTACCTGCTTTATAATGCTCAATGCGCAAGACCCTGCAGTCAAAAGTCATGGCATAATATCAGGAAATGTAAAGGATTCTGTATCTGGCTCGCCACTGGAATATGCCACGATCACATTAACGGATAAGCTTACCCGGAAGGTGCTGAACGGGTCGACGACCAACAATAAAGGCCAGTTTAGCATAGATAAGGTAGCTCCAGGCAACTTTATTATTACCATTGAATCTATTGGCTACAAAGCAATGAGCATTACAGTTACTATCAACAAAAACGAAAACAATGATTTAAAGAATATTTTATTGTTGAAAGATTCAAAAGTTTTGTCAACCGTTACCGTTACGGCACAGGGTAAACTGATTGACAATAGAATTGATAAGCTTGTGTTCAATGCGGAGAGAGATCTTACTTCTGCGGGTGGAGTTGCCACTGATATACTGAAAAAAGTTCCGCAAGTATCCGTCGACGTTGATGGCAATGTGGAATTGTCCGGCAGTTCAAACATCCGCTTTCTTATCAACGGCAAACCCTCTACCGCTTTTGGAAGCAGTATCAACGACGTGCTTCAATCTATACCCGCCAGCCAGATAAAAAGTATTGAAGTAATTACGAACCCGGGTGCAAAATATGATGCGCAGGGCCTGGGTGGCATTATCAATATCATCTTAAAACAAAACACCGCAAAGGGAATCAACGGCAATATTTCTGTAACAACAGGAACGCGCATGGAAAACGGTTCTTTCAATTTCAATGCACGCAAAGGAACCTTCGGTATCAATGCTTTTGTAAGTGGTAATAAAAGACTCTATGCTACCACGCCTTTCACATCATCAAGGGTTTCAGCAGACACTACTAACGGCGGAAAAGGAAAAGCTTTACTCGATCTGGACGGCACTAACAGGTTTACCAGGTATGGAATTGAGTCAGGCTTGGGATTTGATTGGACACTGAGGAAGAAAAATAGTTTTACAGGAACATTTAATTATAATACTTTTGGCAACAATGGCAATGGCGATTTAACACAATCACAATCGGTCATTGACAATACAGGCACTGCGCTTTCAAACGTCCTCTCCTCAAACCACTCGAATAATACTTCGCGTTTTAAAAATGCGGATGTTTCATTTGCTTATAAACGAACATTTGATAAGGAAGACCAGCAGCTTGACGTTTCAGTCAATTCAAGTTCCGGCAACAGCAGAACAGTCGCTAACAACGAACAATTTTTATTACCTGCCGACTCGCTTTATTACGGCATCAAAGCGGTAAATCCCGGCAAAGAAAACGAAACGCAGATTGCGCTGGACTATACACAGCCACTGGCGAAAGATGTACTGCTGGGCGTTGGCGGAAAAACTACTTTTCTGAACATAGTAAGTAGCTCAGACGTGCTCAGTTTAAAAGACAACAGCTATTTCCCTGACACGTCCCTGTCAAATAACCTGAATTACCATCAGAAAGTATATGCCGGGTATGCCGAAATTTCTTTTCCTGTATCCAACTGGTTTGATGTAAAAGCCGGCACGAGGTATGAACGCACCGAAATAAATTCCTATTATTCCAATGCGCAAAATCAATCCCCGCCTTCGGGGTACAACACCTGGGTGCCTTCTATCTTTTTTTCAAAAAAGCTGGAACATGACCAGGTTGTAAAGATTAGTTATTCAAAAAGAATAGAACGCCCTGACTATGGTGATTTAAATCCTTTTATTAACACAAGCGATCCAAAAAACATTACAGCGGGTAACCCCTACCTGCAACCGGAAATCGGGCAGCGTTATGAACTGAGCTATTCCCGCGATTTTCCGAAGCTGGGTTCTTTTATGATAACGGCTTTTTACAGAAACAATAAAGACGATATACAACCCTATACCAAATATTATTCATCTATACAATTAGGAGATTCGGTTTATCATAATGTATCGGTGAGCACCCGCGAAAACATCGGCACCGAAAAAAATACTGGCGTTAACCTTTTTGCCAATATACGCGGCACATCCAAACTATCTATCCGCAGCAATATATTCCTGTTCCACCGTCATATTACAAACGCCATAGACAAAGGTGCTGACCGCAGCAGTTTTAATTATCGCATGAATGTGAATGCCACTTACCAGTTCTCCCCTTTAATTGCCGGTGAATTCTTCGGCAACTTCAATTCCGCCCGCAACGAGGTGCAGGGTAAATACCCTTCTTTTACCTCTTATAGCTTTGCCATCCGGAAATTATTCTGGAATAAAAAAGGAAGCCTCGCATTTACAGCAACAAACCCTTTTGCCAAATATGTTAACCAGCAACTGGAATTATACGGTACCAATTTTACACAAACGTATTTGCGCAGAATTCCCTTCCGCTCTATCGGCATTAATTTTACCTGGAAATTTGGAAAGCTTGAATTTAAAAAAGAACGGGAAGATAATAGTGGAGATACAGGCAGTCCGCAATAAAAAACCGCGAACACACACACACCTTCTTTTCACAATGAAAGATAACAGCAACTGGCTGCAAGTGGCGCCAATCTTCAGTTTGATCTTGACAAACAATCAGGCATTGTTAAAAAGAATGCTAACACAATGCAATTAACCCCATTTGGAAATATCATTGCTGGAAATATTTATGCAGCAGCAAAACAGTATTATTACAAAAAAATATGGACGCCTGAGTCTTCCATCGAAAGCAATTTCCTGAAAGTCCACATTCACAATCTGAGAATAGGCTATAAAGGAACAGTGCGTTGTTTTCCCAGGATAAGATTTCCAGCGCGAGCCCTTGCATTCCAGAAGAACTGTTTCACAATCATCCTGTGATGAGGGAGGTCCAGTGTGACTAACTGAAAAGATAATTTAGTTTCGTCTTCTCTTGATTCTTTCCCCTTCATGGGAGAATCTGATCTGAATACCGGTATGCCCTGATAACTGTACATTTCACAAAAATTTTCATGTCCATGGAAGTATGCTTTTATACCGGGATGTCTCGTCAGGAAAGCAATAAATCCTTTTTGCTCAGCCAATGTACTGCCGCTATCGCTGTCTTTGTATTTTTCTTCCAGCAGATTTTCAGAGATGCGGCTGGCAGTATTGGTAAAATGTTTTGGATCTCCCTGCGGAGGGTCATGCGTAAAAATTAGCACTGGCATTTTCTTACTGACAGATGACAGGTCCTTCTCCATCCATATCCTGTTGGCTGAATCGGGCCAGATATTGACAAACATACAATGAACACCTCCCAGGTTACGTGAATAGTTCAATTTTTCGGAATGATAGTTAAAAACTGAAGTATCAATGTGCTTAGCCTCTTCAAGTTCCAGCATTCCAGTCATAGAACCGGCATCGCGAAACAATATTTTTGGGTGCGCGGAAGCATTAGACGCATCATGATTACCCGACGTTACCAACAACTTTGTTTTTAGATCATACTTGTAGTCATGCAAGAATTCCTTCCATGAAACAGAAGCAGATTGAATCCCCTTTTCTTCGCGGTTGGCAATATCGCCGGTAACAATAACCGCGTCAACATGTGGTACTGATTTAATGGCTTGTACCTGCGCCGCATTTACGATGTACGAAGCAACGCTATCTTTCCCCCTGAAATGAGGCCTGGTAATTCCATAATGCAAATCAGACGTAAAAAAGAATTGTACCACCTGAGCCTGTACCGAAATCAAGCTAAAAAAAATACAAAAGAATATGAAATAATATCTTATCGTCATTAATAATGCTGGTTTCCTTTACCATTGGATTGAAATGCACCAATATCAGTTCCTGGTGCCGTTATTTCTGTTACACCATATATGGGGTCTACGCGCACTGCAGCCAGTGGAATCAATCCTGTATATCCCTTACCGATTGCAGACGAACCAACCTGCAAACGGAAATCATACTTTCCTGCTGCCTGTATGCCAAACAAAGGTATATTACCGGGAACCGGCAGCGGAAAATTAAAAAACAGCGGGTTATTTTTTTGTACTGCCGCCGTTCCATCATACGTATCGCCTGGTTTATAGCTGCCCGTAAGATAAGTTTTATAGTCAGGAATATCGGTTACCTGGGGCACAGTCCATCCTCCTGAAAGTTCGGCATTGGTTGGATAGATCTGATTCCCAACTCTCAGCGAATCTGCATAATAATAATTATTGCCATAACGTATATTGGCAGTATCTGCTGCCGGGTTGTTCACGATGCGCAATCCAAATTTGCAATTCACCATCAGGTTATTATAGGCTTGCCCTTTTGCGCCTTCTTCAAAATTGATATTTGCACCACGCCCCGTTTGTATCTGGCGGTATCCGCAGGAAACAAATGTGTTATTCCACATATTGATATTTGTTTGCTGCCCTCCTACCGGTTGTCCTTTATTGGAAGCTTTCTGTCCATTGGTAGCAATGCCTACAAAAAGATTATACGCCATATCGCCAACGGTTCCTCCTTTACAATTCAAACAATCGCCGCCTTTAATACCTGCCTTCTCAAATGTGTTGCGCATCATACATATTTTACCATTGGAAATACGGATTGGATCATCAACACCACCATACAACCAGCTATCTTCCATTACCAAAATACCTGTTGGATTTTGAAACAAAATGGAAAACGCTGTACCAGAACTCTGGTTCACTAAAGCGCCCTGGCTTATAGAAAGGCCATTGCCCGCAAATTCAACATGTGTCCATTTAAGAATCAGCATTGGGCAAGTGGATGCACAATAGATACCTGCCCATCCACCAACGAACGCAGGATCTTTTGCAGGGTCCTGGTTGGGTGCATCATTCTTCAATGCCTTTAAACTGTCTACTGTTATCCAGTTAGGTGCTGTTTTTGTGCCCAAACTAATGAAAGCACCTTGTACAAAAAGACCTGCTTTGTTTTTTACATTGATATGTACACCAGGTTGAATCATCAGCGTGTCGCCCTTATTGATCACGACGTCACATCCAATGTTATACGTTTTACCAGTGAGCATAGTTCCCTTGATAGCTCCGCAAAGTGGTACTGCATCGCTGATTGGCTGAGCAGCTTTCACGACAGGCTCCGCCAGCTGGCGATCTTCTTTCCATTTACTGCATCCGGATAACAGAAATATAATTACGATACTGTTCAGTATTCTTTTCATCTGGGGATGTTTTAAAATTTATAGCGGATACCGCCAAGTATGTTAATTTGATAAATGTCTTTACCCACCACAGTTCTGTCACTGTATGTTTGGTCGGGGAATTTGTTTCCGGTTGCTGGTGCCTGGTAGAACACAACTTTTGAAGGTGTATTGGTTATATTGTTGATTTTTCCATAAAAATAGAAATGATGTCCAAATCGTTTTTCAAAAGAGAAATCAAGCACACCCTGGCCAAGCTGCCAGTAATCCAGCATGTAGTAAGGTGATACCTGTGCGATTCGTTTACCAGTATAAACAAATGCTACCTGCAGATCAAGACCAATTTTTGGATTTTTATACAAGGCAGATACATTCGCTATGTGATCTGCCTGTCCCTGTAAAGGCCTTTTTTGATCAACCAATTTGCTGGTAATTCCCAAAGTTGGATCGCGGTAGAAATATTGCTTGGTGGTGGTAATTTCAGAATGGGTATATGTGTAATTTGCAGACAGCCCGAATTTGCCAATATATTTTGTAAAAACTGCTTCAAAGCCATAATTGTGTGCAGTACCAAAATTTTCAGGCATAAAAAACTGTGCACTCGGGCCACCGTTCCTTACAATTGCAAACTCAATTGGATCATAGATATTTTTGTAAAATACACCGGCCAGGAACTGGTCAGCACCCCGTCCAAAAAATTCATAACGCAAATCAAAATTATCTGCCGTTGAGTGTTTCAGGCTATCGTTACCTTTAATATCAAACAACTCCCCATTGATTTGGGTTGGTATGATTTCATAAAAATCCGGACGTACAATCGACCTGAAATAAGACAAACGAATATTCTGTTTTTCATCCAATCCATATTTCAGGTGAAGACTGGGCAACGGATCAGTATAAGTAACCGTACCATAACGACCTGCATAACTTTCAGGCATAATCGTAGTATAGTCCTGCTTTGTATGTTCAAACCTTATTCCTCCCAGTATCTCAAGATGTTTGCCTGCCATCACTTTAAATTGCCCATATGCAGCTGAAACATCTTCAGTAGAAGTATACGTATTGGGATTGGTAGTTGTAATTGCACCTGTAGCATTGCTTGCAGGACTAAAATTATAAGATGCGCTGTTATAATCTTTCCAATACTGTGGCTGGCCACCTGTGAGTACGGGGCTTAAAGAATAATCATTGTAATAATTATCCCTTGATTTGTGACGGTACATCGCACCAGCAATAAATTCCATTGTTCGTTTTCCAATAACGGGTTTGAAAGTCACATTCAAATAGCCGGCAATATCCTGATCTGTGTTACGCTGCCAGATCCTTGACATTTTCTGAACGATATAAGTGCCTGGTGTTGCCGCGCTCTGGTAATCATATTCTGCCATATCAGGCACTTTGCTGGTAGCACGGGCATAAGAACCTGTCCAATTTATACTCACCATATTACCAAGTACATGATCTCCCTGTAATGTACTATTGTATATACTTTGTTTTTGTGTTCTGCTGCGATAAAGATTATCCGACAACTTATTAAGATAAACTGAGTCATAGGTTGATCTGGACTGAAACTCATTCATGTGCACGTACATGTTGTACAATGAAATGGTATTGTTTTTATTAAAATGATAGTCAATCTTATTATGCAGGCCAATACGTTTTGTCTGCGTTGAATAGTGCCTGATATATAAGTCACTTATCACTGATTGATTGTTTAAATCACCCACCACCTGCGGCTGTGCATTAGGCACAAGGAAATCGGAATTCGATCCGCGGTACATATTCTGATAAGACGCGGACAGGATAATCCCCAGTTTTTGATGAGCTAACCTGCCTCCGGTTGTTATACCTGCCACCGTATTGAATGGCAGATCGTGACTGGTGAAATTAAGGTTGCCTTTGCTGAAATCATTTTGCGTCGTGGCATAATCGTTACCATGTATTTCTGCAGGCGACTGGCTGTTTACTACACCATGATTATATGCAGCAAATGGGCGGCTGGATGAAAACAAGCCAGAAAAGCCCGTAGCAATATTTGCATTGAACAGAAAATGCTGGGGCGCACTTTTCATGACTAAGTTCATCGTCCCACCAACTGCGTCGCCCTCCATAGCAGGGGTCAAAGACTTTATAACTTCCAGCCTTTCCAGCATATCAGATGGAAACATATCCATAGGAACATAGCGGTATTTTGCATCAGGGCTGGGAATTTTCACACCATTCACAAGGGTGTTGTTGTATCTTTCATCCATACCGCGAATAATCGCATAACGGCCTTCGCCGCTGGAACTTCTTTGAATACTGACACCTGATACCCTCTGCAATGCATTGGCAACAGTAAGATCCGGCAGCAGCTCAATTGTTTTTTGCGAAAGAATATTTACCAGTACAGGCGAAGATTTTTCAAGACTGCGGGCAGCATGGTCACTTTCTTTACTACCTGTAGTAACAGTCACTTCGTTCAGCACTGACGCTTCGCTTTGCAAAGCAGTGTCAAACACAATGGCGTCGTTTTCTGATTTTACTACAACTGCGTGATTTTTTATAACGCCATATCCCACTGATTTGATGGATAGTTCATAATCGCCTGCAGGCAAATTCTTTATAATGTAGGACCCGTCAAGGTTTACGATAGCATACTTCTTTACCTTATTTTGTACAATTTCAACCGTTGCGCCCACCAGTGGTTCACCCGTTCGGGCATCTGTAACCCGTCCTTTAATTACGCCGGCAAAACTTGTGGTTGAGATAAAAATGATAAGCGCGAAGCAACAAATTCTTTTTGTAAATGATTGCATACAAGCAGTTTTCTTATTTGAATTGCGAAACTACCTGTGCAGGTTTTATTTGAGAGCTGTTAGAATTGGAATTAATGATATGGTAATAATTAGTTTATAAACAGGTAACAGAAAACCCAAAATATCCTCAGAATTCACTCAGAATTTGTTTTTATAATACGAGGGTTACTTTAATTGGTTGAAAAGGTATTGGCCGGAGACCCGTGCGCGTTCAGTACTATCATTAAGAATACAGAAGCCCTGGTGGCCCTTGTTATGTATAAGATGACCAATAACCGGGAAGGCAGAAAGGACATTGCACAGGAAGTTTACCTGAAAGCTTATAAAAATATAGCCGGCTTCAGGTTTGAGTCAAAATTGTCTACATGGATTGCAAGATCGCCTACAATGCCTTTCTTAACTATCTTGAAAAACAATTGCTGCTGCAAGATGATATTGAAGCACTCAATAACAAAGGCACCGATACAGCCGGGCCGGCATTGAACGGAAAGAACGTTCTGTGATTATAAGCGCAGCCATTGATAAATTATCACTGGTTTTAAAAACGTTGATCACTTTATACCCCAACTGGCGCAAGTATGCAGCACAGATTTGTGCAGAAGGGTACTTGCGCCTTGCTGTGCGCTTAGCATATAAATCAAAGTCTTTTCTTTTTGCAGGGACAAGATGCCAACTCGTAAAGGCCACACCTCAATCCAGAGCCAGTTATCTGAAATTTAGAACCTCATACTTGCGCTATTAGGGGCCAATTCCTGATTATTTCAATCCCATACTTAAGCCAGTTCAGGATGCTGCGCCTGCTTCATCCCCCCAACTGGCGCAAGTATGCAGCCCTGGCCTTGTGCGTTGGCGTACTTGTGCCGCTAATATCAAGGATTTACTAATTTGTGATCAATTCTCTCAAAATAGCCAATGTTAGCGTCTGGTAAACCACTCATTTGCTGCTTATAATTTGTTCGAAATCTTGGCGAATTCCAAAATTTACATCGAAGAAATAAGTAGTTTATTATGTGGAGATAGAACCTGGCGTTTTTAAAAAATCTGCCAGTTATATACCCTTTATAATTAATGATACCAGGAACGCTTTCAATTCAATTTCATTTACCAGGGTGATGAAATGTAGGGCACTTACCGCCGGCAGTTTATAAAATACACATGGCAAAATACTGCTGGACGCAAAAGTATCATTAGTACAATTGGCAGTAAGGCAGCCGGGCAATTTATTCTGGAAATCCTGAAATGGTAAATCAATGCGCCTGCGGGCAACTGCGTATCACCCATAGGCTGGATCAGCTTCCTGGAATTTCTACTCTCCTACCAGATGTTGATCCTTTTGGCTTCCGGTAAATACATGGTATCACCCTGCTTTACATTGAACGATTCATAAAAATGCGGATTATTCATCAGCGGGCCATTCACGCGCCACATGGGGGGAGAATGCGGATTGTTATTGATCCATAAACGCAGGAATTCATCCTTCATTTTTACACGCCATATGTGCGCAACAGAAATAAAGAACCGCTGGTCTGGTGTATAGCCGCCAATCTTTGTGGAGTCATGTCCTTCACTGGTCATTTTAAAAGCATCATAGGCAATAGCAACGCATTTTTGCCAACGGTCATGGTACCTTTAACATGCACCGTATCAAGTACAGTAAACACATCGTAGATGTCAATTACGTTTTGCGTTTTTGCATCTTCAGTAAAATATTTCTTCACGTATAATTGTCCCAGTGCCCCACCCAATAAATGATCTACAGCGCTGGCCATTTTTTCGCCGCGGGTTTTCTGCACCGCCTGCCCGGAAATTACTTTATTCAACTCAAATGCAGCATCCACAAAAGGCTGACTCAACACATTCGCGTAGTTATTAACTGTATAAGCCTGCAGGTAAATTTTCCAGTCGTTGAGGAGGACTGATTTTAAAACGGTATATTCTACTCATTTTGTAGTCTGTTAGAGATTTTTTTGGACAAGAAATCTTTATACAACGCATGGAATATTATGGACTATTTTCTTGACAATGGAAAATTATCTCACTGAAATCCGCAAACATATGGGACAGTCCGACCTGGAATTATTTCTGAAATGCGATCGTTTCAGCCGTAATGCCGGTGATGCCTGCCAAATGATATACATACTTAGTAAACTTGGTATAGAATCACAGGCTCTTGAACCGCCATTGGATTTTAATCAAAAGCCTATTACTTTATCACTATTTTCTGGCTAAAGCTATAGCCAGGTTTTTGTATTTCAAGTACAAACACGCCCATTTTAATCCAGGGAGATAAGTTTATTTCCTGTGTACCCGGAACAGGCGCATATATTGTTCCTTTTTGTATGGTCTGACCTGAAACCGTATTTATCCTGTACGCAAACACGCCCGTCATATGCTGAACATTTAAATGAATACTGGCATGCGCAGGGTTTGCAACAGTTATGTATTTGTCAGGAATATTGCCATTGTTAATGGTTATTACCTGCGATAGTTTTGTTTTACCGTCCATATCCACGCTGCGAAGACGGTAATAAGTTACCGCTTGTAAAGAATTGGCATCTGCAAGTTCATATTGCTGCAAACCCGGCTGGTTGCGTGCGGCCAGATTTCCGATATGGTAAAACACTATACCATTATCGCTTCTCTCTACATCATAGAAGTTCACATTCATTTCATCGGCCGTTGTCCAGTCTACTATCGCTTTGCCATTATAATTATAAGCACTAAACTTTACCAGTGTAACCGGGAGTACATATGTAATACTGCCAAACGTAAATGGACCAAAAGAAGCAATACTGTTTGATGACAGGGCACCGGTAGTTGTTACATTACCAGTAGCGCTTCCCCCTTCCTGTGTCCAGTTAGAAGCAAGATAATTGGCTACGCGAATATCCGGAAGTGAATATAAAGGCATTGGTATTTTACTGGCATTCCAATTCATATTTATTATAGCAGAACCGCCGCTAATCTTATTTACGTTCCAGTATTCGTTGGGATCAATTGTAACCAGTGGCGCTGCAATGTTTGTTGTATTGGTAGTAGCACCTCCGTAATTTGCATTAAATACAGATAAAACAGAAAGGCTGCTTATGCCAATTGTTCTTTCAACCGTTCCGTTACCAAGCGGAAATACAAATGAAGTGGTCCCGTTTTTTTTCACCCATCCTTTAACATGCGCAGCATCTCCATCACCTGTGTAAGAAGAGCCTGCTTCGTAAATAAGATAATTTGGCGTAACGGAAGAATTAAAAACACCTGTTGTGAAAGTATGAACACCGGTTATACTAAGATCACTATTCAATAAAAACCCGCCTGCATTGTTGCTAACGAGATTAAATGTTTTAAATGGCTGTGCACCGCTTACTGTCTGGGGGACCGTTCCGTTCAGGAGTAAAGTGCCTGTTCCAACTGCTATTAAGGCCTGGTCGTTGGCAAGATTTCTAACTACGTACAGGTTGCCGTTGTTGGTTAGGGCAGCCGCTGATGAATTTGCAAATGAAGCGCTGGAATAAACCGTATCCGTTGCGCCTGATATAAATAATATACCGGTGTTTTGAAAATTAACCTGGGCCGACACAATGTAATTCATCAACAGGCAGGAAAATAATACCGTACTAATTTTTTTCATAGCGCTGTTTTATACGGGTTTCCAGTTTATCTAAGTCCTTATTGAGTAACGTAAGCTTTTGCTGCTGCTCTTTTATGGTAGCAATCAGAACAGGAATCAGTTCAGCGTAATTAATGCCCAGCATTTCTTTCTGCTCATCACCGGTTACCACTTCAGGTATTATTTTTTTTACTTCCTGTGCAATAAGCCCAATCTTAATTACAGATCCCGGTTTATCCTTCCAGTTATAAGATACTGGCCGCAACTCCATGAGCGCGGCACTACCATACTTCAGGGGGCGAATATTTTTTTTCAGGCGTATATCGGAGGTTTGTATAGTTCCGTTAGCCGACCATACTTCAGTCCATCTTGCAATGCTGGTGCCAATACTGTAGACAGCATTGACTGTTGGCGAAAGGATCCCTGCTACTGATAATTTATCGGCAGGTGTAAATGCGCCAATAGAAATATTTCCGCCTGCAGTAATACGCAAGCGTTCATTAGTAGTAGCAAAGCCGCCGGTAAATAAACTCATGTCGTAAGATGGGGTACCATTGCCTATTACAAAATTGCTGGCCGTACTAAACAGGTAAGCTTCGGAAGCACCGTTTACGATAGGGATTAAACTGTTGCTATAACCGGTGGAGTTTATACCCATATCAATGTATTCACCATTCTCATCGCCATTGTCAGCAGTTGCCACCACATCTGAACTTGCTGTAGTGCCTGTTGAACGGTTCTGAATATTTAATTGCAGGTAATTGTCAATTTCACCTTTTGCACTAATAAGATTATAAGAAGAAGTGTTACCGGCATCAACGAGTAATTTCTCTGGTGTAGCAGAAAAAACGGTTGAACCAATACCAATATTTCCAAGTTCATTAATGACCATGCGTTCTGTATTGCTGGTAAAAAGGTGCATGTCTGTGCTGTTATTTGTTCCTGTTCCCTGGTAATGTGCATCAATACCAGTACCGCTGCTGTTAATAACGGCACCGTTGTAATGAGCAGCAAACCTTAATTGTCCGATTAAATCTCCACTTTGTAAGTTTTGCGGCGCTGCCACGGAGCCTCTTATTTTGCGTAGATAGATAGCGGGCGAAACAGTTGTTCCGTAATCATCAAAATAATATTTATTACCGGCGTTATCATTATCATTCGCCAGGTGAAGACGACCTGACGGGTTAGCTGTTCCAATACCGAGATAGCCGCTTGTTGTCAGCCGCATTCTCTCCTGGTTATTAGCTGTAAATAAAAAGTTGTTGTTGCTTGTTGTACCAAGTGTTTTGTTAGCTGTTACGCGGTTGCCGCCCTCATTCCACCCGCTGCCAAGGGTTGCTGTTTTGCGTGTCGGCGCATCCTGGCTCGATGTTAACCAGTTGGTTCCGTTACTTAAAATACGCACTGCCTCGTTTGATTCATCCAGGTCCCACGTAGCCAGGCCGTTTACTGTTTGTGCTGAAACCGTTGTTAGCGTAAGCACGGGAGCGGGCAAAGTTATACTTGCATTTTTTATCCAGTATACCCTTCCTGCACAGGCGCCGGCATCCGGCAGGGTAACCAAAGCAGCCGCCGTTCCGGTAAATATCAGTGCATAATCATTGGCGCTGGCAGTTGTGCCGCTGGTAAAACTGCGGAGGGCAACCGCCATACCACCTCTTACATCCAGCGTTGAATTAGGTGCAATTGTACCGATGCCGGTTTGCGAAAACCCCTGTACCGATAAAATCAGCCCTAAATAAATACAAAAGATATATAACCGCATAATAATTGAGTATTACTTATTTTTTTTACGCAAGGCCTCTACTCTGTTTTGCACATCATCAATCTGGTGCTGCTGCTCTTTGATTGCATTAATAAGAACCGGTACAAGCTCTGCATAATTCATTCCCAGGCTTTCTTTTGATTCATCGCCGGTTATAACTTCAGGAACAAGCTTTCTTACTTCCTGTGCAATCAATCCAATCTTAGCTGCCGGCATTGCCTTGTCTTTCCAGTTATATCTTACAGGGCGCATCAGCATTACTTCCTTTAATCCATAATTCAGGTTCTCAATATTTGTTTTCAGTCTTGCATCTGAAGTCTGAATGGTACCATTGGCTGCGTATACGGCGCTCCAGCGCAGGGTGCTTTTACCCAACGTATAGGTATTATCGGCTGAAGGCGACACTACACCTGCAACTGAAAGTTTATCTGCGGGGGTCGTTGTGCCGATACCCACATTGCCGGTAGATAATATGCGCATCTTCTCATCGGTATCATTAAAACCATTGGTAAAAAATACCAGGTCTTTAGAAGCAGTTCCGTTACCTAAAATAAAATTGTTGCCTGTTGCATACACGTATGCAGTATTAATCCCGGCTAATATTGGATAACTTATGTTACTGTAAGCGCTGGAATTAATACCCATATCAATAAAACCGCTGGTCTCCGTTGCGTTATTAGAGGAGGCCACCACATCTGAACTTGCATTACCGGTAGCAGAGCGGTTTTGAATATTTAACTGGAGATAATTATTAATTGTTCCCTTACCACTTATAACATTAAAGGATGTTGTGGTTCCGGCATCTACAAGTAACTTTTCGGGGTTTGCCGCAGTAAAGACAGATGTACCGATACCTGTATAGCCAGCCTCATTAAGGCGCATTCTTTCTATACCACTGGTAAAAAGACGCATGTCTGTAGAATCATTTGTTGAACTTATACCTTTATAATAAGCATCAATGGAAGAACCGGAGCTTAACGCAACCGACCCATTGAAGCGTGGCACGAACCGTAAAAAACCTATGGCATCCCCGTTTTGCAAATCTGCAGGTGCCGCAACGGTTCCCCTTGATTTAGTCATATAAATACCTTGCGAAGTACCCGCGCCATAATCATCAAAAATATAATCATTGCCCGTCTCAACGGTTTCATTTACAAAGTGCAAACGGCCAGCCGGCAGCGTGGTTCCAACACCGAGATAACCGGCCGTAGTGAGACGCATGCGTTCAACATTATTCGTAACAAAAGGAAGATTGAAAGTAGTAATGGTACCAATGGATTTATCAGCTGTAACGCGGTTACCCCCTTCAGACCAGGCACCACCGGTTGTTGCAGTTTTTGGTACTATTACATCCTGATTAAGTACATACCAGTTGGATCCGTCACTTACTACACGGATGACCTCATCCGGCTCATCAAGCAACCAGTTTGTATTGCCATCTAATGTTTGCCCGCCGGTTGTTACCACCGTCAAAGCAGGCGTTGGCAAGGTTGTGCTGGCATTTTTTATCCAGTAAAACCTTCCTGTACAACCAACTGCGGTCGGTAGTGTCAGTACACGGGCGATGGTTCCTTCAAAGGCAAGGGTATTGTCGGTAGACAAAGCCGTGATAGCCGTTGTAAATGACCGGTAGTTTACCGAAAGGGAACCCCGCACATCGAGCATAGAGTTGGGTGTTGTCGTACCAATACCAGCCTGGCCAGCAGCCGACAGTGCAAAAAACAGTACCACTGCTAAAGCAATGCAAATCTTATTCATTATAAAATATATTTTTTTGTGCTGTAGATAAGAAGAAGGAAGGATAAATAACAGACAGGTTTTTCATAAACATATTGTCTAACCCGATGATAACGCAGATAAAGAAGATTAATTCAAATCAGGGCAGTCTATTTTTAAACATAGATTACCTATAGAAGTATAAGTGCTTGCATATAGATGAATGAATGCAATTATTTTCGCCTGATATTTTCAGAATTCAGTGAGCGTGCGGGGCCAGGCAAGAAGAGGCAATCATATTAAAAGGCAATTATCATAATCTGCCGCAGGGGAGAGAAACAATCCTTTCCGTATTGACGCAGAAATAAAAAATAACGTTTTGCTTATTTATTTCTGATATCAATGTATGATGATTTAATAAATAAATTTTGCTGAATTATTCACGTGCCTGAATTTGTCTTATGCATCTGCATTTGTCTACATCAAAATATATTTCATTGCTTCACAAAGATTAACTTAACGATTCTGTAATAAAATACAAATACCATTAGTACATGGTATGTGTTATCACTTAAAAGAAATATAAAGGGAAAAACTGCAATA
This sequence comes from Chitinophagaceae bacterium, assembly GCA_039915085.1. GTDB lineage: Bacteria > Bacteroidota > Bacteroidia > Chitinophagales > Chitinophagaceae > JACMLD01. Next base: position 31,877 of record JBDSOC010000067.1, read on the forward strand.
TAATTTTATTTATTATCGTTTGCCGCATAAGATATTACTATTAATAAAGTGTTGATAGCTGATTACTTATAATGTAAGATGAACTATAATAACTAATAGGAGCCTGCTAAAAAGGTAAACGAAGGCGTTGAGAATCGCGTAAACGGTCTTTCGTCTCCATCACTTTTACCCGCGATCGGGTACCCAACTGGCGCAAGTATGCAGCCCTGCCGTCTGCGTTGGCGTACTTGTGTCGCAATAGATTTTACCAATATTGGATCAATTCTCTCCATAGCAATTAGTCCTTTTTTGGTTAGTATAATAATCAATTGCGCTGCTGTATAAGTAGCCTTCCCGTTTTTCTACAATGCCTGCTTTAGCAGGATGATAATACACGTGCCAAAATACTGCTGGACGCAAAAGCTATTATTAGTACAACAGGCAGTAAGGTAGCCGGACAATTTATTCTGGAAATTCTGAAATGGCAAAACAATGCGCTGGCGGGCAACTGCGTATCAGCCATTGGCTGGATCAACTTCCTGGAATTTTCTACACCGCCTACCAGATGTGGATCCTTTTCTCTTCGGGTAAATACATGGTATCAACCTGCTTTACATTGAATGCTTCATAAAAATGCGGATTGTTCATCAGCGGGCCATTCACGCGCCACATGGGGGGAGCATGCGGGTTGTTATTGATCCACAAACGCAGGAATTCATCCTTCATTTTTACGCGCCATATGTGCGCAACAGAAATAAAGAACCGCTGGTCTGGTGTATAGCCGCCAATCTTTGCTGTGTCATGCCCTTCTTTCGTCATTTTAAAAGCATCATAGGCAATAGAAACGCCGCCTACATCTGCGGCATTTTCGCCAACGGTCATGGCACCTTTAACATGCATCGTATCAAGTACAGTGAATGTATTGTAGAGCTCAATTACGTTTTGGGTTTTTGCTTTGAACTTTGCATAATCATCTTTAGCCCACCAGCTTTTCACGTTGCCGTCTTTGTCGTACTGTGCGCCCTGGTCGTCAAACGCATGTGTAATTTCATGACCGATCACCATGCCGATACCGCCGTAGTTCAAGGCATCATCGGCATTGTTGTCAAAATAAGGCGGTTGCAAAATAGCGGCCGGAAAAACAATTTCGTTGGCAGCAGGATTGTAATAAGCAGTAACTGTTGAAGGCGTAGTATACCATTCACTTTTGTCTACCGGTTTGCTGAGTTTTGCCAGTTGAAACTGAAAATTGTTAGCTGACGCTGATACTATATTCTCAAAATATTTATCCTTTACGATGGTTACATGGCTGTAGTCCCGCCACTTATCCGGATAACCTATCTTCTTTGTGATGGCAAGCAATTTTTCTTTTGCTTTTTGTTTTGTACTGTCGCTCATCCAGTCCAGCTTATCCATTCTTGCAGCCATTGCTTTCTGCAAATTATTTACCAGGTCCAGCGTACGTTTTTTTGCGTCTTCAGTAAAATATTTCTTCACGTATAATTGTCCCAGTGCCCCACCCAATAAATGATCTACCGCGCTGGCCATTTTTTCGCCGCGGGTTTTTTGCACCGCCTGCCCGGAAATTACTTTATTCAACTCAAATGCAGCATCCACAAAAGGTTGACTCAACACGTCTGCATAGTTACTGACAGTATAAGCCTTCAGGTAAATTTTCCAGTCGGTGATGGGAATTGATTGTAAAGTGGCATTCAGCTTTTCGTAATAGGCGGGTTGTGCCACATCAATAGAATCTGTTTTTGCACCCAAATCATTTAATACATGCTGCCACCCGATATTTGGGTGCTGCTTAACAAGCGTTGCAACGGCCATCTTATTATAGTTGGCATTTACATCGCGTAATTCAATTTTTGTTCTGTGAGAAGCAGCGAGTTGTTTGTCTATATTATAAACAATGTCAGCATTTTTCGGGGCGGTTACTGCATCGTTGCCTGTAAGTTGAAAAAGCCTGGTAAGGTGTAATTTGTAAGCTTGCTGAATAGCCATGCTGGATGCGTCTGTTTTGAAATAATAATCTCTTTCCGGCAGGCCGATACCTGCCTGGTAGATATGTGCGATATTAAGGCTGCTATTTTTATTGTCCGGACCTACACCAAAAGCCAAAACAGAAGTATTGTTTGACTTTGCTTCCATAGCTGCAAACTGCATCAGAGAAGTAAGATCATGGATGCTGTCGATTCGGGCAAGGACTGGTTTAATCGGATCATAGCCACGTTGATTAACCGTATTTGTATCCATGCCCGAAGCATAAAAATCACCCAGCTTTTGTTCAATGCTTCCCGCTGCATTATTAGCTTTTGAAACACTATCCAGTATACCCTGCAAACGCAGCCGCTGCGGATAATTCATAAACATGTATGCACCCACGCCAGATTGCGAAGGAGGTATTTGGGCAGAATCATACCAGGTACGATTCACATACATAAAAAAATTGTTTTCGGGCCTGGCAGAAGTATCAATTCCCTCTATCTGTGCCGAAGCAGTTGTTTGCGGCGTGTTTTTGCATCCCGCTAACGAAAACAATACCGCAAAAAGAAATGGTAATTTTTTCATAATAACTATTGTATGTAAATGTACACCTGGTTACAAGATTGACATTGATATTGCCGAAGATAGTTATTATTGTGATTCTCCCAGCTTGCCAGAGGCTGCATCGGTAAGATGCAGCTTGCCGTGCCGCCGGTGCGCCAGCAGCCCTAAGTCCGGCGATTTTCATTTCCTTCTTCTCACCCCTCCGGCATTCTTACCTGCACGACTGCATTTACTGCCTGCCCAACCACGCAAATGCGTAAGGGAACCAACGGCGATTGATCCGGCAATGGCTCATAATTGTCAGCAACAATGAACCCCTGGTTGAACACTAGTTTTCCATCGCAGAATTCAAATTTTAATTTTCCATAGTATGCATCCAACAATAAGTACCACTTATTGTAGAAATTTTAAAAAAAAGCCCTGCCTGCATTGATGCAGGCAAGGCTTTTATAGTATTCAACATTTTTATTTTGCCAGTAATTCGTCAAGGTTTTCGAGCCCCATCTGGAAACCCTGTTCAAAACCCGTGTCGAGGATTTTCTTCATATCTTCTTCTTTGTCGAAACTTATTTCAACGGTAAGCCGTGTACCATCTCCATTTTTCTTAAAGGAACTGGTCCAAAGCTGGGAGGGCATATTTGTATCCTTTGTGCCCTTTTCATCAGTAAAAGAATCGGTGGCCGTGAATTGATTTGGTGCATCGATCTTTTGGAAATCCATTTTTGCCCACTGGCGCTCACCATTCGGACCATTCATAGAATACAGCCAGCGCCCTCCTTCAGTAAAATTCATTTCCCTGGTTTCTGCCCGCCAGGGTTTTGGTGCCCACCACTTATCCAGCATGGTACGATCTGTATAAGCCGTCCATACTTTTTTGATACCGGCATCCAGATCTTTTACAACAATTATTTTCTTCTTAGCTGTGTCTTTGGTGAAGCGTGCTTTTGTTTGGGTATCCATAATAAATTTTTTAAGTTATGAATAATGCAAGTCAGGTTCCACAAACCAGGCCAAAAACTGGCTTTTTTTGAGGAAAATATTTCCCTTGTATCAGGGAGCAGGTAAACAGCATACTACGACTTCTAAACCGCGTTTTCCTATTGCCATACGTAAATGTTTTTATCGTAGATAGGCTAACTATAAATACTAATTGAGCAATGTCACCACCTCAAAAGTGGTTATCAAAAAAATAATACTCTTTCCTATCAGGCTTCCTTTAACTCTTGACTGAATTCTATTTGAATTTAGTTGTTAACTTCATCATCACTTTTCAATCGGGTTCGGGTTGCCGGGCAGACAGTTATAAAATACCGTCCCTGCGGGAAGTCCCAACATTAGCGGCCATTGTAAACATACATTTCGTTTAACATATCAAATTTGACGATGGATATTTCATTCAGAGAAATAAAATCTAATCAGATAAAAGAGTATCAAGAATTTTTGCGAATTGGGCTTTTGAATGACGAAGATAATTTTAGAATTACGCCACTTGACGACTTAAATTCAAATTTTCCAACCAAGGACACAGACGATAGTTTTACAATTGGAGCTTATTATGAAAATAAATTAGCAGGAAATGTCAGCTTTTCCCGGGACGGTGCAGACAGGCAAAAATTAAGACATAAAGGAATTTTGTTTAGAATGTATGTTTCACCAGCGCTTCGTGGACAAGGAATTGCTAAACGACTAATTGAATTAGTTATTGACAAAGCTTTACTGCTTGACAATATGGAACAAATTAATTTGACGGTTATTGCGACTAATGACAAAGCCAGAATCCTTTATGAAAAGCTTGGTTTTGTTTCTTATGGACAAGAACAAAAAGCAATCAAATGGAAAGACAAATACTTTGACGAAGAGTTAATGTCTTTAAAATTGAGATAGAACAACGAACACCAAACATGGGTTTTAGTGCAAGTGGGCGGACGGGTTATTTCAAATCCAGGCTGTGGTCAAGGCTTGACAAACACCGCTGAACTTTTGTAACTTAACTTGTACATTTGTTTTTCAATCGCAGCGGTTTTGGGCGGACGGATTTCTATTTTCCCATCTGCACAGGGCCCTGCTCGTTGTGTGCAACTGAGTCAAAATTCTAAAGAAATATACTCCCGCGAACTATATAGAGGTCAATCTTTTTTTTTTGTTTTCTGATGAGAATGATTTATACTGAAATATCATACCAGCATGTATTACACAAGGACAACAACCAAAACACGTCGTGAGTTTATTAAAAAGTCAGCAATGGCGGCTGGAGTGCTCACTTTGCTGAATGCCTGTGGACAGCGCATTAAGTCATGGAAATTCCCATTCGCTCCAGATGCCATTAACCAGTTTCAAAAAAGTTTTTACGGACACATTATACTTCCAGGCGATGCTGCATATGAAACAGCACGCAGAGCACGCTTACTTAATCCGGAAATGGATAAACACCCGGCTGTTATTGCGCAATGCAAAAACGAAGAAGACGTGTTGTTGTGCATTGATTTTGCGCGTCAGCATAATTTAGAAGTTGCCGTTCGTTCAGGTAATCACAGTCTTTTAGGATGGGGAACCTGCGAAAACGGGCTAGTGATTGACCTTTCTAAAATTAAAAACGTTAGCGTTGATCCGGTTAAGCAGACAGCACAGGTCACAGCTGGCAGCACCGCCGAAGAAATTCTTGCGGCAACAAGTCCCTTTGGTCTTGCGCCTGTCTTAGGCGAATGTGGTAGTGTTGGAGCAGGTCTTGTTTTGGGAGGAGGCTTGGGTTATCTATCCGGAAAATACGGAGCAACTTGTGACACCCTGCTTTCGGCCAATGTTTTAACAGCGGATGGCCGCACACTACAAGCAAATCCTTCTAATAATCAAGACCTGTTCTGGGCAATTCGGGGCGGTGGTGGGAACTTTGGTGTAGCTACAACTTTCGAATACCAATTGTATCCAGAGAACGAAGTTCTTGCTGGTCGCTTTGCTTATCCAATTGAAAAGACCCGTGACCTTCTGCGGTTTTTTCGAGAATTTATGTTGTCCGCACCTGATGAACTACAAGGGGATTGCTATTATGCCAAACAAGGCAAGGGAAGTTTTGCTGTGGAATTTGTCTATTCAGGTGATCTCGACAAAGGGGAGCGTTTGATAAATGAGTTTCGCAAATTTTTAAAGCCGGATCAGGATTGGATGAAACGCAGAGCCTATTCCGGAATTTATAGAATGGGTGAGGATTGGGCTTCAGATGACGGAGCAACTCCCTGCCCGTTTCAATCTATTAAGGGTGCATACATTAAACAGCTTTCCGATGAAGTTATTGATCTTATACTTACCCAGTTTGAGCAAGCACCACCATCGTGCCAGATGTTTTTCAACCTTTCTCACTACATGCATGGAAAAGTTTGCCGGATTGCATCAGATTCAACGGCCTTTGAGCTTCGTCAGGCCGGCGCAGCAGATTTAGCATATTTGATAAAATGGGCTGATCCTAAGAATTCATCGTCCTGTATGTCGTGGCTTTACAATTTATCTGAGTTATTACAACCTTATTCAGGCGGACGAATCTATTCCAATTACATGAGTACAGAGAGCGGAAATTCAGCAAAAGCTGTTTATGGCACGAATTATACAAGGCTTCTGCAGTTGAAATTGAAATATGATCCTCAAAATTTTTTCCACCTTAATCAGAATATTCGGTCAAAATGGAAATAATGAATGATTAATAATACGAACCTGGGTTAATTTATCAGACAATCAAAAGTAACCAAATCATTTGTTGGGATAAATATGTATCAATGCGATCTTTACTGACTTATAGCGCAAACAACAGGCAGTTTTGCGCAAACGGGGCAGACTTGCTAAGAATTAGCATTTGTGGATATTTCAGTGATAGTTCCATCTGAGGTAGCTCTATTGAGCGATAGTAATGTAATGAACAATTATTATAAATTTAGCTTCGGTTATGTGCAGACGTATTATGAAATACAGTGCCTGCGCAAAGCTGTACCGTTGGGTGCGATTTTTTCGATTGTCAACCTCATAACTGACTAAAATGATTTACTTTATAACCGGACTTATTGTAGCGGGATTCATTTCATTTCTTTTGTTTCACCGGCAAAGACTAAAACCTGCATTAAATACAACTAAAAAATCAAACGACACCGGATCCCGTTTTCCACCCAGGCCAAAATGGAAACCAAATTTGCCTATCGACATAGATTTAATTTATCAGAAAGCCAAATATTATACAAATGGCAAACTGCAATTCGCAGTTTTTCAAAATGGGACTGTAACATTTTTCTCAAACAGGGTTGACAACGTAGCAGATAGCGCAAAAAATAGTCTTGACAAAATATACAATTTTCACCCTGACTTTAGCGAAATGGTAATGGACGACGGAAATTATATTATTGAATATAGTCAACCAGCTTTTACAATCGTATTCAAAGAAGAAATAGCAAAAAATTGGGACTATATAGAAAAAAACCATCAGGATGGACTTTGCGACAAAGAGGTTTTAATTAATGAGGCAGGACAACAAAATGTTTTTGACAACATAGGAAAAATTTGCCTTTTTGGCCGGGCTAAAATGTTCATGGACGCACAGTCACCAAAAGTTGTAAAAACCTTTAACCCCCCTTTACAATAAAACAGCCCACAATACAATTGCTGCCAGGCTGGTCCGGCATGGTAGCTATGAGCATCAGATCGTCAATCAGTGCTGGTCAGGTGCAAGTGATTAAAAATTTAGATTTTGTTATATTAGGGTCAATTTATTAACCAAATTATGAAGACTTATTTTGTAGATGCTTTTACCAACGCAAAGTTTAAAGGCAATCCTGCGGCCGTTTGTATTGTTGTAAATGATCTGGACAATACGACTATGCAAAACATCGCGGCGGAAATCGGATTTTCCGAAACTGCATTTATAAAAAAAATATCCGGGGATATCTACAGTATAAGATTTTACACACCCAAACAAGAAATTCCTCTATGCGGACATGCAACTTTAGCCGCTTCAAAAATAATTTTTGACACAACTGCGGCAGAACGTATTGTTTTTGTAAATGTTGACAATGTCGAATTGAAAGCCGGGAAAACAGCCGGTAAAATTGCCATGGAATTTCCCGTGTATGAAACTTGTGAAATCATTGTGCCGGCATCCGTCCTTGATGCCATTGGTATAGATAAGACGATAAACACAAGATTCAGCGAAAACAATAAAATCATTCTCATTGAAATAGCGCAGGCTGACACTTTGGCCAAACTGAAACCCGATTTTCAGGCTTTACTAAATTCTTATAGCGGTATCAATGGCGTTTTGGTCACTGCGCCGTCAGATACTCCGGACTTTGATTTTCACTACAGGTATTTCTGGCCCTGGACCGGAACCAATGAAGACCCTGTGACAGGTGGTGTCCAAACCTTTCTCACAAAATATTGGGCGACAAAACTCCAGAAAAATAAATTAAAAGTCTTTCAGTCCTCTGCAAGAACAGGCCATATGACTACTGAACTACTGAACGGCAAAGTGATGATTTATGGGGACGCCGTTACGGTTTTTGAAGGTGAGTTTATAAACTGATATTGGCTGGAAGCTCATTGACTGTTAGTGATCATGCAACGATAAATTCACAATTCCAATTGCCTGCTCCGCATTAATGACATCCCTTTCAAATACTCATTTGTGGACTATAGCCAGCGTGAAAAGTATGGATGATTGATTTTGGTGTCAGTACCGGAACGGTATCTTCCCGTGGTAAGTCTATAAGTTTTTTATACCCGAAAGGAGACCATTGATACAGCTGCTCTTTGTACAGGAGATGCGGTTCACCGCCTGTTAAAACAAATGCACCATCAGGCAATTTGTCCAGCCGTTCATCATAGGTAATCTTAGACGCAGCGGCATCCATTCTTTCTTTTTGAATGATCTCATCAATATACTGAATCCGGGTTTTATTGTTGAACTGAAAGCCTGGATTGCCTGCTAACCAAAACAATTTAAACTTATTAAAATCTTCCCTGCGGCATTCTGAACAAGGCCGGTGCCCTGCGGCAAAGGAAGTGGCTTCATCCATAAAGAAAAGTTCTGTCCAGCGTTTTGGCGTCATTACTTTTCTCTTCCAGTTTTTAAATTCAAGCCTGCAGGTTATCCAGGTATGCAGCTTAAACGGACGGATTATTTCCTGTTTATCGTTGTGAATAACACCCCGGTTCCCCATCCACAAACCCCGCGCTGGCGTTCTTATAATATTTCCCAATGGATCGACCCGGTTCTGTAACATACCATTTTTGCATTTGATGTTACTGTAAAATTACACAATGAAAAGAAAGTCTGAACAACGTTGGCTCCGGACAGGAATATTATAACTCAATGAGAACGTGGAATAAATATCAGAGCTGCATGTTGCTATTGACCACAAAAATACATGCGTATAATATGTATAAGAAATTACTGATGCGTACCAGGTGCAGAGCCATAAAAAATATTTTTCGCATTAATACAAAATGTATACCCGGTAAAACAACTTAACAAAGACCAGGCGAATGATTGTTTTACATGGATGACAGCTATTTGTACTGTCATTGGCGATAACCTACCACCTCACTGCCTGGAATTTCCATCCTGGCGCGATTTTCTGCATTTCTGTTTCGTCGTCTCTTTTTGTTAACCCGCAATCCAGGTAATTCTGGTGAAGCACAGCCAATGCATCCCTATCCAATTCCACACCCAGTCCGGGCCCTTCCGGAATCTTTACGTATCCCTCTTCAAATTGCAGTCTCCCACCCTTTATCACTTCCTCCGATTGCCATGGATAGTGTGTATCCAGCGCGTACCGGAGATTGGGCAGGGCTGCACCAAGATGTACCATTGCTGCCAGTGAAATACCAAGATGACTATTTGAATGCATCGATAATTCTCTTCCAAATGTTGCGCAAATAGCTGCAAGCCCCATGGAAGCATGTAAGCCTCCCCAAAAATGATGATCGCTTAAAATGATATCTTCAGCATGCAATTGAATACTACCCGGTATATCGTCAAATGAAGTAGTACACATATTTGTTGCTAATGGAATCTTCAATTCTTTACGAACAAATGCCATATTAGCCTGGCCTCTTACAGGATCTTCCAGGTATTCAATGACTGGTTGTAACTTTCTGCCGTATTCTATTGCAGTATTTACTTCCCATACCCCATTGGGGTCGATACGCAAAGGCACATCCGGTCCAAAAGCTTCATGTAAAGCAAACATAGTATCCACTTCTACCTGCGGTTCAAATACACCGCCTTTCAGTTTAATGGATGTAAAACCAAATTCTTTGCACATGGCTTTCGCCTGCGTTACTATTTCATCCGGGTTCATGGCACTTGCCTGCCGGGCTTTGGGCCACCCGGTTGCCTGCGGGTCTGTTTTAAACATAAGCTGACCACCTGCACCCTCCGGTTTGTAAAAAAGATAAGCTGCAAATGGAATGCGATCTCTTAATTTACCGCCCAGCAGATCAACGACAGGGCGCCCTGTCACTTTCCCGGTTATATCCAGGCAGGCCACTTCAATAGCACTGAAAATATGAACCAATTTTCGCTGATCCCATGGTGTTAGTCCGCGTGCGCCTCCTTGCTCCTTTCCAAAATTATTTTCCAGCAACACTCTTAACTGGTTTAGCTGAAACGGATCTTTACCAATAATTAATTGTCCTGCAGCTGCCAGCGCAACATCAATGGCTGCATTACCCGGAATCTCACTGATGCCTGATATATTATCATTGGTAATAATTTCCACAATTGTCCTGAGTGCATAGGGTGCATGCAAACCTGCTGCATTCAGCAATGGCGGATCGGTTATGGCGATTGGCGTTATAATAACTTCCCTGATAATGGGCCCCTGCCTGGTCTTGTTTTCCGGAATAAACATAAAACTTTGATTAATGATTATTACGCTGACACCGCCTGCAGCATTGCTTTAATATAGCCATACGCAAAAGCAAACGCCTGCTTACTGCTCTCTGGATCAGCATGGTGCGGCACATGATCGGGCATTACCATATATGGATAGTCAATATCTCTCAGCGCTTTCATCACTTCAAAGAAATCCATATCACCATTGTCAGGATATACTTCCATAAAATTATCCCAGCCGCCTTTTATGTTCCGGAGGTGTACGTTGAATATCTGATGCCTTTCCCCCACCCATTTAATTATGGGAAGAATTTCTGTTCGCGGGTTCTTCAAACCTTCTGCAACGGAACCAAGACAAAGATTAAAACCATGGTATTTACTGTCGTACAATTTTGCAAACCGCTTAATTCCTTCAAAAACATCTGGGCTGTTCCATCTTGTAATACCACGGAAACCCACATGTGTCGGCGGATCTGCTATGTGATTGGCAAGACGCACTTTATATTCTTCTGCAACAGGCAGTAACCTGTCCAGCAAATAGGTAATCCGTTCGTACATCATGTCAATACTAACTACACCTGCAATGGTATTGGGTTCATTTTTCTTTATGGCTTCCGCATAATTCCAGGTAGTATAAGATGCATTCCCCCGTTTAGGATCCATGGTTAAACCGGTGCGCAGAATAGGCAGTATGATGGTATTATAATTAAGGCAATGGACACCTGTTTTACCTGCCACTGCAATCATTTGCTGCAGTATTCCAATCTCACGGTTGCGTTCCGCGTCTTTCCCAAGCATGATATTTGGAAATTCAACCTTATCAATTCCTTCAGAGGTTAATGGGAAATGATAGGCATCCAGCGATATCCCGTATTTCTCACAAGCTTCTTTCTTTGCCAGCGAATCTTCCAAATCCCATCCAACACCCTTAATGTATTTTGGTGCACCGCCATCAATGTTAAGAACGCCATGCCGTGCTTTAAATTCAAGATTTTCTTTGTTCGTTCCACCCGACTGACAGCCAACCTTCATCATTATTTTTTTCTTATCTAAAGGCAAAGCAGCTGCAGGCAAAGATGCTCCCAGCATACCGGCGCCAAGGGAACTTATGGTAATGGCTTTTACAAAACTTCTTCTTTCCATATTTTTATTTTCATCCATTGCTGATTATTTAATGATGAAATAATTATTGTATTTATTTATAGTAATGGAAACAGCTTTGCTGCAATAAGAATAATGACAAGGCCTGCAATTCCCATTACCGTATTTAATGGTGATAAAGTTTTCAGGGCTTCTTTTTCAGTTAAGTTGCTGACCTTACAAACGATCCAGAACCCTGCGTCATTCATCCACGGTACCAGCTTTGATCCGCAACCGATAGCCAGCCCTATATACAAGTGATGGTATTGTAAATGACCGCTATTGGCCATACCTGATAAAATACCGGACGCAGTAATCAAAGCCACCGTAGCAGAACCCTGTGCTGTCCTGATAACAGCTGCAATAATAAATGCCAGGGGAATGAGGGCCATCTGGTAATGTTTTGTAAGACTTGCAATTTGCGGGCTGATACCGGTTTGCTGCAGCATACCACCAAAGGCACCGCCTGCAGCAGTAATTAATATAATTGCTCCCCCGCTCATCAAAGCAGTTTGTACAAAGCCTGTCATACCAGCCTTACTTTCTTTCTTCTGCCTTGCCGGCAACACCAGCGCAACCAATGCTGCTGTTATCAACGCAATATTCTTGTCTCCAAAAAAATGAATCAGTTGAATTAGTTTAACCACTAAAAATGGCTGCATGCGGTTGCCTGGCGGATATAAATTAAGAAAAGTATCAGTGCAAATAAATACCAGGGGAATCAGCACCGGCAGCAGCGAAAACCACAGGGAAGGAAGCTGGAAATCTTCTTTTAAATTATTAAGCTGAATATCTTCTAACCGGGCATCCGGCGAATCCCGGACAGGAATTGTCCATCGCCGGTTTGCCCAAACCGCAAATACATAACCGGTAGAAATTGTCATGAGTCCTAAAATAGTACCTGCCACCATCATTAACCCTATTGGTATTTGCATGGCGCCAGCTAAAAACAATGGACCAGCCGCTGGAGGCACCAGCGAGTTGGCCATAACAGCACCTGCCATTATAGAAAGAATAAGCAGCAAATAATTTTTACCCATGCGTATTGACATTGCTTTAGCCAATGGCATCATAAGAAAAATCACCGTGTCAAAAAAAACCGGTATCCCTATAAAAAAACTACTGATCAGGAATGCAACAGGCGCCTTTTTAATTCCTGTTGCATATAACATGGAACGTATAATCCGTTCCGCAGCCCCGCTTTCCAGCATACATTTACCAATGATGGCGGCCATGGCGATAATAATACCTATTTTCCCTGCTGTGTTTCCAAATTCCACCGCTACCCTTTCCCCAATGCTTCTGCCCGATAATTGTAATGCAGCCGCAGGAGACATGCCCTTATCCAATGCAAATTGCTGAACTGCCGAACCCGGTGTCATCCACGCAACTACCAATGCACCCAGCAACAACGCAAGAAAAGGGTGCAGTTTCAACCCGATAATTCCGCCAACTACTATCAGCACGCCAACCAATAAAATAAACAGGGGATCTGAGATCCAGGCTTGTATGTTCATCATCTTAATGATTTAGTAGAGATCTGGCTGATGCTAATTTGCCGGCCACCGTACGTGATCCGTCTGCAACAAAACCTGCATCTCCACCACACGCAATCATTCTTATGCCCATTTCATAGTAAGTCTTATAATCATCCGGGTTAAATAAAAGTATGCCGGTTGCCTTACCAGCTTTTTGCGCGGCAGTAACTATTGCTTTAACTGCATTAATAAATAAAGGATGGTCAAATTGTCCAAATATCCCCAAAGACATGGTAAGGTCTGCGGGGCCTATAAAAAGTACGTCAACCCCATCAATGACTGCTATCTCATCGAGATTATCAAGTGCTTCAACAGCTTCAATCTGGACGATGCCCAATATATTTTCATCAGCACTGTTATAATACGCTGTAAAATTTTTTCCGAAACCTGCAGCACGTATCATTTTAGCAACACCCCTTTCTCCACCCGGTGGATACCTTAATCCGTTTACCACCATTCTTGCTTCCGCAGCATTATTTATATGCGGGCACATAACACCTTCGGCCCCTGCATCCAGCACCCGGTATATCCTTTGCCGCTCTGCACTTTCAACCCTTACAAGGGCGGCCGTGTTTGTATATTCAAGTGCCTGCAGTTGCGAAAGCACGTCCTTTTCCTCACCGGCTCCATGTTCCAGATCAATCAATGCCCAGTCAAATCCTGCCAATCCCACAATCTCTGCGGTTAATGCACTTCCCAGGTTTAACCAGCAACCATTTACTGCTTCGCCCTGTTTAATTCTCCTTTTCAAATTTTTCATCGTCCTTATTGG
>JBDSOC010000179.1:0-72786 GCA_039915085.1 Chitinophagaceae bacterium
GTGAAATGTACCAGGTTATTGGTAACCACAGCATTTTAAAGGACTCTGTAAAAATGGATGATGCATATGAACCATGCACGACAGATACGCAGGCTTTTAAAATGGGAATAAGAGAGTCTGGAACAACGGGTTTATTAAATAGTCTGTTCACTGTGCGCACCAACCAGCTTTTTAACCGGTTAAATAAAACCCAGAATACTTTTTATCTGAGTGGATTACTGATTGGCAGTGAATTAAATGATCTGCCAAAGGAGCGGCACTGCCCTTTATTTTTGTGCAGTGGCAGAAAGCTATACAGTTTTTATAAAATTGCCCTGGAGGAGCTTGGCCTGTCTGAGAGAACAAACCTGGTATCAACGGACCTGGTAGAAAGTGCTGCCATGACCGGTCAGAAAATCATATTCGATCAATATATAAAAAATAAGCTGTTGAATGAGTAAAAATATTTTTTCGTGGAATAAATTTTATCGTGTTCCCATCATTGGCATTATCAGGGGGCTTTCGCCGGATGAAGTAAAAAACATCCTGCCTCTTTATCTTGAAGCCGGGCTGAATACGATTGAAATAACCATGAATACAAAGGAAGCTGCAGCTATTATCGGGTTTATACGGGATAAATACCCAATGCTGAATACAGGCGCAGGTACGGTATGCACAAAAAAAGATCTCGCAACTGCAATTGATGCAGGAGCACAGTTTATTGTTACGCCTGTTACTGACAAAAAAATAATTAAATCCTGTGTAAAAAATAAAATTCCTGTTTTTGCAGGCGCTTTCACCCCTACTGAAATTTCCCAGGCATGGTCGATGGGCGCATCTATGGTAAAAGTGTATCCGGCAAAAGTACTGGGCGCGGCATATATAAAAGATGTAAAAGCACCGCTTGACCAGGTTAAATTATTACCTACGGGTGGTATTGGCATTGATGATATACGGCCTTACCGGCAGGCAGGCGCAGATGGATTTGGTATTGGAAGTACGCTTTTTAATAAAAAATTTATTGAAGAAAAAAACTGGAACGGGTTAGTGGAACACTTTAAAGAATTTGTTGAAAAAGTACAGGAAAATTTATGAACCCGCTCCTGTTTACATTTATTTTATACTGAACTAAACGATTGCTGAATGCCTGTAACAAAGATTAAGAATTATCGCTGGATCATCGTTACCCTGCTATTTTTTGCAACAACTATCAATTACCTGGATCGCCAGATAATCGGCCTGCTTAAACCCATACTTGAAAAAGAATTTAACTGGACAGAAACTGATTTTGCGCACATTGTAATGGCTTTTACTGCTTCTTACGCAATTGGTTTAATTTCTATTGGCTGGATAATAGATAAAATTGGAACAAAGCTGGGTTACACCATTACAATCATTTTCTGGAGCATCGCCGGTATGTTGCATGCATTTGCAAAAAGCGCTTTCGGTTTTGGGGTTGCCAGGGTTGGATTGGGATTGGGAGAAGCCGGCAACTATCCCGCTGCTATGAAAACAGTTGCCGAATGGTTTCCCGATAAAGAACGCGCAATGGCAACCGGAATATTTAATATGGGCACAAGCGTAGGTGTTGTAATAGCCCTTGTAATAGTTCCATACATTTTACAATCTTACGGGTGGCAGGAAGTATTTCTTATCACCGGCGCCCTTGGGTTTATATGGCTTATTTTCTGGTGGAGATTGTACGCAGTACCATCAAAACAAAAAAGATTAACAGAAGAAGAGTATGCGCTGATTACAAACGGACAGGACGAAGAGAAAGACATTACGCAGCAGCTAAAACCCATCAGGTGGACAAAACTGTTCAGTTTTCCGCAAACATGGGCGTACATTACTGGCAAAGGTTTAATCGATCCTATCTACTGGTTTTTCTTATTTTGGCTGCCCTCCTATTTCTCTTCTGCGTTTAGTCTTGATCTTAAAAAACCGAGTCTGCAACTGATGACTATTTATGCTGCTACCACTGCAGGTAGTTTTTGGGGAGGATATTTTTCTTCCTGGCTTATTAAAAAAGGCTGGCCCGTTTTAAAAGCGAGAAAAAGAGCATTGTTAATATTTGCTGCCATGGAAGTATCCATTATTCTTGCCCAGTTTGCAACCAGTGCATGGATGGCGGTAATATTAATCAGTATAGCGGTAGCTGTTCACCAGGCATGGGCTACGAATATATTTACCACGGCCTCTGATATGTTTCCCAAAGAAGCCGTAAGTTCTGTGGTAGGCATAGGTGGTATGGCTGGCGCATTGGGTGGTATTTTATTTCCCATACTCGTGGGTAGTTTATTAGATGCTTATAAACAGACGGGCAACATCACCGCAGGTTATAACTTGTTGTTTACCATCTGCGGGTTTACTTACCTTATTGCATGGATCATCATTCATTTGCTTACACGAAAAGTTGAAAAAGTAAAACTTAATGAATTATTATAATTAAAACACTCATACAGACATGAAAAATGAAGATAATGAATTCAAAACCGGGCGCCGGAATTTAATGAAAATGCTGGCGCTTGGCTCAGCAGGTTTATTAACGCACCCTTTCGCAAATTCGCAGGCTCCGGCAATTTCAAAACAATACAAGGCAGGAATGCCCCCGGTAAAAATTAAAAGCGTAAAGGCCATTATTACGGCGCCGGAAGGTATCAACCTGATTGTAGTTAAAGTAGAGACCACGGAACCAGGCTTGTATGGTTTGGGTTGTGCAACTTTTACCCAGCGTGCTGCAGTGGTTGTAACGGCCATCAACACCTATTTAGCTGAATTTGCTGTAGGCAAGGACGTTGATAATATTGAGGATATGTGGAACTCGTTTTATGTTAGTTCCTATTGGAGAAACGGGCCGGTATTAAACAATGTCATCAGCGGATTGGATGAAGCATTGTGGGATATTAAAGGCAAACGTGCCAATATGCCGGTGTACCAGTTGCTGGGTGGTAAGAGCAGATTTGCAGTAGACTGTTACGAACATGCCAATGGCAAAACACCGGAAGAAGTAGCTGCTGATGTTCAAAAATACATGGCGATGGGTTTCCGTCATGTACGTATTCAGCAGGGTGGTTATGGCGGAACAGGCGCCAACAGCCAGAAACCAGATTTTAAAGAAGCCGGTTTTGGCTATGAAAACGATCAATTCATGAATGAACAGGCTTATTTAAGATCTGTTCCGAAAATGTTTGAAACAGTGCGCAAAGTATGCGGCGAAGAAGTTGAATTGTTACATGATATACATGAACGGCCACAGCCGATTGATGTTATTAATATGATTAAGCAGCTGGAACCGTATCATCCTTATTTCCTGGAGGATCCGTTCTCACCTGAAAACATGGAGTGGTTCAAACAATTGCGGGCAACCACCTCTGTTCCGATCGCTATGGGTGAATTGTTCAATAACATCAATGAATTTAAACTGCCGATGGTCAATCAATATTTTGATTTTATCAGGGTACACGTTTCTCAGATTGGTGGCATTACTCCCGCTATGAAAATTGCACGGCTGGGCGAATACTTTAACATCAGAACAGCGTTTCATGGCCCTGGCGATGTTTCTCCGGTTGGACATGCCTGTCATGCACATGTTGATTTGGTAATACACAATTTCGGCATACAGGAAGCGGTGCATTTTTCAGATAAACTGCAAACTATTTTTACCGGTTGTCCAACGATGAAGAACGGGTATATGTTTGTGAACGAAGCGCCTGGACATGGTGTGGATGTAAATGAAAAAGAAGCGGCAAAATATCCTATCACTACAAAATCAAACTGGCAGGTTCGTAAAAGAGACGGAACGATCATTACACCATAAAATAAAGATTACTTCATAACAAGTGCATGCGTTGAAACATACTACATTTCAATGCATGCACAAAAAACATTGGCCCTTTTTTGAAAAAAATAAATATGTATAAAAGCGGTTTTATTGTTGTTTTTTGCTGTGTTTGTTGTGTTTGTTGTTTGAACAAACTGCAGGCTCAACGGCCGGATCTTGCAGCCAGTAACAGAACTATAGTATATGACAACACATTTATTGTATCCGGAGCAACAGGTCCACTAAAGCATTCACCGGCCAACCCGGATTATTTTGAAGATGGAAACGGCAAACCAGTTTTTTTAGTAGGTTCGCATACATGGTCCAATTTCCAGGACATGGGCATGGAAGGAGATAAAAAATTTGACTACGACCAGTACATGCAATTCATGGTATATCATCATTTTAATTTTATGCGGTTCTGGAATTGGGAACATGCAGCATGGGCGGCATGGAGCCCGGAAAAAATGATTGTGGATCCAATGCCTTACCTGCGAGCGGGGCCGGATCTTGCGTTAGACGGGAAACCTAAATATGATCTTACCCAATTCAACCAGGCCTATTTCGACCGGATGAGAGCGCGAATTATAAAAGCCGGGCACAATGGAATATATGCATCCATCATGTTGTTCCAGGCGTTTAGCGGCGCATGGCTGAAAGGTGGAAAAAATTTCAGTCATGATGCATTTGCTGGTCACTATTATAATACCGCAAACAATATTCAGCAATTAAACGGAGATAAAAACAATGATAAAGTGCTTGATATAGATGATCCCGCCGTGCGTAAATATGAAGAAGCTTATCTGAAAAAAATAATCGACTATGTTTGGGATCTTGATAATGTCTTGTATGAAGTAATTAATGAAGGTGGCAATCCTGACTGGGATAAGTTTGTAATAAAGACAGTAAGGGCATATGAAAAAACAAAAGGGAAAATACATCCAATAGGGCTAACGGGCCATGGCGCAGAAAATACTGAAATGGTGCTGGCGGGTGACGCCGACTGGATATCTCCCGGCCCATGGGACAAAGGCGGTTTTGAAAATCCTTATACTGATCCGCCCTTGTGGGATGGCAAAAAAGTAAGTGTGCTGGATACAGATCATATCTGGGGACACGGTATAGATTATCATTGGGTTTGGTACAGTTTTCTTCGCGGGCACAATGTACTTTTTATGGATCCCTGGGATCCCATACCCGGATGGTTCGACCCAAATAAAAACATACCAGATCACATCAGCTATATACAGGGCAGAACGGCTATGTCAAATGCTTCGCTGCTTGCCAGGCAAATTGATCTGTCTGTCATGAAACCTGAAAAAACTTTTGAAAGTGGTTTTTGCCTGGCCAATAAGGGCAAAGAATATATTATTTACATCAGAAAAGATGTAAAGGAAATTGATCTTAGTGCTGTTCCCGGTACTTTTTCTGTTGAATGGATACATCCATCTGAAAATATTTTTTTGAAAACAACCAATATTACGGGCGGAGCTAAAGTGAAACTGGTTTGTCCTTTTAGTGATGACGGCATAGTGCATTTAAAATTAATTTCTGCCAGTTGATTAAATAAAACCGAGTTGCATGCAAAGAAGAAATTTCCTGAAATCTGCATTGCTGGGATCAACGGCCGCATTGGCTGGTTTTCCTTTGTTTAAAGCAGCTGCCTCAACAGCTGTATCTAAAATGAAAATAACAAAGATCAGGTATTATGCTGCTCCCGGTTATAATAAACCGCTTTTTAACCAGGCCCGCGGCATAGTGGAAATTGAAACCAACGGCGGCATAATTGGAATTGGCGAAGGTGGTTCTAAGGATATGATTGAACAATGTGCGCAGATGATTATTGGAGAAGACCCATTCAGAATAGAACATATCTGGCAGTATCTGTACCGGGGCATGTTTTATCCGCCGGGCCGGGAAAAATTGCATGCAATAGGTGCCCTCGAAATGGCACTATGGGATATTAAAGGAAAAGCATTGGGCGTACCTGTATATGATTTATTAGGAGGCGCTACCCGTGAATATATAGAATGTTATCATGGGGGTGGAAGTGATATGTATGATAAGAAGTCGGAAGAGGACGCTGCGAGATCTGTTATTGAAAAAGGTTACCGCATTTACCGCATCGGGCCAAATGGTAACAATGGTGAACAATCATTTGATCCGGGCGAAAACGTAAAAAAGACCATAGAAAAATGCCGTATAGTATCTGCCGCTGTTGGCCCTGGCAATTGGGCCATTGATTTGCACACCCGTTTTGATATGCAGGATGCTATAAAAATCTGTACTGAAATAGAATCACTGGGGCCCTATTTTGTTGAAGACATCGTGCGTTCAGAAAATCCGGGCGTATATAAAACGGTTCGTCAAATGACGAAAGTGCCTATTGCAGTGGGTGAACAATTTGGCGATAAATGGGATAGCAATGAATTGATAGAAAATCAACTGATTGATTACACCCGGTTCACACTTCCCAATACAGGCGGAATCAGTGAATTCAAAAAACTTGCAGCGATGTGTGAGACGCATTATGTGGGTATGATTCCTCATGGTACGGGGCCGTTGTCAATGGCTGCATTGGTGCATGTACTGGGTTCAGCCAGCCCTGCCCGTTGTATGTATGAAGGTGGTGAAGCATCAACCGCCGCATATTTTAATGAGGACCTGGTGATTTTCAAAAATGGTAAATTATACCTCAATCCTGCTCCGGGTCTCGGTGTAAAATTCAATCCTAAAAAAGCAGATTTTATTATGGAGATAAAAGAAAAAACAAAATATCCCCATCCTGTACTGCAAAGTCCGGATGGTGCAATTCATAACTGGTAACCAGTCAGCAATCAAACACAGAACAGTTTTAATTTTAAAATAAAAAATAATGGCAGCATCATCCGGAAGAACAAGTATCTCAAGGCGTTCAGCAATACAATCTGTTTTAGGCACAATTGGTGCAGGAATCACCTTGCCACTCTCCTCTTATGCCGGCGCACCTGTAAAAAATCCAAACAGGGCCGAAGTAAAAATCACAAAGCTTGAAACTTTTCTTATCAAACCCCGCTGGCTTTTTTTAAAAATACATACAGATGCAGGTATTATTGGTTTGGGTGAACCATTGCTTGAAGGGCGTGCCCTCACTGTAAAAACAGCGATACAGGAAATCGAACCTTACCTGCTGGGTAAAGATCCCCGGCATGTTGTTCATCATTGGCAAGCCATTTACCGTCATGCTTTTTATCGGGGGGGGCCTATACTTACCAGCGCATTAAGCGGTATCGACCAGGCATTGTGGGATATAAAAGGAAAACTATTAGGCGTACCGGTGTATGAATTACTGGGAGGTCCCACACGTGATCGTGTACGTGTGTATGGACGTGCAGCTACACCTGATGATATTAAAAAAAGAAAAGCAGAAGGATATACCGTTATAAAAACGGGTCTGGCACACGAACATCCTGCAAATATTATTGAAAACCCCCGTTTTATTAAACATGCTGTAGATAGTTTTGCTGCGCTAAGGGATGCAGCCGGACCAGAGATGGATATTGCAATTGATTTTCATGGTAACATTTCACCGCAAACAGCAAAAGTCATCATTAAAGAACTGGAACCCTATCAGCCTATGTTTATTGAAGAACCATGCCAGGCACAAAATGTAGATACTATGGTTGACATAGCACGTGGCACATTCTTACCAATAGCAGCAGGAGAAAGGATATTTACAAAATGGGGCTTCCGCGAATTGCTTGAGAAAAAAGCTGTTGCCATTGTACAGCCTGATCTTTGTCATGCTGGAGGTATCACAGAAGGCAGAATAATTGCCGGCATGGCTGAAGCTTATTATATTCCTGTTGCGCCGCATAATCCGATGGGCCCTATCTCGCTTGCATCCGGATTGCAGTTAGCTGCCAGCATCCCAAATTTTCTTGTGCAGGAACAGGTAAGTCTTGGTGAAGGCTATATAAAAAACCCATTTAAATTACAAAAAGATGGAACGGTCATGATTCCGCAAGGACCTGGTCTTGGAATTGAATTAGACGAAGACCAGATAAAAGATAAGATTGGTCACGACTGGAAAAACCCGGAAGCCTATAATTTCCTTGATGGTTCTGTGGTTGACTGGTAATAAAAAATTTATTTGAAAACGTTTATTCGCTGCTCTCCATAAAGTGCCGGAATTTTTCTGTTTCCATTTCAAATGCGCTGGCAAAAGAAGGATCAGCAGGTACGTCTTTCATATAGCCTGGTTTAATAATCAGATCACCACGGTTATTTGAAATATTTACCCAACCGATAATATCATCGCGCCATAATAAAGGCATAGAATAATAACCAAGTTTTCTTTTGGCTGGTGGCGTGTAGGCTTCAAAACGGTAAGGCCAGCCCCATAAATGTTCAAACCTTCTCCTGTCCCAAACCAGGGGATCAAAAGGAGCAAGAAAGCGAACCAAATCTGCTGTCTTTTTCCGGGCAAGTTTCCCTGAAGGCCAGAGATATTTAATACCATCTGCCACACCGCTAGTTAGGGCGCCGGATGTAAGAAGCGTGCCGACAATTGATTTTCTTCCGGCAAGCGAAGGTGAAGCATACGCCAGGTGCCTCAGTGTTGCGCGGAGGCTGGCTTCGGGCACCGGCGCAAGAATAGCTGCAATAAGCAAGACCAGTTTTTCCAGTCTTTCCGCAGGGTCCATCCATTCCGGCACAGTACTAACAGCCTCATACAACCGGATACCATCCTGTCTTCCCGCAATTCTTAAAAACCCGCGGTATTGAAGGTTTTGCAGATTTTTGGTAGTCA
The DNA here is from genome assembly GCA_039915085.1 of Chitinophagaceae bacterium. Lineage (GTDB taxonomy): Bacteria > Bacteroidota > Bacteroidia > Chitinophagales > Chitinophagaceae > JACMLD01. Next base: position 8,595 of record JBDSOC010000179.1, read on the forward strand.
TTTTTGAATACCCGCCCCACGCATTGACGGTTCGCTTGCGGCCCAGGTAAGCCTCAAGTTCTGCGGGATGTATTTTTTTATGGTTGGAAACAATTTCAAGAATTCGTTTATCTGTAATGCTTAACCTGGTTGTGGTTCGTGGATGAAGTAATTGCCAGGTTGATTGCGGCATGAATCCATACGCATACAGAAAATCTTCTTCCAGCCTGATCTTTGGATACTGTTTTTCCAAATCTCCTGCTTTGTAATTTTTTACCCGGTGCCTGAGTATAAGATCCTGCGCACGGGCTGGGGAGCGTATAGGATCTGCCTGCACAAAGCCAAATCGTTCTATGGCCCTTCGCAGCGTGGTTGGCGTAAAAAAAGCGGATGTAATGGCTTGCAGCCGCAGTTGCTTTATTGTAAGGTACATGGTGAATTACGAAATTACAATTGAAAATACAAAATTGACAGGAAGATCATATACTGTATAACCAGCATTTAAATGATCGCTGGCATGATTCTTTACATATTCAAATACTATACAACAACACAAATTATTATGACAGCAACCTGGTATTCTATTGCATTTGATTACGAAGGCGTTCATTATGATGGAAGGCTGACCCCTGAGACAAAAAATGATCACAAAAATCCTTCATCCTGGCACGTTGTCCTGAATGAAGTATTTTTTGGATACCTGCACAAGGATAGTGGGAACTGGCATGTGAGCGAACAGAGACCTTCCGGGTTGGTGCAGGAAGTGGGAAAGCTTATTGAATTAACGGGTTATCAATTTAATTAAGTTAATTTTTACACTGTGGAAATACTTACTCATTTTATTATGAATATTATATTTATAGTTTTAAAAAAATAGTCTTTTTTCCACTGGTTAAATCAATGCTGCTGCCTGCCAGGCATATTTGCGCAAAAGGCCAGCAGCATAACATTCGCTAAAAGCGTTCTTAAAGAATTGGTAACCGATAATTGAAGTTTGTCCTCATCTTAATTACTATTTTATGCATTGGTGGAAGCAGTTGGTAGATTATTTTGAGCGTATTGGCAGGTACCACCATGTTAACCCTTTAGTCTATGTTGTGATACATTTTATTGTAGCGGCACTTTTTGCGGCCACTATTGGCTGGATTGTACACAACAAAAGAAAAAAGCTTTCCCTCACAATTCCTGTTTGTGTTGCCATTGTCCTTTTTAATACGTCCAATCTCTACCTGATTATTTTTGGCAATAAGATTCCATTCTGGATATATGCCATTGCCGGCGCCAGCACCATTGTGGGCGGCTATTTTACCATTAAGAAAATAAGAAACCGTATGCGGTGAAAGGAAAGCATCTTTCCCGGCAAGGTTCGTGGAAATCTATCTACACCTTCATTTTATTTGCCGTTTAAAAAACCAGGCATGTTTTTTTGAATTGTATAATTATAAATCCTCAATAAATGATGCTTAGCAAAAAAAAAGACAGGAAAAATTATCTATCTACAGTCAAAAAAAACAGCGCCAAAATAATTAACCTGAATAACACGGATAAAAAAACAACAGGTAAAACTAAAAAGGAAGATAAACACATATCTCCTCCAATAAATAAATTTAATTCAGGCTATTTAAAAGCAAGGGACAACGATCCGCTCTGAACTATTTAAATAATCACTATGGGCTATAATAAAAACAAAATAAAAGAAGATGATATAAAGGTGGACAATAAAAAGCAAGCCTTTAAAGAAGGCAATATGGATAATACCGGGAAAATAAATAATTCCGGCACGGAGGATTTCGCTAAAAAGATAAAAAAAGGGCAGTCGAGAAATATCTTAGAAGACAAAGGGAATCGTCCAAACAGATCTCATCATTAGAGTATTGTTACAAAAAAATGGCAGCTCATAACTGCCGTTTTTTATTTATTCAATAAGTAGCTTTACCGTTTTACCTGCATCAGCTCCCTGTGGTAACTGAATAGTAAAAAAAGTTTTATCCTTCGTTTTATCGTATACGGCCTCTGTCGTTTTACATTTTTTATTTCCCTGGATGGAGATAACAATGCTGGTTAATTTATGGGTTGGATCAGCAACAGAGATTTGCTGAACAGCGTATTTTTGAGTAATCATTACTACGCATGGTTTGTCTGCACTTATTTTATGAAATGTTTTTGTATTTGCTTCGGCAGCCTGCACAAATACAAAACCAGCCATTTGCTTTGCATAATTCTCTACTACCTGCAATTTTGATGAATTTTGTACAACTTCAAATGCTGCAGCACGCGCATCCATTTTTTCTGCTCTTGCTGCAGGAAACACATAATAGCTATAACTATCAGCTTTTGGTTTAGTATGATGGTTGAACCATAATGTAAATATGGCGGCTTTAACAGTGGCCGCAGGCATTCGCTTCAGCACATTGTGCCATTCGCCTTCCTGGTCGCGGTTAGCTAACTCAATATTTGCTTTGCCGGGAAAAAAATATCCCCAGTTATCGTGCATTATCCAGGAAACATTATCAAGTGTATGCTGGCCCGCTGAAACAACCTTCGTATTTGCAGCCTGTTTTACCAAAACATCTCCATGAAAAAAACTTTGATTGATGGTTGTCCTGATTTCTTTGTCTTCAACAGAATGTATACCTGCTCCAAGGCAAATAATTGCATCATCAAAAAAGAACCATGATTTTTGTGCGTAAATACTATCGCGGTTATATGCCAGTGTAGCAATACCATTTATGCCATCAGAAACACCACCAACAAAATCACTCGGTATATTATAACCGCTGCATGGAAGAACAGGCAAAGGATCATCATTATGAAATGTGGTCGTACCGGGTATCATTTTCCAATCCCAGAAAGGAAATATATCTGTGTATTCATTATTGGACTGGTAAAAATAAGTAGCCCCGTCACCGAGATGGTATCCCCCGATATTTTCATCGTTGCACGACTCCGCTCCCCCCACTCTGGTAGAACTCATTTTTACAGAAGCATAAAAATTATCCCTGCGGTGAACAGTCATATCTGATTTCCAGAAATGGTTATTGCCGTTAAAATCATTCATACCAGTGGCATACTGGTCTTTAAAACCAGGATCTACCAGCGGCATTTTATCCAAAATTCTTTGAATGCTGTTTGCTTTATCTGACTGTGCATTGGGAAATAATTGTCGCCCGCAGGCACTGATATCCATTTTATGTTTCCACATTATCCAGCGCATACCCTGCAATAAATAATTTCGTAAGATGGCTATTTTTGCGGGATCAAACTGGAACGGTGTGTTTTGAAATATATTCGCCCACTTCAGCATATCGCCGGCATAAGCGGATCCATAATTACCAAATTGTTGTTGCGTACCATGCTGATGAAATGAATAATCTGCCTGAATGCCCTCAGCTTCGGAAACTACAATTTCTTCCTGTATTGCTTTTACAGCAGCTTCAACTGCCGCAACATCGCCGGTTAATAAACTCCGGCAGATAACATTTCCAGATAACCATACTTTATTCTGCCCGGTCATACCAATTTTTGCCCTGTTTAATATTTTAATGCCTGCATCTCTCTGTGCGGGTGTAAGCTTATCTTCTAATAATAACATCAACGGCGCCAAAGCTTTTGGCACACCAATCTGCGGATACCACCAGTTGGGACATATAAAATCATTTTGTAACCAGAAATTTAAACCAGCAATAATTTTTTTTTCCAGACCCTGATCGCCCGTCCATTTAGTTCCGGCATGTTTGTATTCAAGCGTCATACTGTTCAAACGCACTAAATGATCGTTAACGGGCCAGCCGCCCCTTGTTTTATCTGCATAATCAATATCCGGCCATGATCCATCTTCCTTCATTTTTGCTGATAGCTCCACCACTTCTTTTTCATTTACAGATGCAGAAAGAATATCCTTTATCACCTGTTGTTTTAAAACTTTAAGTTTTGGATCAGTATCTCTGGCCAACCCTCTATCAGCAAATAATAACTTACAAGGCAAAAAAATAATCAATGATAAAAAAAACATTTTATACATGCCGGCATTATTAGAATTGAAATGACTTTAAAGATATATAAAAAGACACTTTCTTGTATTCATCTTACCTGATGCTGCAATATTTTATCTCATCAATGCAGGAAAGAATTTTATTTGCAGACCCATAGCAGATGATGTATTGCAGGGCCTCAAAGTACTTATGCCTGTTGATTTCTCCGGGTATATGTTCTTATCCCGTCAATCCGAAAAAGGTAAAACGATGTGTAAAACCTGGTGGTGGTTATATTAAAATAATTAATCCTGTGCAGGGATTGATCTCCGCAAATGCAGAAAAATGATCATGTATCGCTGGTAGCGTAATTTGAGATATAAAAATTTTAATTAATGCCGTTCTTACAAAAAAGAATGGCAGTCATTCCTTACCTGTTTGGATAAGGCTGGACAGGCTGGTTTGCTTTAAAGTCACCTTCATAAATAAGCTTTCCATTTATATCAAAGCATGTTCCAAACCCTTCCTTAAGTCCCATTTTCCATAAGCCAGTGTATTTTCTGCAACCGGGGCAGTCAAAAATATCACCGCCGGTACTGATATAAGTTCCGTGTCCATCCCGGTAATCTTCTTTGAAATTACCGTCATAAGTATCGCCGCTTACCCATGTATACAAGCCAGAACCATTCTGCTTGTTGCCTGACCAATTGCCTTCATATACATCTCCGTTTTTATAATGGTAAGTTCCTCTTCCCTGAAAATTACCATATGACCAGTTGCCATCATACACACTTCCACTTTGATATTTCATCATACCCTTGCCATTGAAATAATTATTTTTAAAATACCCTTTGTAAACATCGCCGTTTACATGGGTATAAGTGCCAAAGCCATCCTGCATACCATTTGTCCATTCGCCTTCGTATTCATTTCCATTTTTATACTTTGCGTGGCCCTCGCCTTCAGGCTTATCATTTTTTGTCTCACCTTTATATGAATAAAAAGATCCATCGTTGTCCTTCATAGTCTGGGTGCTATGATACCTGGATATAAACAGTAAAATTATTGCAATTACCGCTATTGCACCAATGCGTATGAGCAGGGTATTTCTCTTTCTTACCAGGTCATTTTTTATTGGTGTTGGACCTGGCGTTACTTGTTCAGGTTTCTGTTGTAAAAATACATTTCCATTTCCCTGTATCAGTTGTTCATTTATCCTGCCCGTCTTATTATCGTCCCCGGGCTGAGTTTGCAAATTTATTGTGCAGTCAGCAATCTTATCGCGTATACTTTCATCATGTTTAAGTGTTAGGGCTTCGCGGTATTTTCTTTGAGCTGCTGCGTAATTTTTTTCCCTGAAAAATAATATGTCACCTTCTTTTACCAGTTTGTTAAATTCAGCATTCCTTTCAAATTCTACATGTTCATTTCGTAACACCTGGTTATCGGGATAATCTTTTTCCAATAATATATACTCCCTTCTCGCTTCTTCGTATCTGCCCTGCTGGTACAATAGCTTGGGAGTATTAAGCCTGGCTTCCAGGGAGAATGCAGGGTTTCCGCTGATGTAGAAATTATCCGCCCGTATATTTTTTAACTGTGCTTTATTTACAGGTGCAGGCAGCCTGTTTTTTAAAAGTTTTTCACTGGTATAATTATACAAATCAGTGAGGGAAAGCATCATACTGCTGTTTGAAATACCTTCTTTAAATGCGTCTGATAAATAGGATGTAAAATAAGTATTGGCTGCATCTTTTTTAAAGTAAGAAGATTCTTCCGCAGAGGTGGAAGCCAGTGTAAAGGTTCCGATTACCGGTTCAAAATCAAATATATTACTGTTGTTGCCTTGTGCGGCAAGACCGCTGTGACATGCATCTATAAAAATAATTTTTTGATCTGCTGGTGATGAGTTCATCATTTTTTCTATAAAAGAATAAGGAATATCATTGTGCAGTTCTTCATCGATATTGCGTGTATCCTTCGCAATCAGGCTTAATTGGTTGTTTCCTGTATTCTGACCATGGCCGGAATAATAAATAATGAGTGTTTTAATATCTTTTATTCTGCTGACTTTTCTTAGTTCATCTTTTATTTGTATGCAATTTTCGTTGTACAAACGTGTAATATTTTCGAAGGGAAGCCCTACCAGCCTTCTATCGCTGAATATACTGTACATTTCATCCAGGTTGCCTGCAACAGGTGGAATACGTGAGAAATTTGAACTGTCGTCATAGTCACTTACACCAATTAACACAGCATAGGTATGTTCCGGATCAATAGAATATTCCCGGTTACTGAAAATATTTACGGTACCTGTTTCATCATAGCAGGTTACAGATTTAGCGCCATTCTTGTTTTCAGAAACAGCTACTTTCCATTTATCGCTTACGGCTGGTAATGCGCCGCTCATTGCTTCTACTCCGGATTTTTGTCCAGTTCTTTCAGTGCCCAATATCCGGCTGAATAAGGCTGCGATTTTTTCGTGGTAATGCTCCATGGTTTTTTCCGCAGTAAAATGCGTTACACCGGCGATGACTGCTTCTAAAACAATCAACGCCATACCGCCGTCCATTTTACCCTGTATAAGTGGGGTTGCCGGCAATTGAAGATCAAACGCTCCTAATCCATCTATTTTGCGTATTTCGTTGCGCAATTCAATGAGTTGCTCCCTGGTAGCAGGAGATAGAATTTGTATCTCAATTTTATTTTTCAAAGCTCAGAGCAGGTTTAGGTAAAAGATATCATCATTGTTGCAACGAATGCATACAGAATAGGGCTAAACGTGTAAACTGATCTTACGTCTAATTTAGTAAAGAAAATCAATATTTCTGTGCTGCTGATTATTTTTTTTAAGCGGCGCTGATTTGTTGATTGAGTTCAATTACACAGACATTTGTATGCTTTTTACTGTCGCATACATGCAGGCTCAATGCCCTAAATGACTGTACCAGGTGGTATAATAAACAAAAAGAAGCTGTCTCAAAAAGCGATGATTGTCTTATTAAGTTGCAGAAAGACAAGGCTTTTCAGACAGCTCCTTTTTAATCAGGATCCCAATAGACAACTGAAATTTACTGTTTAGGATTATCCGGTTATGTCGCAAAGAGAGCTTGAGGGTATGGCTAACTCTATTAGTCTTTATTATTCTTCATTGTCTTTGAGCAGGTAATATCAATCTTTAATACCTGTCCCCCACCAATTGCAGGCGGTCCAAAACCCCAGTTAGAAACATACAATTTATCATCCGGGCCAAATATCATACCTGTTGGCAAATTGAGACCGGTTACAACAATCATCCTGGAACCATCAGGATCTATTCTTACGATATCGCCCGTGCCAGGCGTTGGGAAAGGGTTACCAGTCGTATTTTCCAGGACATACAAACCACCCACTTTATCGAAAGCCACACCAAGAATGGTACTAAAGCCAGTAGCTACCACACTTACGTGGCCGGATGGTGTAATTTTATAAATGCTGGATTTGTTCATAATAGGGAACGTGCTGAGATTGCCCACATAAAAATTACCATTATGATATACCATTGCCGTAGGAACAACGTGTCCCTGGCTGGCTGAAATATCGGAGACGCGGCTTATATCTCCTTTCTCCGTTATTTTATCAAGCTCTCCATGATTGGGTTCCATCGCAAATAATTTACCATCTACATTCAGCATACTGTACCAGGAACCATCCGGCTCAAAATCATCGGGTTCAGGATTTTTTACCGGATGCGCCATCTGGTAAGCGCTTAGATTTGCTATTATTTTCCAGCTTCTGTCATGGTTTATTTTTATAACTGCATTGGGAATAGACGGAACGCCATGCGAACAACCGGCACCTGCTAAAAGTGCATACATGGTGTTGTCAATAAATGCCACATCAGCTACGCCACTTACTTCTCCCATGGCGGTTGTACTGGAAGGCAAATTGTCAACAAAAGTGCTGCGTGTTCCTGCTCCATTAATTCTTGAAATACGCGCCCCTGTTTTACTGCCGGTATATGGCCCTACTGGCGGAATTACCTGTTCACACCCTGAAGTAGTGCCAGTTCCGCCAATACCACCCTCTGCTACATAGAGATAACCATCCGGTCCAAACTTAAGTCCCCTGGGGTTATTTAGCCCGGTAGCAAATACTGTTACGCTTGCTTTTATGTTTGCAGGATTGCAATCGCAGGGCAATTGATCTTTTCTGCAGGAATACAAAACAAGTGCAATGAAAATTACAGCCCCCAATGGAAGTAAAAACTTTGTTCTCATAATGATTTTTTTAGGTTTTGAAATGAATAGTGAATGGCTTTTCATAGGGAAGCAGTTGGAAATTACCTGAATGTATTCCATAGGCGGGATCGGATAATCCTTACTGAAAATAGATAAACCCTTTGCCTGAAGTCCTTAAATCAAAAACCGAACATAGTATTACATTACCATGCAGTAATATGGCTTATTGTGGAGAAGTTCTTTTATTAGTTTTGCTTTCAGAAGGACGGGGAAGAGATTAAAGTTATTTAATTTTTTTTCATAAAAAATACCACAAAGTGGTAACTGTACTGTTTTTCTCCTGCAGCATTATATCTACTTCAAAGCCGCTCCGGTGGCGGCATCAGGTCTAACCTGGAACGTATGCCATATGTATTGTTTTAAAAAACAACCTACCTTTAATATGAAGTCAATTTCTTCTAATAAAATATTTTGCAAAACGATTAAAAAAACTGTTATGAAAAAAATTATTTTTTCGCTGACGCTTTTGCTTTTTGTTTTACAATCATTCAGCCAGGATAGAATGCTGGCCACGCACGACAAAGACTTTTATTCAGGAAGAAGTAAACACCTGAGAAATTCAGCATGGGTATTGGCCGGCACTGGCGCAGTTGCTGCTACTGCAGGAATATTAATAATCCATAACAATCAAACTGCAGAGGATTTAACAACGGCCATTAGTAATGTAATTGGCGGAGTTGTGCTAACTGCTGCAGGAATAGCCGCGCTGTCAACCAGTATTCCTTTATTTATTATTTCGGGTGCACTAAAAAGAAAAGCGGCACGGTTAAGTTTTAACAACAAAAGAATATTAATGCCTGTGCAAAACAGTTTTGTTTCAACAGCACAACCCACATTAACACTTTCTATCAGGCTTTAATAGCACCTGCTCTATTCATTACCATTGTAAGACGATGGCATAAATATCTTCATTACGTATCACATTGTTTCCGTTAGTGTCAAATGATAAATACTATTTTGATTTGATGCAATGAATTTATTATGCAGCTTAACCAGCTTGAATTGATTGTACCGGGAAGTAAGCTCCCGAAGAAACATCTATAGTAATACCAGTGCATCTACATCTTTGCGGTATGGCATGGATGCCTGTGCTCCCATTCTTGTTACTGATACAGATGCGGCTTTGCAGGCTGTTGAAATAGCAGCTTCCCATTCCGTCCCCGAACTAATTTCTACCGCTAACACACCATTAAACACATCTCCAGCAGCAGTGGTATCAACAGCTTTTACAACCGGCGCCTTTACCTGTATTTCAATTGTATCATTTTTGAAAAAAGCGCCCTTTGCACCTAAAGTAATGATTACATTTTGCACACCTGCCTTTAATAAAACAGCTGCAGCCTTTGAAGCTGAGTTTATATCAGTTACTTTTATACCCGTTAATATTTCTGCTTCTGTTTCATTTGGTGTAATAAGATATAAGCAGGAGAAAATCTCTCCGGGCAATTGCCGTGCTGGAGCAGGATTTAAAATAACTTTTGTGTGCAGCTCATATCCTTTTTTTGCAGCAAATAAAACACTCTCCAAAGGAATTTCTAATTGCAGTAACATAATACCGGCAGCGGCAATCTGTTCTTCAGCACCCTGTATTTCGCTTACTGTAAGTGTTTCATTTGCACCCGGTGCCACCACAATTTCATTTTCTCCTTTTTCATCAACCAATATTAATGCGGTACCGGAAGCTTTGTCAACATCTTTCCGGATATACTGTGTAATGATCCCTTCTTTTTTAAATTCTTCTATTGCACGCTGACCAAAAATATCATCGCCGGTTTTGCAAACTAAAATAACCCCAGCACCCATTCTTGCAGCAGCTACGGCCTGGTTAGCGCCTTTTCCCCCTGAAAACATAAAGAACTCTCCGCCCAGTATGGTTTCCCCGGGTGAAGGAAATTTATTGGTCTTTATAACCATGTCCGTGTTTGAACTTCCGATTACAATAATCTTTGACATATTAATGAGCGTTTATCAGCGTGCATAAATTATCAGTACAATTCCAATAACATAGAGCAAGAGCATAACGTTTAATAAAGTCATTGTGCCTTTGGGAGCATTCTTAAATTCCCGCCAGATAAATATGCCCCATATAGCTGCAACTATTGTTGCGCCTTGTCCGAGTCCGTAAGAAATGGCAGCGCCGGCTTTTCCTGAAGCAATAATATTGAATGACATACCAATACACCAAATGATGCCGCCGAGTATGCCGGTTAAATGATTTCTAAATCCGCCCTTAAAATACCGGGAAAAATTTACCGGCTCACCAACAAACGGCTTACGCATTATATAAGTGTTGAATAAAAAATTGCTTAGCAAAATGCCAATAGCAAAGAATACCATAGCAGTATATGGACTTAACTTGCCTGGTTCAGGCACGGCAAAATCGGTAAACATGGATTTGGCAACAAACCGGTAAAAGAAACCCATTGCAACACCCGCTATTACTGACAACAAAAGTCCCCGGGTAGAAGGCGACAGATTACCCGACGACATTTTTTTATACGCCCTTGCATTTAAAATAATGGCGATGGCAATTAATGCTACACCGGAAAAAAGAAATGTTGCATTGCCCTGTGGCACGTTAATATAGTTGACTATCACCCCCAGCACCAATGCAATACCAATACCCACTGGAAATGCTACAGACATGCCTGCAATGGAAATAGCCGCCACTAATAGAATATTCGCAGCATTAAAAATGATACCTCCCAGAACAGCTGAAAATAAATTACCCGCACTTGCCTGTGATAGATCTTTTAAAAATCCCCTGCCCTGCCCGCCAGTGCTTCCCAAAGTGAAAGCAAATAACAAGGCCAGTACCAGGATACCAATTACATAATCCCAGTAAAACAATTCAAAACGCCATGTGCCTGCAGAGAGTTTCTGGGTATTGGCCCAGGAACCCCAGCATAACATAGTAATTACACAAAAAACAATAGCAGTTGAATAATTTTCTAAAATGAACATGGCAATTGTGTTTAAAAAATTTTAGTGCAAAGAGGTTGGGCAATTTGTTTTGTGGAGTATGCCCTTGTTATCAAATTTATTGATTATTGCATTAAAGTCATTTTAATAAGGTGTTTTTAAGTATTTAATTTAAACCAGTGGCAGTTTACTACACAATATTTTTTTTATCTTTAAAGGAACGCTGCCAAAGGGTATCATTAAGCTATGGATAAACAACATGTCAGCCGCCGCTCCTTCCTGCAAAATACAGCCAAAGCAGCCATGCTTATAACTACTGCCGATCTTTCTGGCCTGGTTAAAAAAAGCGATGAACAGGAAATACAAATCACAGGAGAGCAGGATAACTATAGAACCAATGGTCCCTGGTACAGGAACGTAACACGCTGGGGGCAGGTAAATATTACTGAAAAAGACCCACCACAATATGATATTTCCTGGTGGCGCAGTTATTGGAAACGCACAGATACAAAAGGCATTGTAGTAAATGCAGGTGGCATCGTAGCTTATTATCCTACACAAATTCCCCTTCATAAAAAAGCAGTGTATTTAAAAGAAGGCGATGATCTTTTTGGGAACATCTGCCGGGCTGCGCATGAAGATGGCGTGGCTGTATTTGCGCGGATGGATTCAAACCGTGCTGATGAAACATTTTACCAGGCACACCCCGGCTGGTTTACAGTAGATGGAACCGGCAACCCTTATAAAGCGGATGATCTGTATATTTCCTGCATTAATAGCCCTTATTACACTGAGCATATTCCAGCCATACTCAGGGAAATAGCCACCTTGTATCATCCCGAAGGATTTACAGACAACAGCTGGAGCGGGCTTGGCCGCGAATCAATTTGTTACTGTGAGAATTGCAAAAAAGATTTTCATGATAAAACAGGGAAAGCTATTCCCGTTGTAAAAAACTGGGATGATGCTGTCTACCGGCAATGGATACACTGGAATTATGCACGGCGCCTTGAGATATGGGATTTGAATAACCGCGTTTGCAAAGCTGCAGGCGGAGAAGATTGCATCTGGTCGGGCATGAACAGCGGTTCTATCAGCGGGCAAAGCAAAAGCTTCCGCAACCTCAGGGAGATCTGCAAACGTGCTGAGATCATTATGCTGGACGACCAATCACGTTCTGATAATACCGGGTTTCAACACAATGGAGAGAATGGGAAACTGATCCACGGGCTGCTGGGCTGGGACAAACTAATACCGGAAAGTATGGCAATGTACCAGGCACATGATCCGTGGTTTCGCCTGGCAAGCAAGCCTGAACCGGAAGCCCGCATGTGGATGCTGGAAGGTATTGCCGGTGGCATTCAACCCTGGTGGCACATGATCAGCGCATATCATGAAGACAGGAGGATGTACCACAACCCCGAAAAAGTTTTTCATTGGCACAAAGAAAATGAAAGATACCTGGTTAACCGGTTTCCGGTTGCCACCGTGGGCGTGGTATGGTCGCAGGAAAATATGGATTTCTATGGGCGCGACCATACAGATGAACTGGTAGAATCACCCTGGCGCGGCATGGTACAGGCGCTGATAAGAGCAAGAATACCTTACCTGCCTGTTCATATAGATGACCTGGATCGGGATGCATCAAAATTCAGTGTTCTCGTAATGCCTAACCTGGCTGCTATGAGCGATGAACAGGCAGCAGGTATCAGGAAGTTTGTAAAGGACGGTGGCAGCCTGGTAGCAACAGGCGACAGCAGCCTTTTTGATCAATGGGGCGATAAACGGACCGATTACGCACTGGCTGATCTGTTTGGCGCGCACTATATTGCGCCTGGTAACGACGATGAACAACCGCCATCAAAAAGACTAGCCGGGGATGCTTATCATACCTACCTGCGGCTTGCACCGGACTTGCGTGCTCAAACTGATGGACCACATAAAGGGCCAGAACCTGCAATCGTTGGCAAACGTCATCCTATTTTAAAAGGATTTGAAGAAACCGATACCATTCCATTTGGCGGATTGCTAAGGCCACTGCGTATAGATGCTGATGTTGAAATGGTGGCTAGTTACATTCCGCAATTTCCTGTGTACCCGCCGGAAAAAGCTTATATGCGTGTACCAAAAACGGATATACCCGGTATTCTCCTAAATGAAAAAACAGGGCAGGGAAGGGTTGTTTTTATTCCTGCTGATCTTGACAAACAATTTGGCCGTACCAATTTACCTGACCATGGAAACCTGCTTAAGAATATAATACGCTGGGCCGCAAAAGAGAATATTCCTGTAAATGTTGAAGGAGCGGGATTGGTAGATTGTCATCTTTACACGCAGCAAAACCGGATGATCCTGCATTTGGTAAATCTGACAAGTGCTGCTGCCTGGCGCCAGCCATTGGATGAATTGATTTCAATTGGCCCTTTGAAAGTAAGTGTACAATTATCCAAAGGAATAGCAGGAAATAAAATACGTCCGCTGGTTGCCAATAAAAATATTACAGCAAAAGTTTCAGGTGGACGCTGTCATTTTGAAGTCGCTTCAATATTGGATCACGAAGTGATTGTTATAGGTTAGAAAAATATTAGAAAATACGTTGAGAAATAAACCGGCCAGCAGATCGTTACTTCTTCACAAACTCCAGGTAATCAAAGTTCATATTGCCCTGCTCTGTGATGTGCAGGGTAAGTAAATGAATTCCCTTTTTCATTTTTATTACTGTCAGTGAATCTATTTTGTTCCAGTGATGCCATTGGCGCCATGCAACTGTATCACGCGCATCGTAGGTAGAACTTATTTTTAATGGACCGCCGGTTTGCCTGCCGTCAATATCCAGCGCAATAGCGCCGCCTGCATTGGAAGTATAAACAGCAGCAATGCGGTATAATCCCGTCTCCTTAACTTTTATCGTATAGTTTATCCATTCACCTGGCTGGGTCCAGCCAAGATACAGTTGATTAGATTCAGGCATTATTTTGTTATAAGGATTATTGTCTATTGCACCTGGCTTTGTATAAGAAATATCAACACCCTCATGCATACGGAATTCATTCAGGAAATTTCCATTAGCAGGATTTAATTTACCGCTTCCATTATTTGCACTATCGGCGTCATGGTAAGCTGTTCCTTCCCCACCCTTATCATACAATTCGCACTCTATCCGGCCAGGAATTGACTGCATCTTATCTTCCCAGGGACGTCCTTTTTGTAGCGGCCGGCCGGACGTACATGCAATTATTTGAAACAAGGCCAGTGCAATAAAATAATATTTTATCATAGTGATTCCAAATGTACCATAATATATTTCAGGTATACCGGATCATTACAACCCTTCCTGTCAAATCGAATCTACGTTCTATTTTAATTCTCCTGGTATAACAGTAAGTTGCTGTTTTCTTCCTTGTCTTAGTACACCCAGTTCAATCCGTTTTCCTATTACACCTTCATGCAAATATTTATGCAGGTTATCGGTTGTAGCAACAGGCTTGCCTTCAAATTCAACAATTATATCCCCCAGTCTCAGCTGATTGTTATTGAGGTTGGCATCTGACAATAACTCAAAAATATACACACCCGTATTTGTTGTCAAATGATTTGCGCCAATCATGCGCGGTGTTAAATTTACAGGTTGCGCAGCCACACCAAGCTGGGCACGCTTTACTCTGCCATGCATAACAAGTTGTCCTGCAATATAGGCAGCAAGGTTGGATGAAACGGCAAAGCACAATCCCTGCGTGTCTGCAATCACAGCGGTATTAACACCAATCACTTTCCCTTCAGAATTCATCAACGGACCTCCGCTATTACCGGGGTTAAGCGCTGCATCGGTTTGAATAATGTCATCAATCAGCCTTCCATTGTTTGCCCTTAACGTGCGGCCAAGGGCACTTACCACACCTGCAGTAACCGTGTGCTGCAACCCCATCGGGTTGCCGATTGCAATGGCAATTTGTCCTGTTTCCAGCAAATCAGAATTGGCAAACTGTAAGGGTTTCAGTTGCCCGTCATATACTTTTAAAATGGCAATATCTGTGGAACGGTCAGTACCAATCAGTGTAGCATTCAATTCCAATCCATCTGCAAAGGCTGTTTTAATGGATGAAGCATTTTCTATTACATGGTTATTGGTAACAATATAGCCATCGGTTGATATGACAAAGCCGGATCCCGAACCTTGTTGAACTACCTCCTTTTTTGTCCGTGGATGAATCACTTTTTTAAATACTTTAATATGCGCCACTGCTTGTGAAGCATGCCGCACCACGCCGGTTACAGTGCCTGAATATACATCCAGCAATTGCCCGTCAGATAAGGCAATAAAATTGGTATCGTAATTGTCTTCTTTCATAGCAAAATCAATCCAACAATCACTCCAAATGAAAAAGCAGCATTTTTGACAGTTTACCGTCCCATAATAAATAACTTCACTTATGCAGAAACGCAGTTCAACCACCAGCCGGAAGATAGCCGTTATGCAAACATGGTTACAGAACTGGAAATATTGACTGCACAATATGCTGAAAATGGTTTGCTGAAAATGGAATATGACACTATGTTGTACCTGGCACAAACAGGCGGAAAACCATAAACAATTTTAAGCG
The DNA here is from genome assembly GCA_039915085.1 of Chitinophagaceae bacterium. Taxonomy (GTDB): domain Bacteria; phylum Bacteroidota; class Bacteroidia; order Chitinophagales; family Chitinophagaceae; genus JACMLD01. The sequence continues at coordinate 24,348 of JBDSOC010000179.1, forward strand.
GCACGCATTTTTTTAAACTGATTTACATAGCTTCACCAATAAAAAAATTATATGACAAAGAAAAGTGCAAAAAAAACAGTTGCTCCGGAACAAACAAGTCTTTTCAGGATGGCAGGAGAAGCCATTGGTACGATAGGGCATGAAATTGTTGAAGGCAAAGACAAACTGGTTGAAGTATCGCAGGCAGCGGTTGAAAAACTAAGCAGCGTTAGAAAAGCCATCAGCAAAAAAATTTCAAAGAAAAAAATCAAAACTGTTACAAAGAAAAAAATCGTTCCCTTTAAAAAAGCAGCAAAGAAAATTGTAAAAAAAGTTGCGAAAAAGGTTACGAAAAAGATTGCTAAGAAAACAAAAAAAGCTGCCCCAAAAAACACAGCTAAAAAATCAGTTATAAAGAGAAAAAAATAAAACCTCCATTTTTCTATTTCCAGTTATAATTCGGCGCAGCGCCCATTTCAAAAACCAGCTGATGACCATCAACTATTTGCTGGTGGCTGATAAATGGTGCAGTAAGCGGTTTTCCATCCAGGGATACTTTCTGGATATATTTATTTTTCTCCGAAATATTTTTAGCAATAATTGTAAACTTGCGGAGTTTACCTGCCGCGATAAACTTCAGTGTTAACGATGGAAACTGCGGAGCGCCGATAGCATACATACCTGATGCAGGGGTAACCGGGTAAAAACCCATCACGCCAAAGATATACCAGGCAGCCATTTGCCCGCAATCTTCATTGCCATTGATACCAATAGGCTGATTGCGAAAATTTTCAGTAGTATGTTTTCTTACCAGTTCTTGTGTTTTCCATGGCTGACCGCAATAATCATACAGATAAATATAATGATGCCCTGGTTCATTATCATGACGGTAATGCTTGCCCGCGAAATTTTCATCCAGTTTGGCAGCAAATTTTTCCGGCCCGTCCATCATGGTCATCATACCCGGCACATCATGCATGGCGCCAAAAGTATAGGTCCACTGATCCCCTTCAGTAAAGCCCTCCCAGATGCTATCTTTATTTTTTTCATCAAATTGCCCGTTCAATTTTCGTGGAAGTAAAAAGCCCGTTGCAGTATCATACAAATTTTTGTAATTATTGCTTAGTTGCGTCAATTGTTCATAGTCGTCTAACTTACCCAAACTTTTTGCCAGTTGAGCCACAGCATAATCATCAATAGAATATTCAATGGTGCGCGAAACGGATTCAGCGGTTTTGTCTACCGGTATATACCCAATCTTTTTAAAATACGTTAGGCCAGCCTGTGCTTCATAATCAACCCACGGATCCCTGTCGCCGTAGCGCAGACCCGTATCATTCTTTGGCGGATCCATTGCATCGTGCAACATCGCTTCATAAGCAAGTTTTATATCATACCCACGAAACCCTTTTACGTATGCATCGGCAATCACTTCATCCGCATGGGTGCCTATCATGATATTTGTTTCAGCAGGGTTTGGCCACATCGGTAACCTTCCACCTTCCTTATACATCTGCAGCATGGCCGTTATCATTGGATTGACACGTTCGGGCTGTGTAAAAAGGAGCAAAGGATGAAGGGCGCGATAGGTATCCCACAATGAAAAATCAGTATAAGAGTTACCGCTGTGTACCTTATCATCAAAAGCACTGTAATATTGTCCATACTCAGACATCTCACGCGGAAACTGCATGGTATGAAACATAGCCGTATAGAAAATAGCTTTTTGATCTTCCGTTACACCACTCACTGCAATGCGACTCAGATCTTTTTGCCATACGGCGCGGGTTGATTGCACGAGCGTTTTAAAATCTTTATCTTTTAATTCTATGTCAAGATTTTTTCTTGCCTGCTCTATGCTGATGAATGAAGTAGCGATACGCACCTGTACCATTTCATCTTTATGTGTAGCAAAACCAATATAAGCACCCATCCTTGTTCCGTATTGTTCATCTGAAGAATTCGTTACATTGTTACCATCCCATGTACCAAAAGACGTAAAAGGTTTGCTGAACTGAATAACAAAATATCCTTTGAAATTGGGGAGCTCAGGTCCTATCTGTGCAGACATCCTGTCGGGGTTATAACCGGTTATCTCATTTTTGGCCGGGTTTATTTTTACATAGCCTTTTAATGTCTTTATGCGCTCCTCATAACTGTTTGCCCAATGTTTTATAGCCGGGTTTAGGTTAATACCCTGGATTATAATATGTGCATCCTTTGCAGCAGGAAAATGAAATTGAAGGATACCACAACGCGAAGCTGAAGCTATTTCAGCTTTTATTTTTTGATTATCCTGCGTGTTAAGCAGCACTGAATAATAGTATGGTTTTGACACTTCACTGGCATGATTAAATTTCAATGCGCGGTCTTCCGGCAATACTTTAAGAGCACCGGTCTGTGGCATTACAGATACGTAACCGTAATCCCCCATCCATACAGTAGGCTGGTGAGAAGCCAAAAAACCGATGATACTGCTGTCCTCATAGAAATAGTTCATCCTGCTCATCAAATTCTCTCCTGTTTGTGCAACAAAATTGGTCATGCAAAAAGGTGTACCAACAGAAGGCATGGTACCGCCGCCATCCAGGCCTTTCGCAAAGCCGGTAGCTGCTGTTCCAATAAGCGGGTTTACATAATCAACTTCCTGTTTTTTTACTTTTTGCTGAGAAAAGCTTTTAACAGAAATAACCAGGAATACAATAATAACAAACGGAATTCTTTTCATTGGTCAGTCGGCATACTGATGCCAGTTTTTTAATGTTATGGTTAATATCAATTAAACTTAACAAATAAGTTTGTCATTTTGATATTTGAATTATAAAAACATAAAAGATCGAGTTTATGGAAAATCGTTCAGTGGCAAATTACACATCCCAAAAATGAAAAATCCCCCTTTTATGGTAGTTGCAGGCAATAGGTTATCAATTAATCTTGCAGTGGCTGAGTTTTATGGGATATTGAAATAAGCAACAGGGGCGGATGTCTATCCGCCCTTTATTTATGCTTTTTAAAAGTTGAATTGCTGATATGTTTCCCCATTTTTTTCCGGCCGTACATCTTCATGAATGTAAAATAAAGCGGCATAATATTTATACAAATAACAAACAAGATAATTGCCAAATGAAAAATAGAATTCTCCTGACCGACTCGCTTTATACTTTTCTTTTAGATTCCGGCTATTTATATATCCAGGTACTGGGTCACGATAAAAAGATGCAGAACAGTAACAAATTCCAGGAAGAAAATTATATTCTTGTACCCAGGAGAAATGATATTACCCAACAGTTTGAAGAAGCTTTGATTATGTTAAAAGAAATTCACGACATGGATGTACTGGATATGCTTGAGGTTGTACCGGGTATCCATTTTTGGGTTGACCTGCCGGAGGCTGAGGCTAAAATGTATAAACTGACGAGGCGATTGAGGAAATAACCTGGATCCGCATTATCCCCAATTGTAAATAGCCCTTTACAGCTCCTTATACCTGAAATGCCGGTATTCAATCTTCATGGGTGGACCAACGTGCACCTGTACACCCAGATAACCGCTCATTTTCCGGTTGATGGTATCATTATCAGTTACATCGCTCATTAAAACGCCGTTGATATAATGCTGCATTCTATTGCCTTTTACTACCAGCCTGTATGTATTCCAATCACCGTTTTTAATAAAAGCAAGTAAAGAATCTTTTGAGCCCAGACTTTCCGTAACCAATGGCGGCTGATTGTTTTCCAGCACTGCTTTTTGTCCGCGCAATGCTAAAAATTGGCGGCCCCGTTCTTCATAATTCTGGCCGCTCCATTTATTTTCGCCATCAATATCGGCCTGGTAACCTTTCATAGCAAAGGGTATGGTATCTAAAATAATACTGCGGTAATTAATTCCACTGTTACCATGCCCGGATACGCGGTAGTCTGCCATCAGTTCAAAGTCTTTTGTTAACCCTCCTTTCCATATGATAAAAGAATTTCGTTTTAATAAAGTTGCCGGTGTTACTTCCCCGGTCAGTATTCCGTTTTCTACTCCCCAATACACCGGATCTCCTTCCCAGCCATCAAGATTTTTTCCGTTAAACAATTCAATGAATGGTTTATCCTTATCAATCTTGTGTTGTACTGAGCAATGGCTAAATACTACAACTGTACTGGCAACAAACAAGTAAAGCAGCCTTTTTTTAATGATGTATTCCAACATGTAAAAAGAATAAAAAGTCATGGTAAATTGACTACGGTATCAGGTCTCCGTCAATCCTGTTTCTTTGTGAGCCAACCATTGCTATCCATCCATTTTATGCAAAGACTCATCCAGTCATCAATAGGAATATTTAAAACAAAGCCATGATTGCCTTTTGGATAAATATGCATTTCAGCAGGTATTTTATTGTGACGGAGTGCTTCAAAATAAGCAATACTGTTATCAACATCCACCACCTTATCATCTGCTGAATGAATCAGAAATGCAGGAGGCGTCTGAGCAGTTACCTGCTGTTCGTTTGAATATAATTTTATTTGTTCTGCTGAAGGCATTTTACCCAGCAGGTTATTCCTGGAACCATTATGACCGAGGCTGTCCGTCATACTGATAACCGGGTATACCAGCAATGAAAAATCGGGACGCAGGCTTGTATTCTCTTTGTTATCTATCATTGCCTTTTCAAAATGAGTAGATGCTGTTGATGCAAGGTGACCGCCTGCTGAAAAACCCATAATACCGATACGGTTATTCTCCAGGTGCCATTCTTTTGCATGTTCTCTTACCAATTTTAAAGCTTGCTGTGCATCCTGCAGCGGACCAATGCTTTTATCAGCCATAGTGGCATCGCTTGGTAACCTGTATTTTAAGACAAACGCCGCTATACCATGTTGCTGAAAATACAAGGCTATATTGGTGCCTTCTTTCTGCAATACCAAAACACTATAACCGCCGCCCGGGCAAATAACCACTGCTGCCCCATTGGCTTTTGCCGGATCCGGTAAATAAATCGTAAGCGAAGGCCGGGATACCTTTGAAAAAACACCTTCTTTTAAAACAACGCTGTCTGTGGTTTGAATGGCATTGGGAATTGTTTTATACAAATCCATTTCCTTTTGCGCATATAAATGCTGCGCGGACAGCATAAAAAAAACAAAGAGAATTTTGTAAATATTTTTATTGAGATTCATATACTTTATATATTTTTTGGTAATCAATAACTGTCAGTAATAAATATTCCAACCGGTAATCATTATGAATATCTTTTTCTGAGGAGTTCCATCATAAAAACATTTATATCCCATTGGTTTACTATGGGCTGTTGGGTATAAGGAAATAGTGGCAAATATGGCGGCGCGCCAAATTCAGGCGTAATAGTAAAAAACATATCCCCATGCTGACGTTTTTTTTCAATTACTTTATCCCAGCATGCGAGATGAAAGTTCAATGCCTCACTGTATTCGGGCGCACGCGGATCCATTACCTGCGGTCCCTGTGTATGACCTACTCTTGCATGAATATGATCAGTATGAAGGATGGCGGTTTGCACAGCCTCTTTCTGATCGTGCAGCAATGTTTCTGCTACCGCGCACCAGTGAGATATGTCCAGTGTAATTCTTAACTGAGGTAAACGTGCCAGGTAGTCCTGCATAACATGCGCAGCAAAACTGAATTTTCCCCGGTGCGTTTCATGTATTATTGGTATGGCACTTTCTGAAGCAATGCACCCGGCGGTTTTGATCAATTGTTCATTGCGCGCAAATGAATAATAGTCTTTACCTGTTTGAGAATTTATAAATTGTGGTTTTACAGCTGCAAGCTGGTGTAAGCGCTGTTCATATTCATCGTGGTGCCTGTCAAAATCATGCGCTACTGTTTCCCAATGCTGCGCTATGAAACGCAGGCCATATTTCTCCAACCCATTTAACATTTGCTCCTTTTCTTTTTCACCAGGAGGAAGTCCGGATTCAATACCGTCGTAACCTGCAGTTTTTACCTGGCTAAGGAATATGTCCCATGAAAGTTTTTCCTGTCCCCACCTGGGGCAAAAAAATAGAATTTTCATATTGCAATTATTTCATTGCTGCCGGTGAGTACGCCAGCAATTTCATTCTCCCATGATCGGGTGCAACAACTACCCGATACAATAGACTAATCCATCACCTCATACGCTATCATGGTATTCGCTTTGTTTTTCAAATTTATTTCACCTACCCTCCGGCAGTTAAATGATTCTTTTACTTTACCGAAACATGCTTCATCAATTAATATTTGATCCTGCGCAGCGGCGGCCTGTAAGCGTTGGGCAGTATTTACCGCATCGCCAATAACGGTGTAATCCAGGCGGCGAAGACTCACAGAACCAATATTCCCAGAAATCATTTCACCACTGTTAATGCCTATTGAAACTTTCGGTGTAAATGAAAATTGTTCTTCCAGTGCAGGCAGGCTGTTTATTTTAGTTCTTACCGCAAGGCTCGCATCAATGGCCCTGTCCAAATGATAATCACCACGGAAAACTGCCATAACCGCATCACCAATAAATTTATCAATATACCCTCCCTGCGCAATAATCTCTTTCACCATTACGTCAAAATAATTATTCAGCAATTTTACTACTGTATCTGCCGGTGCGTTTTCACTGATAGCCGTAAAACTGCAAATATCTATAAACACAATACTTGCTTCCACCGCTTCATTTGCAATCAATGATGATTCAAACTCACGGCTACTCATAAACTTTAATACAGTCTCATCTACATACATTTTCAGGATGTTGTTCTCTTTGATGGCTTTCAGTGTTTCACGAACCTGCGCCACATGCCGGATCGTCTTTTCCATGGTAAGCGTAAGGTCCTCAAAATTAATTGGCTTGGTAATAAAATCGAAGGCACCGCGGTTCATCGCAGTTCGTATATTATCCATATCGCCGTAGGCAGAAACAATAACAGATTTAATAAGGGGGCTTGATTCACTCAACCGGCTGAGCAGGGTTAATCCATCCATTTCCGGCATGTTAATATCGCTCAGTACAATATCAACATCAGGATTCTGCTGAATCTTATCCAGTGCATCATTGCCATTAACAGCAAAAACAAACTCATATTCTTTTTCCCGTATTTTCTGGCGAAACTTCTGCTTGATAAGCATTTCCAAATCCACCTCATCATCCGCCACTAATATTTTTGCCATCAGCCTAATATTTTTAATTTTTCTTTTAATAAATTGAAGTCTACAGGTTTTGTCAGAAAATCATCAGCCCCCAGTTGTTTGGCCATATTAAAGTTTTCAGCGTCTCCGTAAGCTGTTATCATCATTACCACAGGAGGCGGTTTTAAATACATTTGTTTGATATGCCCCAGCAGTTCCAGCCCGCTCATGCCTGGCATATTAATATCAGACAGGATAAGTACGGCCTCATGTTCATGACCATTGAGATAGGCGAGTGCATCCTCTCCCGAAAATGCAAATGCAAATTCTATGGAATGATCCCTGATTTCTTTTCTGAAACGCTGTTCAAAAAGTGTTTGAATGTCTTTCTCATCATCAACTACTAAAACTTTCATGTAAGCTATTTTAAGGTTGTATGGGCAATTGGATTGTAAACTCGGAACCAGACTCTTCTCCCGGCAGGCCTTTGCTTTCTTTTGTCTGCACTTTCAGCTCACCACCATGCCCTTTTGTAACTATATCATAACTCATGCTTAAACCTAAACCTGTACCCTGCCCGGTGGGCTTGGTTGTAAAAAAAGGTTGAAAAATCTTATCCATCACCTGTGCAGGAATGCCATTGCCATTATCTTTTACACTGATTAAAATTTTATTACCCGTCTTTTTTGTACTCACAGTCACCGTTGGTACATAATCTTTAGAAGCCAGGTTAATTTTCCCATCGGGAGTCAGCGGCTTCTTTTTTTCTGCTACCACATAAAATGCATTGGTTATTAAATTCAATATCACCCTTCCCATATCCTGCGGGATTACCTGGATACTGCCGATACTTTCATCAAAATCTGTTTTCATGGTGGCATTGAATGATTTATCTTTTGCACGCAAGCCGTGATAAGCCAACCGTAAATATTCATCGGCCAGTGCATTGATATCTGTAGGCTCTTTTTGTCCGCCGCTGCTGCGACTGTGCTGCAACATTCCCTTTACAATAGCATCGGCACGTTTACCGTGGTGATTTATTTTCTGTTCGTTTGCTATGATATCATTTGCAATGGCATTTACTTCATCCATATCGCCTTTCTCAATGGCTGCTTTCATTTCTCCCATTAGCTCGGTATTCACCTCTGAAAAATTATTGACAAAATTTAAAGGGTTCTGGATTTCATGGGCAATGCCTGCCGTAAGTTCCCCCAATGAGGCCATTTTTTCTGACTGTATTAGCTGAGCTTGCGTAGATTTCAGTTCATCAAGTGCATGTTGCAATTCTTCTTTCTGGAGTGTAAGTGCCGAGGTACGCTCAGCAACCTGTATCTCCAGTTCTGATTTCAGTGCTTCTGTAATCACATACTGTTTTTCTTTTTCCAGCGCTTTGATGCGTTCAGTCTCAATTGCTTTCCGTTGCCTTTTTGTTATAAACCACATGGCCAGCATCCAGATAACAGTAAATACTTTAGCGGTTTCAAAATAACCACGCCATTCACCGTAAAAATCCTTTGTGCTGATGGTTACAAACAATGCATCAACTACAGATACAATGGTATAAGGCAAAACGGCATATATTGTTGGTTTAAGTGGTTGAAACTCTTTGGTAGTATATGCTACGTACATTATGTACAGCAGCAATGCATCGGCAAGTAAGATGGCAATATGTTTACTGCGGGGTATCAGTATACTCATTACCAGCAGCCCGATAGCAATGCCCAGCGCAATTATCAGCTTCCTGTCCCATTTAGGCAACGAACCATCTTTCTGCAAATAACTACGCAGGTACCTGATAATTATAATGGCCAGTATGAATTCTAAAACCATAGACAATTTTTGTAAAACATTTATACAGCACTAAAATACCATATAAGACCAGGTCTGCCGGTGCTGTGCGCTGACATCATACGGGCAAATTAATAATAAACTGAACAAACTCAGTTTCTTTTATTCCACGTTCAGTTTACTTCACAGCTTTACAAACACCAGCCTTTTTACCGGTATGCCCAAAAAAATGTACTGCATTGAACAGCAAAACCATAGAATCGGCCTTACCCATGCTTCCACGCTTATGCCGTGGGCAATTGAATAATAAATTCCGTTCCCTGCCCTTCCTTTGTTTCCACCTTTATCTCTCCACCATGTGCTTTTATAATATCATAGCTTAATGATAGTCCCAACCCGGTTCCCTGCCCGGTTGGCTTGGTGGTAAAGAAAGGTTGAAAAATTTTATCAACTATTTTTTGTGGGATGCCATCACCATTGTCTTTTACAGAAATCAAAACTTTATCTGCCAGCTTCTTCGTGCTCACCCAGACAGTTGGCGCATACTTATCACCCGAAACTTCGTCAGCAACATTTTTCTTCTTTTCTGTAACTGCATAAAAGGCATTGGTGATCAAATTAAGTATCACCCTGCCAATATCCTGCGGAACGATATTGATATTTCCAATGCTTTTATCAAACCCGGTGTTCATTGTTGCATTAAATGATTTGTCTTTGGCACGAAGACCATGGTATGACAATCGCAAATATTCATCGGCGAGCCTGTTAATATCTGCCGGCTCTTTTATTATTGATCCCGACCTTGAGTGTTGCAGCATTCCTTTTACGATAGCATCTGCCCGTTTACCATGGTGATTTATTTTCTCTTCATTTTCTTTTATGCTGGTGGCAATTAATTTTACTTCCTCCATATTTCCCTGGCTGATCTCTTGGTGCATCTCATCAATCAGTTCTTTGTTCACTTCTGAAAAATTGTTCACGAAGTTTAAGGGGTTTTGTATCTCATGCGCAATACCTGCGGTAAGCTCGCCCAATGAAGCCATTTTTTCAGATTGTACCAATTGTGCCTGCGCCTGTTTTAGTTTTGCCAGCGCTTTTTGTTTCTGGCGGTTATTTCTGAGCAATGCAACAGCTGTAATAAGAATTAAAAGCAGCACAACCGATACACTTATAAGAAAATTTTGCTGCGATTTCTTTTGCTGGCTGAGTGCAGCTATTTCTCCCTGTTTCTTTGCCAGGTTATAATTGTATTCAAGCAGCGAACTTTTGTTTGTAACCGTTGCATTTACCATGCTATCGCGGTAGCGGACATAAAGACCATTGTATAAGTAAGCATTTTTAAAATCATTTTTAAATGCATATGCCTTGGCAAGCGCATCTGCATTGTCGCGCATAAATTCAATGGTACTTGTTTGTTTTGCCAGTTCCAGACCCTTCATGGCATAGTACAGCGCACTGTCGGGCATTTGTTTTTTAAGGTATGCACGGGATAATACGCCATCTATCCAGGCAACTCCTTCAATATCGTTGATTTTCTGTGCCGATGCCAATGCTGTTAGTCCATATTCAAAAGCCGGGGTAAGACTATCCAGGCGGACATACACGTCTGCCAGGTTACTTTGCAGCAGTTCTACCGAGGATGGATTTGTTTGTTCTTTAAGGCTTTCTTTATAACTTTCAATGGCCTCTTTGTATTTACCCATCAGGCGGTAACGTTCTCCGATATTAACCAGCAGGTTGTTTTTAAGATTTTTATTGCCCAATTTTTTATTTGCCTCAAAAGCTTTCTGATAGTACAAGAGCGATTTATCCTGATCACCAAGAATATTATATATCATAGCAATATTGTTCCATGAATTTGCGAGACATGGAAGACAATCTGCTTCTTCTCCGGCGGCAATCGCCTTCATAGAATATTCAATTCCTTTGGAATAATTGCTGAGGGAATTCATATACAGTGATGCAATTGTGGCCTGGGATCTTGCAAGCAATCTTTTATTACCGCTTTTTTGTGCCAGGGCCTCTGCTTTTTCGGCATATGCAAGCGCCTGTTTGTTATTATTTTGTGGCGTGGCAAATGTCAATCTCAGTGCGCTGTTCACCAACAAATCCGGATCGCCTGCTTTTTGTGCAATAGAATCTGCCTGCAGCAGCAGTACAAGCGATCCCTGTTTGTCGCCCCGCATGTTTTTTACCCGGGCAAAACCCATCATGCTATAGGCTTCGCCTGCAGTATAACCAAGTTTGCGGGAAATGGCCATTGCTTCAGTGGCAAGTTTCTCAACTTCCTCAGGTTGTGCAATCACCCCGGTATTGGCAAGCTCATTCAGCCGGTTAACCCTGACTGTATCTGCCTCAGGGTGATTTTTTATTTCAAGCTGCAGCCTTTCAGTTTCCTTATCCTGTGCATCTGCTCTTACTGCAGATACAATCAGTGCGGCCAGTAGTATAATTTTTCTCATGTTTATTGTATAGCAGTTATTATCTGAATTGTTATTTTCTTTACCGGAATGTATGAATCCTGCTGCAATGCTTTATTAATTTGTCCGGCTGAATTTCTTTTAATTGATTTTGCTTTTATAAATTATATGAATGAAAATATTCTATTGAAAGGAAATTATTTTCCCTGTGCCGGCATCAATCCCAGTTGCGTCATAAAATCCATATTGTCATAAAAATCCCTTTCTTCTGCAATCTTTCCGCCAGACATCCTCACCAGTGTGGTACCATCAAGACTAACTGTCTTACCTGTTGCCGGAATGCCAAAGAAAATACCTGTATGGGTGCCTTTAAAATTCCAGTATTTTACCAGTTTTTCTCCCTGCCCAAAAACATCTTTTATGGTGAATGTTATTTGTGAAAAGCCGGTAAGAAAATTAGCGTAGTATGCGCGGGCACTGCCAATGCCAATTACGTCGGCCGGACTGGCGTGCATCACCACATCTTTTGTAAAATTGCTGTCATTAAACATTCCCAGTTTGCCCTTGTTCATTATTTCATCCCAGACATGGGTATAGGATTTTATGTTTGCTTCAACCTGATCAACTTTCTCTGGTGCGGATTTTTCATGAGCAACGCAGCCAGCAAGAACCAATATTGCCGCTACAGGTACAACAGAAAAAAACTTCATAAATGCAGTAGTTTGTGACATGATATATTTTTAGGTTGAAAATAGATTATCGCTTATTCTTTGAAAAATACCAGGTTAATTTTCAATCAGCCCATATTATCGTAATACAGGACCAGGTCAGGGTGGATGAGGTTGGTTTTTATAAAGGATACAGAACCGGCACGAAAATATTTGTTACAGAATGAGATTGAAATTGATTGGTTTGCACTTTGATCACGGATTCCCGGTATACTGATTTCAAAATCAATGACTGGCTATTATATTTTCCAATATTTTTTAATGGGGAAAAGATGGACGGCGTATTATTAACCCGGATACCGGTATACCCGGTATGGTTACACATAACAGTGACTGGCAGAATGTTGTGGGGCATTAAGGTTATTATGGGGGTTAATGGTACAAGTTATAAAATAAATCAATAACCTGAAACAAAAAGCTGGTAACATTATACATTTTCATTTACCATCCTGCGGAGGTAAGCCTGCTTTACAGGTTCCCTGTTTTGTTTGCAAAATGGTGTAAAATACTGATGGGCCAGCAAAAAGGAAATCTGCGTTTTATGCCACTGTGGTAATGTCAGCGAAGGATCTATATAATGAAGTTCTTTGTAGAGGTTTTCTGCTTTTTCTTCTACACTGTTTGTTCCCAGGTATTCCAGGTCAGCATCTGCAATGATTGTTTCCGCTTTATTTTGAGGGGACTGCGGCATTTTGGTTGCCATTATCATTCCGCATATAACTTTTATATCAGCGGGCGAATACCCATAATCCGGCAGGTAACAGCGGGCCAGTAAACAACTTTCCTTTTCATGATTGGCGTAGGTATTGATAAAGCCGGTATCATGCCATAATGCGGCGGCTTTAAGTAAGTCCATTTCCTTTTCAGTACAATGCTCCTGCCGGCCAATTTCTATAACCTGCTCAAATACATATAAGGTATGTCCTGCATTGTGGTAATAATAATAAGGCGATAATTTTTCCTCCAGTAACGCTGCTACAAATGATTTCATATGCTGGCTACTTTGCATGGGCCTTCGCTTTTAGTATACCGCCGCTTGCTTCCTTTATGCTTTGTACATATACAAATACTTTGGGATCTATTTTCAGTAAAGCCTCCTGTATTTGTTTTATCTCCAGGCGGGTAACAATTGTAACAATGATTTCTGTATCTGTTTTAATATCGAAACTGCCGGGCAGGTAGCCACGTTCTCCCTTGTACACTGTAATTCCTTTTCCCATTTCATTTACAAGGAAATTTTTTATTTCTTCATGGCGGGCAGAAATAATATTGACAGCGGTAAATTGCTCAATACCATCTACCACATAATTGATGGCCCTGGTTGCCGTAAAATAAGTAATGACGGAATACATAGCAGTTTCTATATCAAATTTCAATGCTGCCACCGCAAAAATAATAGTATTAATAAGCATAATAATTTCGCTGTTGGAGAACCCGGTTTTACGCCCGGTAAAAACAGCTATTACTTCTGCACCGTCTATTACACCACCACCGCGAATAACCAACCCTACGCCTGTACCCATTAATAATCCGCCAAAAATAGCAATCAGTAATTTATCACTCGTGATGGGTTTAATATCTACAAAAAACAAGGCCACAGCAAGCAGTATAACGGCGATGGTGGTTTGCACCGCAAAAGTTTTACCGATTCTTCTGTACCCAAGATAGATAAACACTGCATTTAAGACAATTACCAGCAAGCTGATATTAATGTGAAAAATTTCATACAATAAGATGGAAATGCCGGTAATGCCTCCATCAAGAAACCGGTTGGGTATCATAAACCCCTTCATTGCCAGCACGGCTAAGACAATACCAATAGCAATGTGCAGGAAGTTTTTCAGGTTCAATACCTTTTGCCATTCTACCACATCACTTTTATATTTTACAGTCATTGTAAAGCAGTTGATTTAATGTACTAATATAAGGCACTGTTTTGATTTTTAGCCGGTTTGCTTAAAAGGCAATTGAAATTGAGAACATACGCCCGCAAATAAACGATTATTCGCTCTTTTTTGTGGTTATTTCGGTATCCGGCGAAAGGTATCCCGGTTTCACGAACTTATGCTATATGGATAAAAAATACTGTATAATTTAATAATGTATATCCAAAAAATAAGCAGGCCAGGGGGCCTGCTTTTATGAAATTAGCATTAAGCAAAGTTATGAAAATACAGCCAGCGCCATCAAAGACGACAATATCAGCATGCATTTCCAGCAATTAAGTCTGTTCATATTTATACCATTTAAGAGTGTAAATATACCACCTGTTTAGTTGCATCTTTGTTAAAGTAAAATAGACCGGCAATCAGTATCTTTATTGCTATGGCTACATCTTTTAACAAAATAGTTTTCTTTGATATTGGTGGAGTTCTCTTAACAAATGGCTGGGGACATGAATCAAGGCAGGCTGCTGCAGTAAAATTTGGTTTTGACTATGAAGAAATGAATATTCTGCACGAATTCATTTTCAATGTATATGAAATAGGAAAGATTTCGCTGGACGAGTATTTAAATACCACATTGTTTTACCGGCCCCGGAATTTTACTAAAGATGTGTTTATCCAATTTATGCTGGAACAATCAGTTGAGTTGCCCGGTACACTTCAGTGGCTGATACAATGGAAAAAGCAATATAGGGATCAGTTCCGTTTTATATCTATTAACAACGAAGGAAAAGAATTAAATGATTACCGTATTCAAAAATTCAGGCTCCATGATTTTTTTGACGCTTTTGTTTCATCCTGCGAAGTAGGCATGCGCAAACCTGATCCTGGTATATTCCGCATTGCCATGGGTATTGCACAGGCCAGCCCCGAAGAATGCATTTATTTTGACGACAGGCAAATTCTGATAGATGCTGCCCTAAAAACAGGTATGGCTTGTTACCGCCATAAAGGACTTGAATCAACCAAAGCTGTTTTAGAAAGTTTATTATAATCATTTATTATTTACTTATCTCTTTTACGGTAGATAATAAACCAATAAAAAGGGGGATGTAAAAACATTCTCCCGGTTGCATAAAAACTACTGCTTAACTAAACAATGTCTGTGGCCTGCTTTGTTTATGATTTCTATTGAACTATCAGGCGGCTGACTGGCCTGGCAGCTATACGTTCAAACTTTACCTGGTGTTTAATTTTTTCTGCTCCATCACTGATGATGATTGTATACAAACCTTCTTCCGCCCCGCTGAAATTATACTGCTTGCTCATTTTTGTAAATTTGCGGCCAGTAAAAAAATTATCCAGTGTATTACCATCCGGATCACTCAATGAAACAGACAAATCCTTTTTGCCCGGGTTTTGAATGCTTAAACAAATTACCTCATCATTATCTTGCAAATTCAATTCAAAGCTGAAATTCTTTTCATCTGTCAGGTAATTGGTAATTGATGAATACCATGAATGAGGACCTCCGGCGGCCTGGGCTGGTTGATAAACAGCTACCAGGATAATTGCAACTACGAAAGCTGTGGTTTTTACAAAATTTTTCATATTTAATTTTTTTTCTGGTTAGAATAAATGTTCGTACTATACAATGCTTTAAACGTGCCAGACGGAAAGTCTTGTAAATCAATATCATTTTCCAGGGATATCATGAGAACTGTCCGTTTCCGATGCATCACATGTTCGATTTTGCTATCAATTAAAAAATAAAGTTTCCATGATACAAAGTGGGTCAATAGCAGTAAGTTGCGGCAGCAATAATTTTTTATTCATCCAGCTGTTAAATCTTTTTCATGAATGTGTCCGTTTTACTTTTCGAAGATTTTGAAACCCTGGATGTTTTTGGTCCGGTGGAAATATTGGGAAGGCTGACTGATCTGTACACAATCAGCTTTTACTCATTACCAGGTGGTTTGATAAATAATAAACATGGCGTTTCTATTCAAACAGGAAAACTTGAAGCAATCAATAACGGAACAGATATTTTTCTTATTCCAGGCGGTTATGGCACACGGGTAGAAGTAACCAATATTGGATTAATAGATGCCATCAGGCAAATTGCTGCTTCCAGTAAATATGTATTCACTGTTTGCACCGGCACTGTATTGCTTGCAAAAACAGGTTTACTTGATGGAAGGAAAGCCACTTCCAATAAAAGGGCCTTTGACTGGGTGATTAGTATGGGTGAAAAAGTAAACTGGATCAGGCAGGCACGCTGGGTAGTCGACAATAAATATTATACTTCCTCCGGCGTAAGTGCCGGCATGGATATGACTTTAGGGTTTCTTAATGATGTACACGGGCATGCATTTGCAAAAGATGTCTCCCATCAAATAGAATATACCTGGCAGGAAGATAAAAATCATGATGATTTTTGCAAACAATAAATATTGATGAAGCACTACATGTTATCATTTTTTCTCAGCATGCTGCTACCCGCTGCCATGTTTTCGCAATTCAGGGTAGTGGGATATGTTCCCTTACAGCGGCAACCGGTGACTCCTGTAAGTGACAGTATTATTAAAAGATTAACGCACCTCAATATTGCTTTTGTAAATCCTGATTCGCTGGGCAACCTTTTTTTGCCAAATGGTATTGATTCATTGATTAACCTGGCCCGCGCCAATAAGGTAAAAGTGCTTATGTCTGTGGGTGGCGGAAAATTCAATCCCTATTATGACAGCTTACTGAGAATGGAGAACAGGAAAGCATTTGTTGACAAATTGATTCAACTTGCTGCCGATCATCATTTCGATGGGATTGATGCAGACCTGGAAAATGATAACCTTACTAAAAATTATGAAGCATTTATTATTGACTTATCTGCCGGGTTAAAAAAACAGGGCAAACTATTAACCGCTGCTTTGGCTACCTGGAACGCACAACTCATCAGCAACGCAGCATTGGCAAAATTTGACTTTATCAATGTGATGTCTTATGATCAAACCGGTCCCTGGCGGCCCGCTGATCCCGGCCCGCATTCAACTTACGAAAAAGCCGTTTCAGATCTTTATTACTGGACAAATACCAGGCATGTTCCAAAAAATAAAATAAACCTTGGTCTTCCTTTTTATGGCTATGGTTTTGGAACAACCTATGGAGAGAGTATGCCTTATGGAAACATTGTAACTACCTTTCAAAATGCCGGGCAGCAGGATACCATCATGCCCCCCGGCGGAGGTGCTATCTACTACAACGGGTTGTCTACCATCCAAAATAAAACCAGGCTGGCTTTAAAAAATGCAGGTGGTGTAATGATTTGGCAAATACTGCAGGACGCTGCAGGAACACAGTCTTTACTTACCAGCATACATGATATCATTAAGAAAAGGCCGGTTAAGCATCAGCGTTAACTATCTTTATCTTTACGCTTAAATTTATTCTTACTCCAGGGAGCAAAACCTTTACTCGTTTTTTTGGGCGGAACGTTCTTTTTACCAGGGTTTTCTGTTTTATTTACCACTTTCTTTTTAAAAGTATTTGCCACGCTCCTGCTCACTGCTACCCTTCTTGACCCGGCAGATCTTGTTTTGCCGGTAGCTTTAACAGGTGCATTTGTTTCTTTTTCCAGGGGTGATTTTTTTGCCTTTACGCCATCTGCTGCGCGCCGTTCTTTAAATGCTGACGCTCCCTTTTCTGCCGCACGTGCCCCTCTTCTGCCAGCATTGGCGGATGCAAACTTTTTTTTATGGGAGGGTGCTTTTTTTGTCGTTTCATTTGCTGCATCCTGCTCTTTAGGCATCGATGCTGCTTTTTCTGCAGAACGGGCTTTCCTTCTGCCAGCAGTGGATCTTTGCTGATCAGATGTTTTCTTCTTACCTGATCTTCTCTTTTTTATCCTTGTCATAAAGTAATGTAGTTATAATTATTTACATAGTTGGCGGTACCCATGGGCAAACACAAAAAAAACAAACTTGCCATTGGAACAGGTTATCTGCAAAAAAAATTACTTAACTATGCAAAAGGTAATTAAAAAATATATCATGAAAAATAAATACTGGCTGGCTATAGCCTCCTGTCTTCTTCTTTTCGCTTCCTGTTCTGCAGGCCCAGACGGCGGTTATGTTTATCAACAGCCTGTCTACATAGCACCCGGGGTGGGCCTCGGTACTATTATAGCAGTGGTTATTTCATGGTCCCGCAACAAATCTGTTTTATGGGCGATTATTCATGGTATTTTAGGATGGCTGTATGTTATCTATGCACTTCTTTTCTCAAAAAAATAACAGACAGGAATCGCTAAGATTACCGGATCAGTATTTTTTGAGTTATTAATTTATTTTCGCTTACCACCGTTAATACATACTGTCCTGCTAACCATGTGGAAGGAACAGGGATATACAAATTGCCTGTTACTTTACCTGTTTTGCTGTACAGTACTTGTCCAACTGTATTTGTAATTTCTATTTTAGCAGCCGTACTGTTTTGCAGGTTTAGTTGCAGAACATCACCTCTTTTTACCGGATTGGGATATGCAGCAATTTTATTGTTATCCCCATTGTTTATTACAAGAATTTTAGAATAACTGAACTTGCCATCTATGTCAATAGATTTGATGCGGTAATAATTTTTTCCGGCTAAAGGGGATGCATCGAACCAGGAATACCGGTTTGTTATACCAGCATTTGCATTAATTGATCCTGCTTTACTAAAATAAGCACCGTCTGCGCTTCTCTCCACCTCATAATTTTTTACGTTGATTTCACTTTCGGTAGTCCATACTGCCTGTACGCCGTTGTCTTTCTTATCAATTTTAAAAGATGAAATTGTAACAGGCAGAACACCGGTTACCTGCAAGGTAATGTCGGCCGCATTGTAATTGACAACCCATGACAGACCATTGCGTAATGAAGGTAAATTAACATTTGTAAAGGTTCCTGTAGCGGATGTGTATGTCATAATTTTATAGCTATCCCCTGAAGAAGGGTTGAAACTGTTTAATAAGCCAACGGTAAGCGTTCCATTCAATGCGGCAACTCCACCTGGTGCGGATATATCTTCAGCAATACTTATCGTATCATAAAGATTGGCAGCAGCAATTTCCAACTGATGCACTGCTGAGGCTGTTGCAGTGTAATTGCCAACAATAGTAAATCTGCCAGGTGAATTTCCCGGTGATAAAATACCGCTGTTTGTAAGTGAGCCGAAGATTTGACCGTTTCCTTTTAATGTTCCAAAATTCTCTACTTGCGCTGCGGATTTTATTTGCATTACGGAATTAAGCGTAACCGTTTTACCAGCAAGTATGGAACTGCTACCGTCGGAAAATAATAACCAATGATTTTCGGAAACAGTAATGTCTGCATCTACCAGCGTTGATTTTGTAACCATAATTGCCAGTGAAGAAGAGATATCCGGCACTTGTCCTCCTACCCAGCTTGCACCGGCAGACCAACTATTGCTGGCGCTGTTATTATCCGTTTTTGGCAATCGCGGAAGGTCAACATCGCCATCACACGGTGTTGGATCACAGCTGGGTGTAACTTTTCTAAAATAAAAACCGCTGAGTATACAGGCACAGGCGCCTAATTCATGAATATTTGGGTCTGCCGGATATGCACAGCCCATTGGCTCTATCTGGCCAGTCAATTCATTCGTTTTATAAAACCGGTTCCAATACAAAGGAACCACCGGAAAATTTGATGCTGCCTGCCCAAAGACATTAATTCCATATGTAGGATGTACCGGGCCAAGACCTTCAAAAGTAACACAGGGTTGTGCAGCAGCACAGGCTACTATTAAAATAAGGCAATTGCTTAGTAGAATTCTTTTCATTGGTTTTATTTTTAGTGGTGTTTAATGGAAATAGTACAATGCTAATCTTACCCAATACCAGTTGAGCCGGGGGTAATGAATAAAATGATGGATGCCAGGTATTATAAAGAGATTGGAAATTTATTAAGGGAAGCGTCCATCCCACAGGCTTTCAGAGGGCACGAATTAAAACCACTACGGACTGGCAACTTCTTACCTGCACAGTAAACTATTTTAATGGCTGTTAAATAAATGCCGGCGGACGGATGGTGAACTGTAATGACCAAATATAAATAAGCCGGTAATCCGGCTGATCCCCCGAAACAGTGATTCAGATACAAGGCAGCAAGAATCACCTGAAACTGGTATTTTAAAGGGATGTATGAAGATTACCGCAACTAAACCGTATTTTGTAGTATGCTAAAAGGAATAATTATAATAGTTTTATTCCTGCCACCGGCAGTTCTTCCGGCACAAAGGCAACAGCACAAAAAAGATAGTTTATTGAATACTCTTCTCAGCGCAAAAGAAGATACCAGCAAAGTAAAGACACTGCTGGGCATTGCAAAATATTACGAAACCAATAACCAGGATTCCTCCTATTATTATTTAGAAAAATCGAAGCATTTATCTGAATCGCTTGGATACACCAGGGGCATGTTTACTTATTATGAACAACGCGCAATCGTTTCATTTACTAAGGGTGACTATGCAAAAGCCAAAGATGAAAACAGCAAAGCGCTTGAACTTGCCAGGCAATTAAAAGACTCCTCATTGGTTGTTGTAATTCTTAACCACATTGGAATTGTGCATGGCTTGCAACAGAACTTTAAAGAGCAACTGGATTATGCACTGCAGGTAACCAATGTGATAGAAGCAGTTAAAGATTCTTCAAAACTTTCAGCAGTCTACCATAACTTGTCTAATTGTTACAACAGTCTCAGGCAATTCAGAAAAGCTGTAGATATCGGACTGTACTCGGTACGCTTATATACCGTATATAAAAAATCCAGTGATTATATTAACCGGGCTTATGCAACGCTTGCGCAGAGTTATGACGGGCTTTCCATGCCGGACAGTGCCTTATATTATTATGAAACAGCCATCAGGGAATCAGTAAGGCTGAACGATAAATTTGCCGAGTCAAGCATTTACGGTTATGTATCTACGCTATATTCAAATACAGGTATGTATGCTGAAATGGTTAAAGCGTCTGAAAAATCCCTGGCGGTTGCCAGAGAATTGCAAAGCAGGGATATGGAAGCGTCTGCACTGTATTCAATGGGCTATGCCAGTTTTTTAAGCGGTAACAATGTACTGGCCAGGAAGTACATTAACGGGGCACTTACCATTGCCGTACAGGATACGCTCAGAATTGTAATGGTAAACAGTTACAGCGTTCTGTCGAGTATCGCAGCCAGGGATGCTGATTTTCCCGGGTATGTAACCGCAAAAAATAAAACAGACTCTATTTATGAAGTTGTTTTAAATGCAGAAGTAGTTAAAAGCAGTGCCGACCTGGAAAAAAAATATGAAACGGAAAAAAAAGACAGCCAGATAAAACTACAGCACGCGCAGCTGCAGCAAAAAAATATTCTCAATTATATTCTTATTGGCAGTGCCTTTATCATTCTTTTAATTTCATTGCTGACCTACAGAACCTATAAACAAAAACAACGGTTGCAACTTCAACGTATAAGTGAACTGGAGAAAGACAAGTTGCTGGTAGCAGTTGATTCCATGCTGAAAGGGCAGGAAGATGAAAGAAGCCGCCTGGCCAAAGATTTGCATGATGGCCTGGGTAGTTTATTATCTGGTGTAAAATTTTCCCTGATCAATATGAAAGACAATTTAATTATAACACCTGAAAACATGGTCGTTTTTGAACGATCACTGGATATGATAGATACCTCTATCAAGGAGCTTCGCCGGGTAGCGCATAATCTCATGCCTGAAATGCTGACGAAATTCGGGCTGGACGAAGCACTAAAAGAATATTGCAACAGCATCAATGCCACAAAGCTGCTTACTGTAAAATACCAGGCGCTTGGCATGGAAACACGCCTGGAAAATTCAACTGAAATAATTATTTACCGGATTGTACAGGAGCTGCTCAACAATACAATTAAACACGCAGCCGCAACAGAAGCTTTTGTACAACTGATCCGTGACGGAAGCCGTTTAAATATTGTAGTAGAAGATAATGGAAAAGGGTTTGATACCAGCCTTACCGGAAATAACAATGGCGCCGGTCTTGCAAATGTGCGTAGCCGTGTAGATTATCTGAAAGGCCAGTTGGCTATTCATGCTGAAGCCGGTAAAGGCACTTTAATAAATATAGAATTTAATGTATAATTATGACCCGTGTATTTATTGTAGACGATCACCCTGTTGTAATTGAAGGCATACATTCATTATTGCAAAATGAAAAAGGGATTGAATGGGCAGGCCATGCTATGAATTCCGCCTCCTGCCAGGGATTTTTTGTAAGCAATACGGCAGATGTAATATTAATGGACATCAGCATGCCGGGTATGGATGGCGTTGAATTATGCAGGCTTATGAAAGAAACTTACCCGGGTATTTTTATTCTGGGGCTGAGTACTTTTAACCAGGGATTGTATATTAAAAAGATGATGGAAAACGGCGCATCCGGGTATATTCTAAAAAACTCAACCAAAGAAGAATTGCTGAAAGCAATACAAACTGTAATGGCAGGCGGTATTTTTTTTAGCGGAGAAGCCGGAGAAGCATTAAAAGAGCATCAAAAATCTACCACGCAATTACCTGAGCTTTCACCGAGGGAAAAAGAAATTTTAGGATTGATTGCCGAAGGATATACCAATCCGCAGATTGCTGAAAAAATATTTTTGAGTTCATTCACGGTGGACAGCCACCGCAAAAACCTGCTTGCAAAGCTACATGTGAAAAATACAGCAAGCCTGATAAGACTTGCTGTTGAAAGAAAACTTATATAGAGCATAAAATGTAACGGCTTTCAAGTATGAACCATAATGTGGTTACCCGATCTCACCCTGCTCTTCTTCAAACGGGCAGGAGTTAAAACAGCCTAAAATTAAAATAATCACTTTCGTACCTGGTTGGTTATTTATTTATCCTTCACACAACGAAATCCAAGATTATTGCTGGCACTGCTTGTTTCTCCTTTACCGCGGCTGCCTGCCCTGTACCGGACGCAATATTCATCACTGCATAAAAATGATCCACCGCGCTGCACATGTTTTTCTGCGCCTGGTTCATCAGGGTCATAACTATCTCCTGGCCCTTTGGGATTATTAACGGGGCTGCTTTTATAATAATCGGGGCGATACAAATCACTGCACCATTCCCATACATTACCTTCCATGTCGTATAAACCATAGCCATTGGATGGAAATGATTTTACAGGCGCAAGTGTTGTATACCCATCCTCTGCTGTATTTCCCTCCGGGAAGCTTCCCTGGAAAATATTGGCCACCCATTTACCACCCGGCTTTAATTCTTTGCCCCAATAATATTTTTGATTTGATTTCCCCGCGTCTGCGGCATATTCCCATTCAGCTTCAGTAGGTAACCTTTTACCGGCCCATTTTGCATAAGCTGCAGCATCTGCGTAACATACCTGTACAACGGGATCGTTTCGCTTTTCATTTATATTACTGTGCGGCCCCTTCGGATGTTTCCAATCAGCACCAGGCACATATTGCCACCATTGCAACGGATTGTCAAGTGACACTTTTTGAACACCAGGGGTAAATACTGCAGAACCAGGCACCAGTTTATCAGCAGGCACGCCCGGATAATCCGCAGGGTTTAATTTTCTTTCTGCGATAGTTATATACCCGGTGGCTTTTACAAATAAAGCGAACGCTGCATTGGTTACTTCATGTTCATCCATCCAGAAACTATTTATCGTTACGCCGTGCAAAGGTTGTGCATCTGCAAAATCAGCAGATCCCATCTTAAAACTTCCTCCTTTAATAAATACCATTTCACTGTAACCATTAACTTCACCAGTATTTCTTTTAATAGATGCAGTTAATGCAACAGCCCTCGACGGAACCCTGCAAAGTATATGTGAATCGGGATGAACTGTATCAATGATAGCAATAGCAGTTGCAGTCCTTTCGCTTTTTTTACTAAAAGCAATAATTACAAAACCCATCACAAAAAATATTATCCACTTAAAAAAATGCATGGCTTTATACTTGTTCATAATAAAATCAGTAAACCCTAATTGCTGTGTTTCTTACATTATAACATTGTTTTTTTCAGGGTAATTTCTGCGAATCTATCAGCTGCGGTATCCAAACCCTGAACCTGGAAGATGGGTCAAATGTACTTCCCGCAGATGCATAATCGCATAATACCACCTGTATAGACCTGGGACCACCTTCAGCATGTGATTCTGTAATAAAAGATGCTTTTGCACTAAACCAATAATTAGCAGTCGCCTCTTCAACAGGCTGCAGATCTATAAAGCCATCTTTTGTAAGGATGGGGGTTAATGGTTCATCGGTATCAGGCAAACCCAGCCGCATGTCCCTGGCAAGAACAAGCGGGCCACGTGTAATGGCGAAGTATTCATTGCTGACACCCGATTTAAACAGATGCCCACGCATATCCAATGAAACGGCTATTGTATCACCATCTTTCCAGTTGCGGCTGATCGGTATAAAATTACCGGAACCAGCTATTGGTACCACTTCATTGTTTACGTTTATGGATGACTGCTGGCTCCAGTAAGGATTGCGCACACGCAGCGTAAATTTTTCTGCTTTCGGAAGCCGTACGGTAATAATAACCGTTCCGGAAACCGGGTAACTGGTAGACTGCTCAATAATTAAAGTTTGATTGCCGGGTGTTTTTGCAGTAAACTTTCCTGCTGTAAAAAAATTGACATTTACACCGTCCTCCGCTTTCATAACGGCAGTAAGCGGCAGGGTAAATAATCCCCGGGGACCACTGGCTTCACAACAATTTATTCCCATATGGCACTGCTCCTCTCCTTTCAGCCTTTCACCTGATAAAGGCGTGTATTTGGCCCAGTCAGAACCATCTGTATACATAGCGCCCAATAATGCATTATAATAAGTTTGTTCAACTGCATCGGCATATTTGGCTTCACCGGTAAGCCGTAGCAATTGCTGGCTCAGTTTAATCCAGGTAGCGGTAACACAAGTCTCCTGGTAATGATTAACAGCCAGTGTTTGATAGTCTTTTCCGCCAAACCAGCATTCCATGGCGGAACCTGAACCGGCGATGTTCAGTTCAGTACTTTTTATACTTTCCCAGGTGTTTACAACAGCTTCTTTGTACTTTTCTTTTCCGGTAATGCGGTATAATTCCAGCAGCCCTTCATAGCAGGACATCATTTCATAGGCTTTTTGTCCCTGCTCCCATCCATACCAGCTGTGAACCGGTTTGGGAAAACGTTTACCCACTGCCGTTACAGATTTTGACAGCAGCTGCGGACCATCATCTGTCTCCCATTCCCGCACAATTTCTTCTGCAAAATCAAGGTAACGTTTATTGCCCGTACGTGTATACAACAGCGTAATTGGCTCAAGTACAGATGAAGCTGCCATACCACGATGGTTGCCCAGTTTAACTATTGGCACTTTATTATCTGACAGTTCTTTGATGAGGTGATCGGCAATCTTGCCGGCAGCATCCAGCGCTTTACGGTTTTGCATCAGATCATAATATCCAATGAGGCCCAGCATACAGTATTTGCGGCCCCATATATCCCATTGCTGCAAATGTTTACCGGGTGCATAATTGCCAATATAACCGTCTGCTGCCTGTGTAGCAATAAGATCCGTTACAGATTTATCCAGTACGTTTTTTAATTGTTCAGTTGGTTTATAACGGTATGCAAGCAGCGCAGATGTAAACCATTTGCCCCAGAATTCACTCTGCCAGCAAGAGCTTTCGGTGCGGTTAAGAAAAGGTTTTATTAAATTATCAGCATCCTGTGCCAGTATACGGTTCTTATAAGCTGCATCCAGTTTTCTGCCAATAAACCCGGATAGTTCAGGCGATGCAAGCTGTTGCAACCTATCTTTTACAACAGGAACTACCGGCTGCTGGGCCCGGGCAAACTGCACGGAGACCGTATAGCAAAAAAAGATAGCAGAAAGAGATGTAAGCCTGGCAAAATATTTCATACATTAAATTATTAAACAGCCATATTACCGGATGAGCAATCGCAGGGCGAATCTAAAATAATCCCGGCAAAACATTTCTTTATTTTATTGACTTTAATACACCTGCTGCTTCTTCTGGGTCCTTTTTATTCAATGAAATGAATTCCATTTTTATTGCATTGCATTTCGTTTTACCAGTGTTATAGAAACGACCATCACCAATGAAAAGTCCACAGGTGGCTGTTTTTTGGAGCAACAGCACTAACACCATAGCTTTTTATCTTTATAAAACAAATGCAGTATAATACAAAAAACTATAAAGATTAGCCTTCCTTCCCTGTACCATATACCGTAATTAATGATTGTATATCATCTTTCA
This sequence comes from Chitinophagaceae bacterium, assembly GCA_039915085.1. Taxonomy (GTDB): domain Bacteria; phylum Bacteroidota; class Bacteroidia; order Chitinophagales; family Chitinophagaceae; genus JACMLD01. The sequence continues at coordinate 50,619 of JBDSOC010000179.1, forward strand.
GGGCACCCGAAGCCTCATCAAACAATGCGTCCTTCGCTTTTTTTGAATGCTTATTACTATTAGACATTTTTATATTGTTTTGAATTGATTCCAGTGAAGGATAAAAAATTGCTGTATTTTTTTCATACCATGGATTGATGGATTCTATCTTACCGAGTATATCCGCGTATTCATCTACTATAGTATTAATTTCGATCACATTTTCTGCAGTGTGCCTCCTGGGTATCCTGTCATACAAATCCTGTAAAAGTGCTTTAAATTGCTCCATTTGGTATAGTTATATAATACGAATGTAGGGTAAAGAAGCAATCTGTAATAAAAGAGTGGTCAAGTGACACATTTAACATGAAATTTTTTCTAAAAAGGATTATCTAGTCTGCAAAATCATCCGAAATTTTTACTTTTAGTCCGTAATTGCCAGTACAGGACACCTAAAGGATTTGCTGCTATGCTTATAATTGGCAAAGACACCAACGGCGTTTATCCCGGAAACAACTGGTACAGCCTGCATGGTGGATTTATTATTGACGGATTTACTGATTTTCAGACATGGGCCAATACAAAAAGTAAAGAAAAATACAATAACAATATTGCAGGATGTAATATTGATCCTTTGTTTGCCAATGCAGGGCATACCACCCTGACCGATCCTGCTTTAATTTATTTATATAATAATTACAAACCGGTTTCATCATCAGCTTTATACAAAGGCGGACTTGATTTGAAAACATTGTTTGGGATTGACAATGGCAGCAAAACCCTTAATGAAACGGCGGCAGGTGCAAAGGGTATTGGCGCATCTTACTAACCGGTCAGACGGAGACGTCAGACCGGTCCGACATCCCCGTTTGACCGATCCAATTTCAAACCCAATATCCCCCATCCCAAAATCATGATTATGAAAAAAATATTTTTTACGGCCATTATTCTTGCTACAATACTAACGGGCAACAAACTTTCAGCGCAACAAACAAATTTCTCTCCGGGAGAAATATGGAAGGACACCGAAGGAAATGCAATCAATGCACATGGCGGCGGGTTGCTTTTGCACAAAGGCATCTACTATTGGTTTGGAGAGATAAAAAAAGGGGGAACAGTACGGGTGGCTTATGTTACTTCATGGGAGGATTACCGTGTTCCTGCAGGTGGTGTTAATTGTTATTCATCAAACGATCTATTGAACTGGAAAAATGAAGGTGTAGCATTAGCTTCCAATACTACAGACAGCGCAAGTGACCTGTACACCAGCAAAGTAATTGAAAGACCCAAAGTGATCTACAATAAGAAGACGGGTAAATTTGTGATGTGGTTACACCTGGATAATGAAGACTACAGCTATGCACATTCAGGTGTTGCAGTCAGTGATAAACCCACAGGGCCTTATCACTTTATTAAAAGTGAGAAGCCGAATGGCCATGATGCCAGAGATATGACCATCTTCCAGGATGACGACGGCAAAGCCTATCACCTGTATTCATCTGAAGGCAATGCTACCATGCATGTTACACTGCTCTCCGGTGATTATTTGCAACATACCCTGATTGAAAAAAGAATCCTTATCGGATCATCACGTGAGGCGCCCGCTATTATCAAATACAACAAAAAATATTATTTATTTTCTTCCGGCTGCACTGGCTGGGCGCCAAATGCCGCTTCTTACGCAGTAGCAGACCAGATGCTGGGCGAATGGAAACAGCATGACAATCCATGCACCGGTAAAGATTCTGCCATCACGTATACATCGCAAAGCACTTATGCAATAAAAGTACCGGGTAAAAAAGATGCATTTATTTTCTTGGCAGATCGCTGGAATAAAACCGATCTTCCGGATTCGAGGTATATTTGGTTGCCTATGACTATCAAAAACGGTAAGCCCCGGATAAGTTGGGCAGATGAGTGGAACTTTTCCTTTTTTAAATAACCTTACACAATGAATACCGGCAAAATCATACTGCTTTGTTTTCTTGCATGCGTAAACTGCCATTGCTATGCGCAGCAAACCACCAACCGAAATTCATTTTCTTACATAAAGCAACAGTTTGCTCAACCAGATAAACAATTTGGAAGCGCCCCTTTATGGGTATGGAATACTAAAGTAACAAAAGAAATCATTGATTCAATGCTCACTGGTTTCAGGCAACAATCTTTTGGCGGCGTATTTGTTCATCCAAGACCCGGACTTGTTACACCTTATTTGGGAACAGAATGGCTGGCGCTTTGGAAATATGCCATGCAAAAAGCAAAACAGCTGGATCTTGATATCTGGATTTATGATGAAAATTCCTACCCCAGTGGCTTTGCAGGTGGTCATGTTCCAGCAGCAATGCCGGCTTCTTATAACCAGGCACAGATGCTGACGATGCAAAAAATTAACAGCCTGCCTGACAGCAAGCAATACTTTATTGCACTTGAAAAACAAACCGATGGTTCTTTAAAAGTTGTTGCTGATAAAAACAAAACAAGTTTGGGCACTTATTACATTTTTAAAAAAGAATTTTATTATACTTCGCCATGGTATGGGGGTTTTTCATATGTTGATTTAATGGTGCCGGGCGTTACAGAAAAATTTCTTGATATCACGATGCGCAATGGTTATGAACCCATCGTGGGTAATGAATTTGGCAAAACAGTAAAAGGTATTTTTTCTGATGAACCCAACATAGAATCTACAAATAATAAAAGTATCCGCTGGACACCGCTCCTGTTTTCAACCTTCAGGCAAAAATGGGGGTATCGTCTTGAAGAAAATCTTCCTTCACTATTTGAAGAAACGGGCAACTGGAAAAAGATTCGTCATAACTATCATTCGGTCCTGCTTGATTTATTTATTGAATACTGGAGTAAACCAATGAATAAATATACCACTGAAAAAAAACTGGAATGGACCGGTCATTACTGGGAGCATGAATGGCCGAGTCCTATGCACGGACCCGATAATATGGCTATGTATGCCTGGCATCAGCGGCCCGGTATTGACATGCTTTTTAACCAGTTTAATGAATACAGTCATGACGCACAGTTTGGTAATATTCGTTCAGTAAAGGAACTGGCAAGCGTAGCCAACCAACTGGGTAAAAAAAGAACACTGAGTGAGACTTATGGGGGTGGCGGCTGGGAATTAACTTTTAAAGACATGAAACGATTGGGTGACTGGGAATTTGTTTTAGGAATTAATACACTTAATCAGCACCTCGCGTTTATGTCGCTGGAAGGTGCAAGAAAATATGATTATCCGCAATCTTTTACTTATCACAATCCATGGTGGCCTTATTATGGAGGGCTGAACAAACACTTCGCAAGAATATCACTGGCATTATCAACCGGTAAACAAAAAAATACCATACTTATACTTGAACCGACCACCACTGCGTGGATGTCTTACCGCTATATCGATAGTCCGCATATCACCTATAGAACAGGCCAGGATTTTCAGTCGTTTATTACCCGGCTTGAAAAGGCGCAGGTTGAATATGATCTCGGCAGTGAAGACATTATTAAAAGGAACGGAAAGGTAACCGGCAATCAGTTTATTATTGGTGAAGCTGCTTACAAAACGGTTGTTATTCCCGCCGGAATGGAAAATATTAATTCGGAAACTTTTGAACTCCTTAAACACTTTAAGGCAAACGGTGGCCAGGTACTTATTTTTGATACACTGCAATATGTAAACGGAGAAAAAGACAAAGCCCTGGAGGAATTTGCTTTAAAAACAGTCCGGTTTAATGGCCTCAGCGATCTTAACTATGAGGTGATTGAAAAATATTTCACCAATAATGAGATTAAATTTGATATAATTGATACTACAAAAACAGATTTGTATCACATGCGCCGCATTACCCAGGATGGGCAACTTATATTTCTTACAAATTCTTCAATTACTAATTCGGCAGCAGGAAATTTTTATATTGATGCCAAAGAAGCAATGGAGCTTAACACACAAACCGGGGCAATATCGCCTTATCCTTCAGCCAAATCGGGCAATGGAATTACTATTGGCTATAATCTTCCGGAAGCGGGCAGCCTTTTACTATTTGTCGCAAATAAAAAATCTGCCTCACAATCTTTAACAGCAAAAGGAAAAAATACAATGGCCGGAACGGTCGTTCTAATTACCAGTGGATCAATCAAAAGATTAAGACCTGATATTCTTACACTTGATTTTTGTGATTTAAAATTAAAGGATACGCTGCTGACACGCCAGTATTTCTACCTGGCTGCCGATTACTTATTTAAATACAATGGCTTTAATGACGGCGATCCGTGGAATACATCCGTCCAGTTTAAGGATCAAACCATAACACGCGATACGTTTAAAGCAGGTACTGGTTTTGAAGTAACATATCATTTTATGATTGATACAAAATCTACCAATGATTTGCAGCTAAAAGCAGTTGTGGAAAGAAGTCAATTGTGGGAGGTATTCATCAACGGAACCAAACTACAGCCCAATGTAAATGAATGGTGGCTGGATAAAAACTTTTCTGTATTTGGCATAAATGCGTATACACATGACGGGGAGAATACCATAAAGCTGGTTGCTCCCCGTATGAGTGTCTATGCAGAAATTCAGCCTGTATATATTACGGGTAATTTTAACCTGGCGCCGGATACCGCTGCATGGCGTATAGTTCCGGCTCAACCAATACAAATGGGAAGCTGGAAAGAACAGGGAATGCCTTTGTATGGTCATGAAGTGATATATGCCAAAAGCTTTGAGGTGAAGAATACTAAAATTCAATATAAGATTAAACCAGGCAAATGGAAGGGAACAGTGGGGCTGCTAAAAGTGAACGGCAAACAGGTAGCGGTTTTAATAGGCAATGAAACAAGTCTTGATATTACCAGGTATATACAACCCGGAAAAAATTATGCAGAACTGATTATTACCGGCAGTTTAAAAAATACGCTGGGACCACATTATAATAAACCCAGTCCGGGCCTTGTCTCTCCCTGGCACTGGCGCTATGTGTATAAACCAATTCCAGGCAAGGAATATGATTTATATGATTATGGGTTGATGGAGGATTTCCAGGTGGTAAGTTTTGAATAAAGCAGGCAGCTAGAAAGTTAATTGGCTGTAGTGTAAACGTGTTAATGCACTCACGTTTCACCACTTGCAATTGACGCTTACAATCCGATTATCTTGAGAAATTCGTCTTTTTTTCTCCTGGATACATCTACATAATTACCATTTTGCAATTCAATCTGGCCGCCATCACCTTTGATATAGCGTTTGATGTAGTTTAAATTGATGATATGTGAATGATGGGTCCGGAAGAAGAATTCCTCTGGCAACAATTCTTCAAATTCTTTTAAAGTTTTGGAAGCCACAATTTTTGTTTTATTGCTAAAATAAATATTGGTGTAATTGCTATTGGCTTCCAGGTGAACCACTTCGTTAATATCATAAAAAAATAATCCTTCCAACGCAGGGATGGCCAGTTTATGCAATTGCATTTTAGGTTGCTGCATATTCTGGCGCAATAATTCAACCTGTTTTTTTACCTGTGTATGTTTAACATCCTGGATTTTCCCAACAGCTGCTTTTAATTCGTCAATATCTACCGGTTTTAGCAGATAATCAAAAGCGGCAAAACGGATGGCTTTAATGGCATACTGATCATAGGCTGTGGTAAATATTATGTGAAAATTTTTTTCTTTGATTTCACTTAGCATATCAAACCCATTCATACGCGGCATTTCAATATCCAGAAAAATTAGCCTTGGTTTATGATGCTCAATCAAAAAAATGCCTTCGGGTCCGTTATCAGCCTCCGCTACAACTTCTATTTCCGGACAATAATCTGCCAGTTTTTGTTTAAGTGCCAGCCTGCCCTTGGCTTCATCGTCTATGATAATTGCTTTGTATGTCATGTCATACTATATTTAACTTAACCTGTATTTTTGTACCCGTGGCTTTCTTATTCTCATAAAGATCGGTAATCTGCACCGATGGCGCCACTTCTTTATTAAATAATTTGACACGCTCATAACTCATTTCAAGGCCATACGAGTTTCCTTTGCCGGTATGTATTTGTGACGAAGCCGCCATGCCTATGCCATTGTCGGTAATGGTATAAACGATCTGGCTATCGGTTTTTGAAATATTAACACATAGCACTCCCCTGTTATCACTCTTATTACGCAGGCCATGTATTATAGCGTTCTCTACAAACGGCTGAATAATGAGGGGCGGAACCTTATAATCACTGTTCATCAGCTCTTCATCAATTAACAGTTCGGTAATGAATTTTTTTTCACTCCGCTGTTCTTCCATCTCAATGTATAATTTAAGTGTTTCAATGTCTTTCGAAAAAGTTACAATATGCTGTTTGCTGCTATCCAGCACATTCCGCATAAGTTTCGCGAATTTACCCAGGTACATGGTGGCATTGTATTTATCATTGCTTTGTATAAAGGCATCAATACTATTTAAACTGTTAAATATAAAATGAGGATTCATTTGTGATCGCAGCACCTGCATTTGCTTTTCCGCTATATTTTGTTTCAGCAGCGATTCAGTATTCCGCTTGCTGCTCTGTATTGATTTGTAAATAAAGAACGCGACTACAATAATGAGCAGTAAAGAAAGCAGCACTGCCAGTAACAATCCATTTTTTATAGCCAGTTCTTTATCCTGCAATTGCGTAAACTCTTTTAAATGTGCATTTTCTATTTCCTGTCTTTTTACCATCCATTCCGTCTCCTTAATTACTACGTTGCGCCGGTTGTTTTCAGAGAACAGGGAATCGGCAGTGGTACGGTATATTTTATAAAAGGCTGCAGAGGAATCCCTGTCATTCTTTTCATCATATGCAAAAGACATCTCGTGCGCCGTATTGGATATTTTTTCCAGGCTTTTTGTTTCGCTGGCGATCCTTAAGGCTTTTTTCAGCAACGAAAGTTTTTCATTTGTACCGATGTTTCTTAAATAATGAACCTGCGCCATGTATCCTTCATATTCATTCAGGGGGTGATCGTTCCGTTTAGACTCATTGATGGCATAATTAAAATAATACAGGGCTGAATCTGCCTGGTTATTGATGGCATAAAGTTTTCCAAAACCAAGATAATACTGCATAATAAGGGAGCTGTCCCTGGAAAGAACAGCATAAGGTAACCCGCGCAGCAGGTTGTTTTTGGCACTATCGTACAATTTTTCTTCCAGGTCACATTTCTGCAGTAACTCATAATTAATTCCTACGCCAATCCATCTTTCTATTTTTATATTAACATCGATGGCTTCCCGCGCATACTGCCGGCATTTGGCAAAGTCTTTTAGGGTTTTAAAATTCTCCCCGATATTATTCAGTGAAGTTGATTTTAACCGCAGGTCACCGCAGGAGTCTGCATACCCGATTGCGCTGAAAAAGGCTTTATTACTGGCTTCAAAATTGGCCGATTTATTGAACAAAACGCCCAGGTTGACCTGTGCCAGGCCTTTGCCAAAAAGGAAATGCATGCTATCGCTGTAGTATGATACTTTATCGTAGTAGGCAAATGATTGCTTCAGATTTTCATCAACGCTCCGCCAGCTGATCCGGTGCAGTGTGATGATGTATTGTGAATCAATTTTGGGATGATTTTTTATCCAGTTAAGCAGGCTGTCTACAGTTTTATTTTGCGCAACCAGTCCCTGCACAAATCCATTTATGAGTATAACAAGAACAACGATTTTTTTCATAACTGATAAATGAGATAATTTTTCCGGTATATTATACCAGCGTACATCATTATTCTATCTTAAAAAATTACAGTTATTTTGTATAAGCCTCAATGTACTTGTTTCAAATACAAATGAATGGCTTTTAATTCATCGTCTGTAAATGTAAAAAATTTCCAGGGCATGGCATCATCCAATGCTTTGCCTTCTGGTGTTTTACCAGTGCGCAAAGCCGCTATAAAACCTTCGGTCTGCCAATTACCGGGATGCCCTGTGGCACTGATATCCGGAATAGGTGGCTGATTTGGTTCGTGCGCCGGACCGCCTTTCATATTATTGCCATGACAACCCCTGCAGGTAGTGGCCAGGTAAGTTCCGTATTCTGCTGTTATTCCGGGTTGTATTTTATCTTTGAAAACAGCATTGTGATCAATCATTTCCGCAGGCAGCAAAGGATATTTATTCAAAAATGTCAGTACTCTTCCCAAAGGTTTTAATGAATGGGCCGGTATTGTTTTATCAACCGGTGGAAAACTTTTTACAAAACTTATAAGCTCCCCCATTTCCTGGTTAGAAATGTGGTAGATCTCATGTGATGGCATAAACCAGACGGATTTATTATCTTTTTTTAACCCATGACGCAATACGCGTATCCAGTCCTCATCTGTAAAATCAATACCGCCTTTACCACTTGTTATGTTGGCTGAATACAATATGCCTACCGGTGTTTTTTCATCCAAAAAAGCCCTTCCACCACCAAGATTTGCACCATGACAACCTATACAGCCCCTGTTCTCAGCAATATGCTTGCCGGCCATATAAGACACCGGGTCAGCAGGTATGGTAAGTTTTTGCAGTGTTACCGAATAAACTTTATTGATTCTTGCTTCTGTTTTAAAATAAACAATGGCATACAATATAATAACAATAGCAAGCAGGCTGCCCAGTGTTATCATTGTCCATTTAAGAATTTTCTTTAGCATAATACATGAATTGACGGGAGGGGTTATAATTGATTACAAAAAGAATAATTTTTATTCCTTTTTTTGACTACTGTATATAAAATGATCTTTATTACATACTATGACCCAATCGGGAAGTTAAGGAAAAACACATTTTATCAGTTGGTTAAGGCTCCGGGTGTTTCAGTGTAAAGAACATACTGTCAACGGTTAATCAAACCTTTATTGAGCGGTTCACATAAACCAGTTAGCAGGCGGCTGCTTTGTACTCAATTATTATGCAGGCGCTGCAATTTTATCTTAGCGCATGGTAAATGGCTCCATCAATTCAATCCTTGTTCCATCAGGATCAAACAAATTTAGCTGCCAGCGGTTATTACGCCCTATTCTTGGTGGTGCTACGGGGTAACCTGTTTTTTGCGCCCTTGCACCAAGTATATCAACCGCCTGTTGCATATCCGGAACCATTAATGCTATATGATGCATGCTTCCGAGCTGCTGACGGTTTACCAGGCCGTTAACCAGCATGTATTCAAGATAATCAGTTCCTTCCGGGACCCGCATATTTATCCAGCTGGTAATACTATCATTTGATCCGCCCCGCCATATTTCTGAAAATCCGAGTACATCTGCATAAAATACATTTGCAGCCTGCGTACTGGCAATGGTTAATCCTGCATGCAGTATACGCCGGGAGATTGCAGGAGCCTGCAATTCATTCTGCGATTGCCCTTTTGCGTTAGCAACAGGCTGCACAAATATAACCAGGTGTTTATCGGGATCATGAACTGCAAAAGAAAGAATTCCCGGTTCCTTGTTCACAGCAGCCGGAACAACCACAGACTTGGATTGCAGGTACAGGCGCAGCCCTTCAGCATCCGTTGTTTGAAAAGCAATGCCAATCAATCTTTCATCCTGCCCCGCAGGTAAATCATCCTGTAGTCTTATAAGTTGCCGCTGGTTTACCCGTGCATCAAAAAAATGCGTATTGTTGCCACCCATTGATTTGGCCGGTACTATATTATAACCCATTAATGAATTATAAAAAACACCTGCTTTTTTCATATCGCTAACCTGCAGTTGCACAAAAGCAATACCAGTAATGGGAGGACGTTGTTGTGCATTGCTGACAGGAAGCAGGCTGACAAACAAAATAAAAAAAACAAACAGGCATTTTTTCAGGCAGGAACCGTTCATGACTGTAACTATTTAATTGAACGATGCAGCCCTTTACGACTGCATCGTTCAATTAAGATAGTATTTTTTTAGTTACGCCCGGGCTTTTAAAACAGCGGATCTTTAGGCGTATTGGGATTACTGTCTCTTTCCCGGAATGGGTAAGGAAGTAAATTACGCTTGCGTTCAGTATCAGGCCTTCCAAATCTTCTCATGTCTTCCAGCTTCATGCCGGATAAATACAATTCAATAGAACGGTTACGGTAAATCTGGATAAGCACATCAGCCTGTGTGACTGGTGCTACAGCAGGCAAATCGGCACCAAGGCCAAGTGGATCGGCAGCAGGTTTTTTAGTTACCACCTTGTTCAGCTCGGCAATTGCATTTACAAGGTCAGGAGTTGCCTGCCGGGCGTAGGCTTCTGCTTTTATCAGCGTCATTTCACCGGGAAAATATATGGGAATAGCGCTTGCGGCTGCTATCCAGAATCCGTTTAACCTGTACCGGGGATTGATGGTAGCGTTGATGGTTGTATAAAATGGTATACGCTTATCCGCCAAATCAGGCGCAATGCTAACGGGAAGGCCCAGGGTAGAATCTACAGGCTGGTATAAGTTGTTGGTAGACGTGGCAGTATTATACACCGGGTTTGGAGTGGCCGCTTCAAAATTAAAAGTCGATTTTTTCGTAAGATCGACGACATTGGCAGCAGCCAGTGCGGCGGCATAATTACCTGCAAAAAGCGAGTACCTGGCCTTTAAAGCATTTAATGTATTTACGATATCGACACCGGGCGGCATATCGGTCAAAAAACCAGCGCTGATGGCATTGGCGCTGATGGCTGCCTGCGCCTTTTCAATTGCAGTAATCGCTTTATTGAAACCCTGCACACGGTCGATGAATGTGGTAGCTGTAGTGCCTACAGTATCGGGCACTTTTTCCCAGAGCATAGAAAGGCTTCCGATAGAAAGCGCTTTAATAATGGTAGCATAACCAATTAACCCGCTGGCATATCCTTTGTCGCCAAGTTGCGCTGCGCCGTTAATAACATTATTGGCATCATAGATACACTTGTTGGCGGTAGTCCAGATATTGCCGAGCAACGCATTGGTACCATCTACTGCTGCACCGCCCGTTGTAAGTTGTAGTTCCGACGTATTACCGGCATTTAATAAAAATGTTTCAGCGGTAACCAGTCCATTGGCATCTGACACACCCGGCGCTACGTTCAGCGAATAGGTTCGTTGTATACCGATAGCGGTCCCCATTAATCCTTTTGAGGAATTCAATACCTGCGCCGAAGTGGCTGCATTTGGATTGGAATAGTTTTTTTTGCAACCTGTACCCACTGATAACAACATCAGCGCAAATACCGGGTATATTGCTATTTTAATTATTTTTTTCATAATAAATCTTTTTATGGGTTAAAAGGATGCCTTGATACCGAAGCTGAAAGTTTTTGGAATAGGTACCGCACCAAAATCAATTCCTCTTAATATGGTACTCTGCCCGCCTGCATTTACTTCAGGATCGTATCCTTTATAATTATCCCAGCTGATTAAATTCCGGCCGCTGAAACTGATACTGATATTACTGATGCTTTTTACTTTGCCAAAATCATAGCTGAGAGACAGTTCACGCAGTTTCACATAAGCGCCGTTATCAACCCTCCATTCTTCTATAGCATATACTGAGGCTACATAACCGCGTGGTACCTGGCCCAGGTCTTCCTGTTCAGCAACTTTTCCATTGCCTACCCCCTGCCTTGTTCTCCAGTCAGCATTCCATACATCTGCTCCCTGTAATGCATCCAGTTGAATGCGAAGGCCAAATTTTTTATATGTGATTTCATTTACAAGGCTGCCCGTATAATCAGGGTTGGGATTGCCCACTATTTTACGAAGCGTCGCACCGGTAGGCAAACCGTTTGCGCCCCTGCCCGGTGTATATGCCAGTACACTATTTTGTACGCCCAGTTCTGTGGTGAGCAGGCCGGCCGCCGTTTTTACAAGTTCCCCGTTATTAGCAGCAAAAAAAGTTCCGTAGAATACGCCAATGGGCTGTCCCTGTATGATTGCTACCGGTGCGCCTGCATTGGTGCTCAACAAGTTCAGCGCCTGGCCGATATCAATAGCCTTATTGCGGTTATGGTTGTAGATAGCCGTTATATCCCACCTGAAATCTTTGCTGGCAACCGGCGCTCCTGTCAGCACAATTTCAAAACCTTTATTTTCCAGTGATCCGAAATTATCCTGCAGGCTTGAGAAACCGGATGTCGGCGCGATAAAACGGTTAATAAGAAGATCTTTTACTTTTTTATTGTATACGTTTACGGTAAGGCCCAAGCGATTGGAAAAGAATGCCAGGTCAGCACCAAATTCCAGTTCCTGCTGCCTTTCGGGTTTCACATTTTCATTGGCAAGCGTAGAACTGGACGTAAGCGATGTTCTTCCGATAAACGAAGTAGCCGCATAGGCATTAAACCTTGAGTAAGCGCCGATGCCCGTAAGGTTACCACTCTCGCCATAAGCAATGCGAAGTTTGAACAAATCCCACCATTTGGATACGCCCAGCTTTTCCCAGAAATCTGTTCCTGAAATAACATAACTGGCGCTCGCTTTGGCATACACCTGGTTACGCTGGTTTTCACCAAAAACCGAAGAGCCATCCAGCCGTACTGCACCCGTTAAAAATAAATGATTACGGTATTTAAAATTTTGCTGAACGAATGCCCCTGAAACAGATATTTCACTGCGGTCATCGGTTCCCGGTATAATAGTACTGGCGCCATTTACTGTTTGAACGAAAGGCGCCAGTCCCCTTCCCTGCGATAAAATAAAATTGTTTTTTTCATATTGCTGCGAGAAGCCAACCTGTGTTACTGAATTGACAGATTTTGTGATATCGATATTATAGGTTGCATTCAAATCATGATTGATAGCAAAGAAATTATTGGTGGCTGCACTGGCATACCCGTTTTGTGTTGGGTCAAGCGTTGGACCGCCACCCCAGAATGCAGTACTTACGTTATACGCAAACGGTGGAATATAGGTACTTCCGTTCTGGGCGTAGTTATCAATACCCATTGTGTAATCAATGCTCAGGTGCTCTATGGGTTTTAGTTTAAAACCGAGATTGGCAATTACACGGTTGGTTGTTTGTTTCTGTTTTATATCTTCAATAACAGATACCGGGTTGGCCCTGCCACGCTCTCCTACTGCCTGTATATTTCCCAATGCATCTCTTTGCTGTATGTTATGAAAGTTACCAATGATGGTAACCGAATTCATGGGCGAATAAAAGGAATTGCCATCCGGTTTTTCATTGGCGGTACTGTTTACATAATTCAATCCAATGTTAAAACTCATCCATTTATTAAGTGTCTGTTCAACGTTGCTTCTAAAACTGAAACGTTGAAAATCGGTATTCTTTACTATACCCTGGTTAAAAAAGTATGAGCCGGAAACATAGTATTTTGTTTTATCGGTACCCCCGCTAACTGACACGGTATTGTCTGTACCCAATGCACTGCGAAAAATATAATCCTGGTAATCATACCGTGTAACCGGCGTAGTGGTAATTAACGCGGGCGTGAGAATATCCTGTGTTTGTGCCCCGGGTCCGTCTGTTGGTCCGCCAAATTTTACCGGCGCCTGGTTGACACCTATTTTTTTACGGAGGCTGCTGCTCATGATGCTGGTGCTGAAGCTTACTTTAGGCGCCCCTGTTTTACCTCTTTTGGTAAAAATTTGTACAACGCCGGCATTTGCGCGGCTACCATAAATTGCTGCAGCGGCAGCTCCATTTAAAACTTCTATCCTGTCAATATCCTGCGGATTAATATCTACCATACGGCTTTGTCCTACAGAACCCACAAAGCTTGAACCGTCATAGCCAACCTGCGTATTGGTAACACGGTTAGTAGCATTGTTTACTATTACCCCGTCAATAATATATAAAGGCTCAGAAGAAGAAGAGATAGAGCTGATGCCTCTTAACCGGACAGAAATACCACCGGCAGGATCGCCTGAGTTCTGGCTTATTTGTGCACCGGCCGTTTTTCCCTGCAACGCAGCAAGCACATTACTGGTTGCACCTTTTGTAAGTTCTTCTGCATTTACAGAACTGATATAGCTGCCCAATTGACGGCGCGTGGTACCTGCAGAAGTACCGGTAACAATTACTTCATCTAATTTGGAAATTCTGGTGACCAATGCTGCATCCAGTGTATAAGTCAGCGATGTGCCGACACTTAATGCCGCATTTTTTGTTTCATACCCTACCCCTGAAAAAACAATGGTATAATTGCCTGCCTTTAAAGGTGCCGTGAGGCGATAAATTCCGTTGTTATCTGTTGCACTGCCTTTGCTGGTACCTCTTACCAGCACCGTAATGTCTGGCAATAATTTACCGGTTTCATCCGTCACTTTACCGGAAATAGTTACCTGTGCTAATCCACAAATGACAAGCATACTGAAGATAGATAACAGTAAGAAGGATTTGCTCCAGGCTGTTTTAAAAAATTGTTTTGGCTTCATACAGTTGGTTTTGGTGTTGAATGTTTTAAATAATCTGGATTCCTTTTGCTTTATAGGGCTGTAGCTTCTCTGCTTCCGGTTCAAGCTCCGTAACCAGGATATCAATTTCACCGGCTTCGCATATTTTCAGGGGTTCGGATGTGTTTACTTTTTCAGAAATGGAAAGGGCAATTACTTTTTTAGCACTTTTAATCATTGCTCTTTTTACCTGTACCACGTCCCAGTCGTTATCCATAAGGCCACCTTCTATATCTATGGCGTTAACGCCAATAAAACAGATGTCCGCTTTTATTTGCTGAATTTTCAGAATGGTTTCACCACCGATGGTAATTTTGGAATTTCTTGAAAGCTTATCGCCTAATATTACCACTTCTATATTGGGATGGTTGGTAAACTCTGTTGCAGCAGAAAGGCTAACGGTAATGAATGTGGCCTGGAGATCTTTTGGAAGTATTCTTGCCAGTTCTGTAATGGTAGTGCCACCAGTTGTTAAAATAAACATGCCGTCTTTAATAAACTGGAGCGCCTTGCCTGCAACTACCCTTTTTTCCGCCAGGGCATATACATTACCCGGAACACCATTAACCGGGTGAAATGATTTCGACAATGCCCCACCATGTACTTTAACGATTTTTCCTTCCTGTGCAAGTTCCTGTAAGTCCCGTCTTATGGTATCTTCAGATACCTGTATTTGTTCACAAAGTGAAGACGATAAAATCTTATTATGCAGATTTATCTGGTGAAGAATATAGCTGTGACGCTCTTCTTTCAGCATGTTAGTGTGGTTATTACCAAAGCTAACCTAAAACCGCATCAAAACAATCATTTTATGCGGTTTTTTGCGGTAATTTATCTTGAAAACCGCAAAATCACAAACATACTATGGTCAACCCTATAATATTTTGAGTAAAAAATTACAGCCACGAACCCATATTTATTGCTTTCAAATTTGCTTACTAAATAGCCGGCTTTTTTTAAGCAGGTACCATAAGCATAAATACCTATGCTGGTAAAGGAGATGCCTTAGCTTTCTGGTTATTTCACCTTGACAGCAATAACAATTTTACAATCAGCGTTTTACTATTGGATTACTATTGTCAATTTAAGTCAGGAAGCAATTATTCATTCATCTAAAACCGTGACGAAATGCTCAAAAGATTTACTGCAAATATATTTTTGGTTGATGATGATGTTTTGTGCCTGAACCTGTACAGCCAGTTTTTAAAACAGCTTGGATATACAAATGTCCATTTGTTTGATAATGGCAATGATTGTCTTACGGGCCTTGATGAGTTTAACCCTGATATCATTTTTCTTGACTATAACATGGACGACCTGAACGGTCTTGATGTATTAAAGCAAATCAAAAAATTTAACCCCGCTATTACTGTATTGTTTATTTCGGGCCAGGAAGACATAGAAATAGCCGTTAACACCATACAGCATGGTGCGCTGGATTATATTGTAAAATCTTCTATCAGTACTGAGAAACTGAAAACAATAATGGAGCGGGTAGAAAAACACATGCAACCAGAAACAACTCACCCCACCGCCCAAAAATCTTTATTAAAACGTCTTTTTTCCTGACACTGTTCATTTTTCAATCTTATAAAAAATAACCCCTTCTGCATATGCAAAAGGGGTTTATTGTGAGCAACCAACTTGTACCCGTCTGTACTGCGTTGATAATTTTATTGTATTAATACTTTCTGACTGAAGCTAAAACCAGGTTTTTGTATTTGTAATATATATAGCCCATTTTTTATGGAGGCTGGTAAATTAATATCAACGAAGCCTGCGGCAGCAATTTTTACTGGCCCCTGCTGTACGGTTTGTCCGGCCAAAGTATTTATGCGGTATTCAAAAACACCAGAAATATTTTTAGCCGTTACATGAATGCTGCTATGGGCAGGGTTAACGATTGTAAGATATTTATCAGTCAGGTTATTATAATTTACCAACACCACTTTTGATAATTTTGCTTTGCCATCCGTGTCTACACTGCGCAGGCGGTAATATGTTATTTCTTTTAAAGCTTTAGTGTCAGTAAATTCATATTGTTGTAAAGCTGCAACGTTACGTGCTGTTACGTTTCCAATAATATAGAAAAGTATTCCATCATCACTTCTTTGCACTTCGTAGTGGCTTACATTTATTTCATCACTTGTTGTCCAGCTTACAACAGCATTTCCATTATTCCTGTAAGCACTGAACTGAACAAGGGTTACAGGAAGTGAAACAGTGATACTGCCAAACGCAAATGATCCAAAGGAAGACAATGTAGCAGAAGATATAGCGCCGGTTGTTGCGGTGCTGCCTGTTGCTGTACCACCAACCTGCGTCCAGTTGCCGGCAATGTAACTGGCAACTCTGATATCAGCCAGCGGGTAATTAGGCATTGCTATTTTTGTATTATCCCAGTTCATATCAATATTGGCTGTTCCGCCACTTATTTTGTTCACAATCCAGTATTCATAAGGATCAACAGTTACCAATGGCGCTGCCACGTTACCGGTATTGGTAGTAGCACCGCCGTACCTGGCATTAAAAACAGCTGAAGCAGAAAGATTATTTGTTGCGATTGTTCTTTCCACAGTTCCGTTACCGAGGGGAAATATAAATGCCGAAGAGCCTGTTTTACGCACCCAGCCATTTACATGCCTTGAATCAGCATCGCCAGTATAAGAGGACCCTGCTTCGTACATGAGGTAATTGGGTGCAGCGGAAGTACTTATAACACCCGCTGTAAATGTATGAAGACCACTTACACTAAGATCATTATTAAGCATTATACCAGTTCCATTATTTGTAATAAGGTTATAAGTTTTAAATAACTGGGTACCGGATACTGTTTGTGTAGCAGCGCCATTCAGGTACAAAGTACCAGTACCAGCAGTCATGCCTGTTTGCCCGTTAATCAGATTCTGCAATACATATAAATTTCCGTTGTTGGTAAGCGCAGCACCGGATGCGTTTGTAAATGAGCCATTGATATACAAAATATCCGGTAAACCACTTATATACAGCGTACCCGTATTTTGCAAATTTACCTGGGCCCGCATTGTACAGGCGCTTAAAAGCAGAAGCATTGTACTAAAAAATTTAAAACTTTTCATTTTTGAACCGGGTTTATCAGGGTAAACTATTTATTGGATTTCAGTTCACTTATTGTCTTTTTCAAATCATTTATCTGCTGTTGCAATTCTTTTACTGAATTGATCAGTACCGGCACCAGTTCTGCATAGTTCATCCCAAGGTTTTCTTTTTCTTCATCGCCTATTACTACCTGCGGAATTATCTTCCTTACTTCCTGTGCTATCAAACCAATTTTATTTTTCCCGGTATTGTCTTTCCAGTCATAGCTTACTGGCTGCAGTTTCAATACTTCTTTTAAACCATATGAAAGCGGCTGAATATTTTTCTTCAGTCTTATATCTGATGTCTGAATGGTTCCGTTTGCGGCCCATACTGCCGACCAGCGGTTTGTAGAATTTCCATTGGAATAGGTATTGTCCTGGCCGGGCACCAACCCCGTACTGGTAATCCG
Source organism: Chitinophagaceae bacterium (assembly GCA_039915085.1). Classification (GTDB taxonomy): domain Bacteria; phylum Bacteroidota; class Bacteroidia; order Chitinophagales; family Chitinophagaceae; genus JACMLD01. The sequence continues at coordinate 68,505 of JBDSOC010000179.1, forward strand.
CATACGCTCTGTATTGATACTGGCTGTGGTAGTATAAAAAATAAGGCTTTTATTATTGGTAGCGTTACCAATTACAAAATCATTACCTGTCGTGTACAGGTAGGCGTTATTAATTCCTCCCAAAATACCGGTTGCAGTATAGGTACTTGAATTAATGCCCATATCTATGTAATTAATACTCTCGTTTCCATTATCTGCAGTGGCTACTACATCCGAACTAGCGCCCGTACCGGCATTGCCGTTCTGAATATTTAACTGGGCATAGCTATTGGTATTTCCTTTACCTACAATTACATTTTGAAAATTGGCCGTTCCGCTGGCACCTGCATCCACCAAAAATTTCTCACGGTTAGAACCAGAAAAACTTTCTGTACCTATACCAACAGCAAGACTGGTGCTGCTGCGATCGCCCAGTATAATTTCATTGGGAAGCGTAGCGGAGGTATTATACCCAATAGCTGTGGAATTAGCGGCCGTGCTTGTGGCTGATGCACCTGCGCCAATGGCAGTGGCATTTGCGACAAAGGTTATATTGGCACCGTTTCCGATAGCCACTCCATTGGTACCATTTACAACAGCGGCATTACCAATGGCAATTGCCGGACTTAAGCTATAGCCTACTGTAGCACCTGTTCCTATAGCTATTGAGCTGGCACTGTTTGAAGCAGCAGTGGTACCAATTGCTATTGCACTGGCTGCATTGGTTACCGTTTTGTTTGCCGGTGTACTGTTACTGCCTATTGAAATGGAATTGGAAGAATTAGCCGTTGCATTGTCTCCAATTGCTACTGCATCAGTAATACTGTATGAAGTAACGGCCGCAGGCCCTATGGCCACTGAATTTAGACTATTTGAAGCAGCACCATTCCCGATGGCAAATGAATTATTGCCATTGGTGGCCGCGCTGTTTCCTATAGAAAATGAATTATCTGCATTGGCTGCAGCACTGTTACCAATGGCATAACTGCCAGGGTGGTTGAAGCCAACGTTGGCACCGCTTCCCAACGCATATGCATTTGTTGAATTGCTGGTGCTTGCACCTGTACCCAACGCAAGTGAATTCTGATCAAAGCGTCCTACCTGCGTACTGTTTACTTTCAATACAAATGCCTGCGCATCTGTAGTACCCAAAAAATTGGTAGAAGGATTGGTACCCGCATTGCCAATAAGTGACCATGCGCTGATTGCAGTTGGACTAATTTTTTTTACCACACCATTTAGTATGGTAAGTACACTGTCTGTATTGGCACCAGTTTGCACGCCTGCCAGGTATAAAGGATTGGAAGCTGCGTTTATATGCAATTTATAAGAAGGATTAATTGTACCAATGCCCACATTACCGGAACCGTCTATCCGCATTCTTTCATTGGAAGCTTGCGAAGTACCACCCGTCATCAATACAAGTGATTTACCTGATACACCTGTTCCTATTAAAAAATTCTGACCCATATTATAGAGGTAGGCATCATTGGATGCACCCATAACACCATTTGCATAGGCACTTCCATTTATCCCCATGTCTACATAGTTGGTAATTTCACTTCCATTATCTGCTGTGGCTACTACATCCGAAGATGCACTTGTGCCAGAAGAAAGGTTTTGGATATTTAATTGCAGGTAGCTGTCAATGGAACCTTTACCAACAATGGCATTTACTGAACTGGTAGTACCCGCATTTACCAGTAATTTTTCAGGGAATGTGCTGTTAAATGTTGCCGTACCAACGCCCAGGTTACCGGTGCTGGTTAACCGCATCTTTTCTGTATTGTTGGTAATAAAAGGAAAATCATAATTATTAATAGTGCCCAGTGTTTTTAAAGAAGCCACGCTGTTTCCGCCCTGGCTCCAGTTTGTACCAGAACCTGTTGGCAAACTTTGTGCACTTACGTTCCAGTTAACACCATTACTTACTACCCGTACACTTTCATTGGCTTCGTCCAGGAGCCAGGTACTAAGCCCGTCTATTGTCTGTGATGAAGTAGTTGCAACAGTTAAAAGCGATATAGTGGAGCTGACATTTTTAATCCAGTAGGCGCGGCCAACACAGGTGGCAGCATCGGGCAATGTAACAGTAGCAGCCGACGTTCCTGTAAACACGAGCATATTATCTGTTGCAGTAGCAGTATTGCTTGTTGTAAATGCGCGGTAATTCATAGAGAGTGAACCGCGGATATCTAAAGTTGAATTGGGACTTGTTGTACCAACTCCAATTTGCGCACCGGCATGCATTGCATATAATAGAATAATAGCAAAAACGGCGATAAACTTGCTGGTCCTGGTAGTTAATTTCATGATTGATAGTTCTGGTATTATTTAATTTTCTATACTCAGGTTAATTGTCAGCCATCTGTTTTTTTCTTCTAATTTATTCTTCTCCATTCAGTTCCATCGGATAATATTTCATAAAAGTTTGATCCTGCGGTTACAGGTAAGCTTACAGTAGTGGAAGCTGCATCTGTCCTTACCGTTTGAGATAAAGTTATTACGCCTGTACCCTGGTTTAATAAACGGTAAATTCTGCCGGGACAAGTATTTGCCAGCGGCAATGTCCATGTTGCAGCGGCACCAGTATTGATAACCACATAATCGGTTGTCAGGAGTGTATAAACACCGCTATTGCTGCGGTAGGTAACAGCCAGTGAACCTGTAACAGACAGCGTAGAATTTGGATTATTATTTCCGATACCTACGTTACCGGTTCCGGAAATCCGCATACGTTCAGCAGCATTTGCCGGCGTGGCCCCCGGGGTAGTAAAAAAGATAAGCGATTTGTTGTTACCTAAATTACCCAGTGTAAAATCATTTCCTGCAGCATAGAGATAGCTATTATTAATGCCATTTAAAACGGGTATTGCAGAATTATTGTAGGCGCTTGAATTAATGCCCATATCTATATAATTAGACGTCTCAGTACCATTATCGGCGGTAGCCACCAGATCTGAACTGGCACTTGCCGTGGCTGATCTATTTTGCACATTAATCTGCAGGTAGTTGTCAATACTTCCTTTCCCCGTCATAAGATTATAAGAACCTGTAGTACCCGCGTCAATTAATAATTTTTCAGGATTGGTTGCATTGAATGCATTGGACCCTACAGCCATTCTTCCACTTTGCAGGCGCATAATTTCTGAGATACCAGATATGTAATTATAACTTTTGAAAAGGATGGGCTCATCTCCGTCATCACCGATAATAAATTCAAACCCACCATTATTGTTTGTTCCGGTTGAACCGAATTCAAAATAATCAGTACCGGCAGAACTTCCTTTAACCCTGAAGTTGCCATTTGCATCAGTATACATTTTAGGCTTATAGAAAGAGGCATTAGGTGCCTCAAACTGTAAAGCCGAACGCACATAAGTCACTTTTTCATTGTCATCATTATAATCGGTAAATCCTTGTGTAAGGCCAAGTGTCTGGCGTCTTCCAAATTCCAGGTAAGATTGTCCATTTGATTTCAGTATCATTTGTTTATCGTCACTGGTTCCCAAAAAATTAATAGCCGGGTTAATATTGCTGTTACCGGTCTGGCTCCAGCTGATACTTAAACTGCTGGGCAGATAGCTTACAACATTCCAGTTAGTTCCGTTGCTAATTACGGTTACGGTCTGATATAAATCAGTTAATGTCCAGCTTGTTAATCCATCAATTGTTTGTGAAGCAGTCGTAGCGATGGTCAAAACTGGTGTTGGCCCTGTTAAACTTGCATTTTTTACCTGGTAGCTTCTTCCTGCAATAGAAACCGCAGTAGGCAATGTGAGGGTTGCGGCGCTAGTTCCTGTAAAAACTAAAAAATTATCCGTAATACTGGCAGATGTACTTGCTGTAAATGTTCTTAAACCGGTAGAAAGAGAGCCACGAACATCCAACGTTGAATTGGGTGTAGTTGTACCTACACCTATTTGCGCAAACAAAGCATTTGTAAAAAATATCAGGGCAAAAAACAACCAAAGTTTTTTCATGAGCGGAGGTTTAATCTGGTTTTCTCCAATGAGCAAGTGATAAACGCAAATTTCAAATTTTAATTTAATTTTAATGCCAGTTTTTTGGAACAGTGATTACCTATAGGAGTATAAGTGTTTACATAGCGTCGGCAGCGCCTAAAGACTATTCTTTCATCTTTTTATCTGCTTTAGACAACCCGGTCGGATCAGTCTTTTTCTTCTTGTTCTTATCGTGGTTCCATTCCCAGTTAATACCTACTACAAAATACCTTTCACCAGCAAAGGGATTAAAACTGTACAACGGAAAACTCCATTGATTGTATGAAAAACCCACCAGT
>JBDSOC010000181.1:0-25581 GCA_039915085.1 Chitinophagaceae bacterium
ATGATTCAGCAAAACAAAGATCTATTATTGCGGATAATACAATTGCTTCATTAAAACAAACAAATAAACAAGAAGAAAAAGCAGGGAATTTTACAACAGGGATGGTAGCAGCTGATTCAACCGCTGCGCCCCAAAATATTCCGCCTAAAAGGCATTCTGCAACTGACAAAACTGAAACAAAAGCAGACTGGGATAAAAAGATAATAAAGACGGGAAATCTTACTATGGAAATAAAAAACTATGCGGCCTTTAATGAAATGATGCATGCTACTATTAAAAAATTGGGAGGATACATTGCCCAGGAAAAACAAAATCAATCTGGTTACAAAATAGAAAATGCTGTAACCATAAAAGTACCAGTCGATCAATTTGATAACGCAGTATTGCTGCTAACTCCGGATGGAGAAAAGACCATTGAAAAGGAAATTACTTCTGAAGACGCAACGGCAGAAATTGTAGATGCCAAATCAAGAATGGAAGCTAAGAAAAGAGTAAGAGACAGGTACCTTGATCTGCTGAAACAGGCGAAAAATATGGAAGAAATACTACAGGTACAAACAGAAGTAAATGGTATCCAGGAAAATATTGAAGCTGCAGCAGGAAGAATAGGCTACCTCGGGCATGCAGCTGCTTTCAGTACCATTCACATTAATTTTTACCAGGTATTAAATCCATCTCCAACAGATAATCTCAATCCTTCTTATAGTGTAAGGATACTGCAATCTTTTACATCAGGATTGCATTGGTTTGCAGAGCTTTTTATTGTGCTGGTTACTTTGTGGCCTGTATGGACGGGTGTAATCGTTGCCTGGTTTTTTATAAAAAGAATTAAGTTGTCGCCCGCAAAAAAAATATAAACTTGCTGATTGCATGTCCCGAAAAAGATGACCCAGCTGCCATACGTCTTAATACTTATTACTATTTTTGATCTATGAGCAAAAGGAAACTGGTGGTACTTACCGGAGCTGGTATCAGTGCTGAAAGCGGATTAAGAACATTCCGTGACAGTGATGGTTTATGGGAGGGGTATAACATTGAAGATGTGGCTACGCCACGTGCATGGAGAAAGGACCCGCAGATGGTGCTTGATTTTTATAACCAGCGCCGTAAAAATGTACTGGATGCAAAACCGAATGCGGCCCATATTGGATTGGCTTCGCTGGAAAAAGATTTTGATGTACAAATTATTACACAGAATATAGATGACCTGCATGAAAGAAGCGGCTCAACCAGCATTCTCCACCTGCATGGCGAAATTATAAAAATGCGAAGCGAGAAAAATGAACGCCTTGTTACAGATATAATGACTGATATTTTATTGGGTGATAAAGCTGCCGACGGCGCCCAGTTTCGGCCACATATTGTTTGGTTTGAAGAACCAGTCCCTATGATTGAAAAAGCAGTAACAATGGTAATGGGCGCTGATATTTTTGTTGTGGTGGGTACTTCACTGGCTGTATACCCGGCTGCCGGGCTGGTAAATTACGCAAATGCATCGATTCCCAAATTTATAATTGATAAAAACATCCCTGATATTTCTTCCATTCATAATCTTACTGCCATTGAAAAGCCTGCTACTACCGGGGTACAGGATTTGATTGCAGCTTTGGAAAAGCTTAAGTAAGTTCAGTAGTATCTTCATGAAAAATAATACCATGTTGTTGCAACTCCTGTAAAACGGGTTCATAAATAGCAGGTATAACAGGTATGTGCAGCCCGGTTTCTTGAATTTTCCCCTGAAGTATTAGTTTTGCCGCAATGCCAGGGGGAAGGCCTACTGTTTTAGCCATGGCAGTTCTCAGGTTATCATCACCCTTCACAATTAAATTGCTTCTAACCCGGTATTTTTTCCCACTTTGCAGGTATTCTATTTCATGTAACATCACAATCATGTCTTTATCGTGCGCATTCAGTATCAGTTTTTTCTCAAGTGCAAACTGAAGAATATCCATCGCACTGCACCTGCCCTTATTGATGACAGTTTTATCATCAGTTCGACCCAGCCAATCCAATTGATTTATAAATAAACCAGGATGCTGGTTTATCTTCTTAATTATATAGGTAAAACCAGTTTGTTCAAAATGTTGCGTGAAAAAAGCCTGGAGTGTTAATCCATCAGTCTCATAGAAAATCGTATCGTCAGCCAATTTTAAATCAATAATATTTTTCCACCCGGCGCAGAATTGCGGATAGCGCAAAGTCGTTCTTATGAAAGTTTCCACTGCGTCCAAACCGTACACTGGTATATAGTCAAGTGAATCACGGTTGGGATACCATGCCAGTTCACCCAGGTCGGGTATGAAAGTCGTACGATTTTCATCGAATAAATTTTCGTACCCCATTTTTTTAATGCCATTATTCTGGCGGTATACAGCACCTGCCTTGCCTGCCATTACTACGTTGCGGGGATTCCAGCTTATTTTATAATGCCAGGGGTTATCATCGCTTTCCGGCGCCACCAGGCCCCCGCAATGCGAAGTAAAGGAAGTAATGATGCCCCCTTCGTCTTTAATCCGGTGAATCAATTGCATGGCACTCATGTGATCAATGCCGGGGTCAAGTCCCATCTCGCAAAGGAATAATAATTTTTTATCTTCAATAGCTGCCTGCAGACTGCGTATTTTATCATCGGTATAAGAAGCGGTCAGCAAGTTTTTTTCAAACAGCACGCAATCCTGCGCCACTAAAAAATGAAGGGTTGGTGGCAGCAATGAAATAACAATGGCAGCCGTTTTTATAAGGTTGTTTCTTTCCTCTGTATTTTCTACATTTATGGAAATGGCAGATGCATGTTTATGATCGCCCACTTTTGATTGTGCCAATGACAGATCGCTGTCAACAACGGTAACATACCAGTTATTAAGGGCTGCTTCTTTTATAATATAATCAATTAAACAGGTAGCGGATTTGCCGGCGCCGAAAATAAGAATCCTTACTCCCTCAGCCCCGGCCCCTCTCCACGGTGCGGAGAGGGAGGCATCTCCGTGAATTTCTTTACTCATTGTATACTGTATGAAAGTGCAAGATAATAAAACATTACACCTCATCCCCAGGGCCTGCTGTAATGTTCTACATGATTTTTTATCTGTGGGTCACGAAGAATTATTCCTGTGAAAATATTATGCAGGCAGGCCTTCCATTTTTAAAAGGAAAGATGATGGACAAAATCCAGGATCAGTAAAAATCTTCCGGAGAGGCACCCTTTACAGCTATGCGGGAGAGGAGGTGGGTGAGGTCAGGAACCGGGAGTGATGTTAATACTATCTGCCAATATCAGTAACTCCTGTTTTTTATATTCGTTCTTATCATCATTAAAACATTTTGCAAATTCCTGTAAAAGAAACTGGATGATGCGTTTCTTATTCATCGGTTTAAAATAAGAAGCGGTAGAAGTAACCGAAATTTTATTGAAATAAGTTTCAACATCTTTGTGCGTGAAGATATTGCCCGTCATGGGGTCTATATAAAATTGTATTTTATGAGAGGGGTTAGAAGGCAGCTGCCAGTTGTAGTCAACATCAAAATAGGCCAGGATAAACTGCCTGGGTATGTTGATGGCACGAATGGGTACCTCCAGCAATTCAGCTAAAATGAGATAAATAATCCCGTTGGATACAGCATTGCCGCGTTTGCCATCCAGTACTTTGTTTATCAAAAATTCATTCGGCTCGTTGTACTTTATTTCATTACCTTTTAAATTATAATAATTGTAGAGAATGGTAGTAATGACATTTGTCTGCTCAAGCGGGGTGAGATAACTGTTCAACTCAAGCCATATATTACGGCGCATTTTTTCTATTTCTGCAAATACTGTGGTAGTAACCAGTTCTGGATACTGGTATTTGGCAACCAGTATGGCACCGCTTAATAAATCTGGTTCGGGCAGCGCTTTCCAATGATTAAATTCTTCAGTAAGATCGCGGTAATGGAGACGGTGGATAAGTAGTTCGATGCGTTCCTGTATAACGTCAACCGGTGTATTTTCCCAGAGATTTTCCAGGTTGGGGATAATGCCTTTGCCAAAAGATATGATCCGATCACTTACGGAGTCAAATACTTCCTCGTCCGGATCGTCTATCAGGTGAAAAAGCGCTGATATTTCTCTTGTTTCTTCCATGCAGTATTTATTGACAACACAGTTAGAGATTGTTTTCTTTAGTAAAACTCCCTAACCGGTAAAATTATTGTGCTGTTTAACTGCCTAAATTTCGTGGCTATGATTGATATGAACTAATGAAAATTATCCACAGATGTGGGGAATAGAATGTGTTGGGTATTGTGTGTGGAAGCGGTGATATGTTGAGGGTATGTATTGAGTTTTAGGTGTTGTGTTTTGGGTGCTGTAAAATCTGGGTGAATAATGTTTTTGAACTTCCTGTAATATGGGAGTTTATTAACATCCACATAAATTGTAGTTGTACAATATGACGTGTCTCGATATAAGAATACAACACTTAGCACGCAGCACTCAACACAATTTTTTAGCTCGCTTTTTTCTTCCGAAATGATTTCTTCGGTGGGTTTGCCTTTAATTCTTCAATCGTGGCTTTTACTTCTTCAATGGTTAAGTCGGCCACTTTTTCCTGCTGCTCTTTGCTGAGTTTATAATTACGGAGGCCCTGTTTTATATATGGACCATAAGGTCCGCGCAACAATTGTATTTTTTCTTTTTCAAATACTTTAATGGTCCGCTGTTCTTTGGCCGTTCTTTTTTCCGCAATGATGGGATTTGCTTCTTCCAGGTTGATGGTATAGGGATCAAATTCTTTGCTTAAAGAATAAAATTTAGCATCATGTGCAATATACGGACCAAAGCGGCCAATGTTTACCGTTACATCTTTCTCTTCAAACTGGCCAAGGTTGCGTGGCAATTTAAAAAGTTCCATTGCATCTTCCAGCGTAATAGTTTCAATACTCTGTGTATTTTTTAGTTTTGCAAAACGAGGCTTTTCATCAGTCTCTTCTATTGCCTGCGCACCAATCTGGACCATCGGACCATAACGGCCCATACGCGCTGTAACTGGTTTGCCTGTTGCGGCATCAGTACCCAGCGTTCGTTCTCCCTTTGCTCTTTCTGCTGTTTCTAATGTTACTTCTATGCTGGCATGAAAAGGTTTGTAAAAATCTGCCAGCATCTTGCTCCAAACCATTTTACCTTCCGCCACTTTATCAAATTCTTCTTCAATCTCGGCGGTAAAACTATAATCCATTACCGTTTGAAAATGCTGTTTCAGAAAATCTGTTACCACCATACCCAAATCTGTTGGAAATAATTTTCCTCTTTCGGCACCCGTATTTTCTGTTTCTGTTTCTTTTGCTATTTCATTCTTTTTGCTGAGGCGAAGCAGGCTGTAAATACGAGGTGTACCTTCTTTATCCCGCTTCTCCACATAATTTCTTTTTTGAACTGTCGAGATAGTAGGCGCATAAGTACTCGGACGGCCGATACCCAGTTCTTCCAGTTTCTTAACAAGTGAAGCTTCTGTATAACGCGGTGCGGCACGTGAAAATCTTTCTGTTGCCAGCATCTCTTTAAACTCAAGCTTTTGTTTAACAGTTAATGGCGGCAGCATGCCTTCTGTATCCTTATCTTCTTCCTCTTCATCATCATCTTTGCCTTCCAGGTATACTTTTAAAAACCCGTCAAACTTCATTACTTCACCGCTGGCTGTTAACTGATCCTTATTGGTAGAAATATCAATCTTAGCTGTTGTCTTTTCAAATTCCGCATCGCTCATCTGGCTGGCAATGGTGCGTTTCCATATCAGTTCATACAGCCTGCGCAGATCAGCGTCATCCACCGTGCGTGCATCCATATAGGTGGGACGTATGGCCTCATGTGCTTCCTGTGCGCTTTCATTTTTATTTTTAAACTTGCGCGGTTGGTAATAATTATCACCGTAAGAACTGTTTACTTCAGCATGAATCATTTCTGTAGCAGTGTCACTAAGACTCACACTGTCGGTACGCATATAAGTTATCTTACCGCTTTCATATAATTTTTGCGCCAGCAACATGGTCTTGCTAACGGAATAACCAAGCTTGCGGCTGGCTTCCTGTTGTAAAGTAGAAGTGGTAAAAGGAGCGGCAGGTGTACGTTTGGCGGGTTTGATGGTGATATCGCTGACAGCATAATTAGCGTTCTTGCAACTTTCCAAAAATTTGGCAGCGTCCTCATTGCTGCTCACTTTCGACGGGCCATCTGCTTTGAAGGTTATTTTTTTCCCATTTATATCATCCGCAATAAAAAATGCTTCAATTTTATAGGTGCTGACAGAAGTAAAATTATTGATCTCTCTTTCTCTTTCCACAATTAACCGCACAGCAACACTTTGTACACGGCCGGCACTCAGGCTGCGCTGCATGCCGATCTTGCGCCATAAAACCGGACTTAATTCAAAACCAACAATACGATCAAGAATGCGCCTTGCCTGCTGTGCATTTACCAGGTCCATATTAATAGTACGTGGATTCTGTACCGCTTTTTTTATGGCCGGGGCAGTAATCTCGTGAAAAACGATACGTTTGGTAGTTTTTGGATCCAGCCCAAGTACTTCAGCAAGGTGCCATGAAATACTTTCTCCCTCGCGGTCCTCATCCGATGCCAGCCACACTTCACCACTTTTCTTAGCAATACTTTTTAGTTCTTTTACAACTTTTTGTTTTTCTTCCGGAACAATATACCTTGGTTTAAAATGATTATTTAAATCAATACCCATCTCGCTTTTCTCCAGGTCGCGTATATGCCCATAACAACTTTTTACCTCGAAATCTTCGCCCAGGATCTTTTCAATGGTTTTGGCCTTCGCCGGTGACTCCACTATCAGTAAATTCTTAGCCATAACTTAAATATATCGGTTTCAAACTGCCCTAATGGCGTGCAAGTTTAGTGTATAACGGCGAAATGAGCAAATTGGTACTTGATAACGTAGTTGCCCGTATACAGGAATAAGTGTTATATATTTATTATGCAAGCCGGCATCTGGAATACTATTTTACATTCTTGCGTCGCACTCCTGTACGGTAAAAATTATAATCACCAGCAGGTTTACAATTGTAAAATCATTTAAATGCCAGCATAAATTGTTAAAAAAAATTAACTTCAGTTCGCGAAACAAGGATTGAATAACGGCCATACCATATTTCCACTGGGCGATTCTGCCGCTACCATTGACCTGGGCAATACCATCAGTGAATCTCTGAATGATAAAATAATTGCCATGCAGCAATGGATGCTGGCGAATTCATTTGCCGGGCAAAAAGATATTATTGTTGCCTACAGTTCACTTACTATAATATATGATCCCGTTGTAATTAAAAACCGGTTTCATCCGGCTACAACGGTTTTCAGTTGGGTAAAAGAAAAATTAATAACAGCTTTTGAGCAGTCAATCGGTCAGCCAATCAACGAACCAGGCATAATCCGTATTCCTGTTTGCTATGCAGATGCGTATGCCATGGACTTAAACAACATGGCGGAAGAAAAAAGCATGAGTAAACAGGAAATCATTGACCTGCACACTGCCGCAACTTACCGCGTGTATACCATTGGATTTTTACCGGGCTTTTCTTATATGGCGGAGGTACATGAAAAATTGATTACACCCAGAAAAATAAGACCTGTACCGGTAGCGGCAGGCAGTATAGGGATAGCAGGTGTGCAAACAGGTATTTATCCATTGAACAGTCCGGGTGGCTGGCATATTATTGGCCGCACGCCGGTAAAACAATTTAATGCGGATACAAAAGAACTGGTAAAATTAAAAGTAGGCGACAGGGTACAGTTTTATAGCATCAGTGACGAGAAGTATGGAGAAATTGCTGATTTTGGGATGCAGTGATTCAGGGATTTCATTAAAGCGAAACATATTGACAAATCTGAAATTGTAAAATAGCAAATTAAAAAATCATGATTTCGGAATAGAAGAAATCTCAAAATCAGCAATCAAAAAATTGTTCTACCAATGAGTATTTCAATAATTAAACCCGGCTTATTAGGCACCATACAGGATATGGGCCGATATGGTTATGGCAGCCTGGGTATTAATTGCGGGGGTGCAATGGACAGGTATGCAGCACAGGTAGCCAATATGCTGGTGGGTAATGATGTGCATGAAGCAGTGATGGAACTTCATTTTCCCGGACCGCAGCTGCTCTTTGAACAAAATGCACTCATTAGTATAACCGGCGCACATTTTACACCTACTTTAAACGATGAACCATTACCGTTATGGCAGCCTATGCTGATAAGAAAAAACACTATTTTACATTTTCCAAAATTAGAGCATGGTGCCAGGTGTTATATAGCTATACATGGAGGTTTTAATATTGAACCATGGCTGGGCAGTTACAGTACCAATCTTAAAGCAATGGTGGGCGGCTACCACGGAAGAAAATTTGAGAAAGGGGACGAGCTGACGGCTAATGAAAATACTATTTATTTTGCTGCATTAATGAAAGAGGGTAAAGATGCTGTTACTTTAAAATGGAGAGCAGATATTATGAACGTTTACCAGTACCCGCACGAAGTTTTTTTTATTGAAGGAAATGAATTCAACAATCTTACCAGGCAATCTGCCAGTGATTTTTTAGAAAGCAATTTTATTATCCATCCATTCAGCGATAGAATGGGCTACCAGGTAAAGGGCCCGGAGCTGGAAATGAAGAAAAAAACAGAACTGGTGTCTGCCAGCGTCAGTTTTGGGACCATTCAATTATTACCAGGAGGTGAAATTGTTATCCTGATGGCCGACCACCAAACCACCGGTGGTTATCCGCGCCTGGGTCATGTTATTACCGCGCACCTGCCCAAGCTGGCACAACTGCGGCCAAGTGATTGTATCCAGTTCAAAAAAATAACCATTGATAAAGCGGAGGAATTGCTTTTCGCGCAGCAAAAAGAACTGGCCATTTTACATACAGCCTGTTCTGAACACCTTAATGAACTGGTATGCAAACAATAGATATTAATTGTGATATGGGCGAAAGCACCAGTTTATGGCCTTATCATATTGAAAATGATATTGCGCTGTTTCCATATCTCAGTTCCATAAATATAGCTTGTGGGTCTCATGCGGGCGACGCCTGTACCATGCATGAACTGGTGGATGCAGCACTGATAAAAGGTGTTGCTGTTGGCGCTCATCCTGGCTTTGACGACAAAGAAAATTTCGGCCGCACCTGCATGAATTTATCGGCCTTAAAAATTTATGACAGTATCATTTACCAATTGGGCGCACTGGATGCCTTTCTAAAAATCAACGGAACAAAACTGCATCATATAAAACCACACGGAGCCCTGTACAATATGGCTGCAAAGGATCCTGCAATAGCAAATACTATTTGCCGTGCCGTAAAAGAATATGATGCTGGTCTTATTTTGTATGGCTTAAGCGGCAGTGAACTGATAAATGCTGCGAATACTGTTGATTTAAAAAATTGCAGTGAAGTATTTGCAGATCGTACCTACCAGGATGATGGAAGCCTTACCCCGAGATCGGCCGGCAACGCATTGATAAAGGATGAGGAGCAGTCTTTACAACAAGTTCTGCGAATGGCGATGGATGGGACAGTAGTCAGTACCAGTGGAAGAACAATACCGGTTAAAGCGGACACAGTTTGCATTCACAGCGATGGCGGACAGGCGCTTGCATTTGCCAAACGCATTCACCAGGCCCTAAACAAAAAAAATATTGAGATTAGATCTGTTTAAAAATAAAAATTCCGGTAAAAGAAATAAACCCTTTTCATTTGGAGCAGGTGGCGCTGTTATTGGCGCCGCTTTTTTAATGGCCAATTCATCCATCGGCCCCGGCTTTCTTACACAAACCACCGTATTTACCCAACAACTGATGGCCAGCCTGGGCTTTGTAATACTGGTTGCTATTCTTTTGGATATTGGTGTACAACTAAACACATGGCGGGTATTAACGGTTAGCGGTTTGAGGGCGCAGGATTTATCAAACCGTTTGCTGCCCGGACTGGGCTATTTTCTTTCATTATTAATTGTTATAGGGGGCTTTGCTTTTAATATCGGCAATATTGCCGGCTGCGGACTGGGCTTAAATGTTCTCACCGGTGTTTCTTTTCAAACCGGTGCAATTATCAGTTGCCTGGTAGCCCTTGTTTTGTTCTGGCTCAAGGAAATTGGTAAGATGCTGGACAGCTTTACAAAGATATTGGGCGTAGTTAAAATTATGCTCACACTATTTATTGCATTCAGCGCTCATCCGCCACTGTTAGAAGCCATCCACCGGACATTTATTCCCGAAAAAATAAGCAGTATTGCAATTGTAACACTGGTAGGGGGAACGGTAGGCGGGTACATTACTTTCTCCGGCGCCCATCGTTTGCTGGATGCAGGCATCAGCGGGCAGGATCAACTAAAAAAAATAAACCGCAGTGCAATCAGTGGTATTGTTATCTCCAGTATTATGCGGTATATTTTATTTTTAGCTGCGCTCGGCGTTTTAATGCATGGCGTGGTATTAGACAGTGCCAATCCGCCGGCCAGTGTATTTAAATACGCGGCGGGAGAAATTGGTCTTCGCATTTTCGGTGTTGTGTTGTGGAGCGCTGCTATTTCTTCAGTGGCAGGAGCTGCTTATACATCTGTTTCTTTTCTTAAAACATTTCATCCCTTGCTCGCAAAACATGAGCGCTGGTGCATCTCCATATTTATTATAATATCTACCTGCATATTTGTATGGATAGGCAAGCCCCGTCAATTGCTGATAGCGGCCGGTGCCATAAACGGACTGATACTACCCGTTGCATTAACCATCGTATTAATTGCAGCTACAAAAACAAGGCTGATGAAGGGCTATAAACATCCTGTATGGATGCAGGTAGCAGGCTGGATGGTAGTAGTAGCCATGGGCTGGATGGGAGTAAGAGCAATTATTGATACCGTTCAGGCTTTGCATAGTTCCTGATTTTTTTACCAAAGAGGTAAAAGAGGTTTTCACAAAGGAAACCACAAAGATTAAAAGAAGCAATTTACCGGGGGTAGGAGAAAAAACCTCTTTTTCGCCTATGGGAAAAGACGGTACCGGTGAACGTCTGTACTTTCACTTTTCTTTTGCAATTTTTCGATTGCTGCACCGTTCTTTACCTGTTCCCACTTCAACTTCTATAAGGCAACTTTACATTTCATTACTGTAATTAATTTACTACTATGGCTAACACCAACGATGGCCAGGCAGACAGCCTGTACAGTTACGACTCTTTTTCCGGGAACAAAAAAACAACTGATTCAAAATTTCTATGGTGGTGTGCAGGCGCGCATCAGAAATTGTTAAATGAATTTCCATCTGAGCATACTAAGTATGCGGGGCTGGGAGGTGTTATTCTTGCCACATTTGTATTGGCAGCTTTGTCTTCCGGTTATGCTATTTACAGTGTATTTGGCAATATTGGCTGGACAATCGCCTTCGCTGTAATATGGGGTCTTATTATTTTCAATTTCGACAGGTTCCTGGTGTCTACCATGCGTAAATATGGTGTCAGTACCAATAAACAAATATGGATGGCCGTACCACGTATTGTGCTTGCCTTGCTGATTGGTGTTACCATCGCCAGGCCGCTGGAACTAAAAATATTTGAAAAGGAAATTGATACAAAGGTTGCGCAGAATATGCACCATAAAATACTGATCAATGATAGTTTGCTTCAGCGCGAAAATCAATTGCAGGTGCAGACTGCCGCTACAGAAAGAGATCGGCTATTGACAAGAAAATTATCCCTGGAAGATACCCTGCACCGGTTACAGCAATCCTATGTACAGGAAGCTGATGGAACCGGCGGATCGGGCCAGCGTGGAATAGAAACCCTGACCCGTTTAAAAATGGATGCATATACCAGTGCATTCAGGCAATTTGCGCCCGAAATGAAGCAACTGGAAGGGGACATAGTGCAGCAGGATAGTATTATAAATACTGCCAGGGCGGGGCTTGAAGATAAAAGAAAACAATATGAGGCCACGGTGAAAAGCAATATAGGTTTCCTGGAAAGAAATAAAGCGCTGTCTGATTTGTCTGATGAAGAAGCCAGTGTTAAATGGACCAGCCTGCTGCTTTCACTGTTGATTATTTTAATAGAAATTGGCCCTATACTTTCCAAACTGATTATGCAGGTGGGACCCTATGATATAGCATTGGCAAAAGAAGAATTGCTACAGATGGCAGCGGCTGAAAATGATATCCGTAAGGATAAAGAAATTTCTTATGCAAGGAAAAAGGCGTTTTATGAAAAGCAGAACGAAGTGTCTGGTCAGCTGGTAGACAAAATGACTGCACTCCAGCAAAAGCATATAGATGAAGAATTAGACAAATGGGAGCGGGGAGAGTGGAACCCAAAAGATCACCGCGCATCTATGGATGAAGTAATGCGAAAAATAAAAGAACGCTATAATTACAAAGAAGAAGACTTGTTATAAATCTGTCTCTAAAAAACAGGTCATATTTATCCGGGTATTGCGGGCTAAATATGACCTGTTTCTATGAACGTTACTTAAGGGTGCGGATGTTTATTAAATCAGATTTTAGCAGGAAAAACCGAAGCTGCTAGCTTTAACAAGCTGAATGCTTTTAGTCATCTATCGTGACTTGTAAAAAACTAAGCATTCACCCTTGCCGGTTGTAGTATAAGGTCTACAAGAATTAGTGTTTCTTCTACATTTATTGTTTCGGCAATTGATTTTGATCATGTTTGCGGGAAATAGTATAAAAAATTTCGCGGATATGTATGTATTAATAATATTTTAATCTATGTTTGATATGCAAACCATTTGCAACCGTCCAATGTCCAAAATTTAATCCGGTATTCATTGAAAACTATCCAATCCTAAAAGTAAAAACCAGTGGAAATTCCAAATTCCCAGTGAAAAACAACCATTTTGGTTGTTTTTTCTTTTACAACTATCCCTCACTTATATACTGAGAAGCCGGGCTTTGGCCTGGCTTTTTTTGTTTAATGAAATATTATCAGCAGGTAAATACAAAGTACGACTGCACTTGCATATAGGATCTTTTTGGCAGTAAAATCCTTTTTATGCATAATGAGGTAATTCAGAAAAAGGTGTACAATGACAATTAAAATATAAAGTATACCAGCATCTGTGCCGAACCTGTAATTGGCCGCGTAACCCATGCTGAACGCAGCTATTAAAAAAATGAACATGAGAAGAAAGAAAAATAAAATATTTAGCAGGATTACTCTTTTCATAGCAGGGAGCAGGGTTTAAAGTGTAATTAGTTTAAAGTTCAGGGATTACTTTTTTTGGATTACTTTAAAATGTGAGGCTTTTATTTGTGGTAAACTTTAGACCTTAACCCTTCAACTTTACACTTCAGTAGTCCATTTATCCCTGTCATCAGGTGCAAACTTCCAGGGAGCAAAATTATTTTCTACATTGCTGAACATGGTGTTCCATTCCTGCGGAGCGTTGCTTTCTTCCATCACCAGGCTGCGGCGGAGTTCCAGTATAATTTCCAGCGGACTGATGCTGACAGGGCATTCTTCCACACAGGCGTTGCAGGTGGTGCAGGCGCGCAATTCTTCTACTGAAATATAATTGTGTAAAAGTGTTTTTCCATCTGCCATAAACGCCCCGTTTTTATCAATATTTTTCCCAACTTCTTCCAGCCGGTCGCGGGTGTCCATCATAATCTTACGGGGTGATAAAAGTTTGCCCGTGATATTGGCCGGGCAGGCGGCCGTACACCTTCCGCATTCTGTACAGCTATAGGCATCCAGTAAATTGCGCCAGCTTAAATCCATTACGTCTTTAGCACCGAAAGTAGCAGGCGGTGCTGCATCTGCAGGTGCCAGTTCCGGCTGCATCGCATACAATACTTCGTTTTGTATGGCAGGCATATTATGCATTTCGCCTGCGGGTAATAACCTGGCATAATATGCATTGGGAAACGCCAGTAGAATATGCAAATGTTTAGAATAAGGCAGGTAGTTTAAAAAAGCAAATATGCCTGTAATATGCAGCCACCAGCAGGTCCTTTCAATCAGTTCCAGTGAATGATTGCTAAAACCATTTAATAATGGATAAAGGTTTCCCGAAATAACAAAGTAAAACGGTGTATTTACAAAATGATGAGTTGCTCTTGTTAAAAGCAGCGTATCACAGGCGTTCATCGTCAGGAACAGGGTCATCAGGATGATCTCTGTAATCAGTATATAATTTGCGTCACTGCGTGGCCAGCCGTTAAGATCTTTACTTATAAAACGTTTTAGTTTCAGCAGGTTTCTGCGGATAAGAAAAACAACACAAACGATAATAACCAGCAAAGCCAGCACCTCAAATGTATTGATAAGAAAATCATATAAACCACCAAGCGGTTTGGCAAATAAACGGCGGGTGCCCAAAATCCCATCCAGCACTATTTCCAGCACTTCAAGATTTATAATAATGAAACCTGCATAAATAACAAGGTGCATGATTGCTACCAGCGGATTTTTAAACATTTTTTTTTGTCCGAAAGCCAGCAATAGCAGGTTTTTCCAGCGGGCCGCAGTAT
Organism: Chitinophagaceae bacterium; assembly: GCA_039915085.1. GTDB lineage: Bacteria > Bacteroidota > Bacteroidia > Chitinophagales > Chitinophagaceae > JACMLD01. The sequence goes on from JBDSOC010000181.1 coordinate 14,532, forward strand.
TGCCGGAGTAATCAGCCTCTTTACCCAATAGAATATTCCTGCGTATGACAGTTGCTTTCTTAAAAAATAACCAGCTGGCAAAACCAACCAGTAAAACAAACAAAACCTGCGGTATAAATTGCATGGTGCCATTTTATACCAGCTAAATTAAAGGATTTGCTTTTAGTGTGTTGTTTTGTTGTATTTTGTTTGTAAAACCTTTAAAATTGGGAACGGATAAAAACTATATCCTGGACGAAGCAAAGGCCGCTAAAAAGCTTCGCCGCATGGCTTATGAAATTATTGAAAACAATACAGGCGAGAAAGAACTGGTACTGGCAGGCATACGTGAGAGTGGTTCAGTAATGGCAAGAAATATACAAAAGCTGCTGGCGGAAATCAGCGGTATAAAAACAGATCTTTTTGTAATTACATTGGATAAACACCTGCCCACAACAGTAACGCTTAGTAAAGAAGGCAATTTTGATGATAAAATTATTATTGTTATTGATGATGTGGCCATGAGCGGCAAAACATTACTGTATGCGATGCAGCCTTTTCTTGCTTTCCATCCAAAAAAAATACAAACACTGGTGCTGGTAGAGCGCAGTCACAAAGCTTTTCCCGTAAAACCGGATTATGTAGGTCTGTCCATTGCTACAACTTTGCAGGAACATATTTATGTTGAAACGGAAGGCGAACTTATTAAGGGAGCGTATCTGGAGTGAGATGAGGCGTGAGGCGTGAAAATATTTTTGAAAACGCAGGGTAATGTTTCTGCTGCTAACGTCGGGGATCAGTTGACAATAAAAGCGCCATTTATCGCTTTAGAAGGAAGCCCTGTAAGGGCGTTATACAACAGCGTTGGGTGAAGCCCAACGACGAAAATAATAGAACATTTTAAATAGCCATCCGGGGGTGCGCAGCTTATCCTTTTTGCATTAGTCCCGCAGGGGGTTATATGCGTAGCCCGGGGTCTCAACCCGGGGGTATAAATGAGGTTTTAGTACAGCCCTACAAGGGCTATATCCGTGGATCTGTAACGGTGGTCTATAGCCGATTTGATGGCACAGCTCCCCAATGCTATACCGTTGAACGGAGCGTCGCAACAGTCGCTCAATAGAATTTCTTCCGCAGGCGACAAAAAAATATTCAATCGTCCAACAATTTTGGTTGTGGGTGAAAACCGTCAACAAGGGCGTTTTTAAAATTGATAAAATCAATTTTAAGATGGGCAGGGGGAAGGGGGCGAGGCAAGCCCTGCCCCTGTGGCACCTCAATAATACAATGCATGCACCCTGAATTTTCCTTTTGAATCCAGTTCGATAGCAGGTGCAGGGATTTTTACAATATTCAGTGCAAAAAATATTGTCTTTAGCAGTTTGCTTTTCGTTTTTATTTTAGTGAGGTCAATATCAGGTGCAATAAAGAAACGCCGCACCCGTGGTATATCTGTTCTGTCAAAAAAATTGCCTTGCTTGTCTGTCCATTTATTTTCGGTACCACCCAGCATACCATCTGCACTGTAGCCAAAAGAAACGTTTAACCATGCAGGTAATTTACTTTGCCGGAAAAATGAATGCAGATTGGCGCTTATCCAATAGGTTTGGGAATTATAATCTTTCAGGGTTCGTTCTGCTAAACTTTTTCCAAAAAGCTGGTTTCTGCGGGTGATTAAATCTTCCGGATAATTATAGGGCCAGTAACTCATTTTTATTTGTATCCGCTGATCTTTCCAGCCCAGTTCCTGTGATACATAGACTGCGGCACCCATTACATTTGCCGTCATATCGCCCCAGCTGAAACCCCATTCCGATGAAAACCCATCCTGTATTTCTATGATACTCTGGTAGGCAATAGCGCTCAGCCCGCCGTATAGTACGCTTCTTTTCCGTGATAGACCAGTCCATTTCCACAATTCGGCAGATGCCCGTCCAACATTGTAGGAAGTCCATACATGGCCCAGTTTGTCCATCTGTTCCCATTCGCTGTTATCATTAAAAAAATGAAAGGAGGAACGCGGATAATTGGCATACCAGCTTTTATCAAGCGCAATATAAGAACCTGTCCAGAATGCCAAATGTGTACCTGCTACCAGCCAGAGCCTGTTCCGGTTGATGGAATTACCTGCTTTATCAGTCCTTTCTTTTTTACTTATTACAAAAGCAGTATCCTGTGCATGGCTGCAATACGTAAACGCAATTAGTATCCACGATATAAATATTTTTTTTTTCACCTGGTATGATGAGTTTTTTACATAAAATACGTGATAAAAGTAATCAAATAAAAATACGTGTTCATCGGGTTAATAGATTGTCAATTCCAAGAAATCAATAACTTAGACCTCAAATACAAACTATAAAATCTAAGATTATGGACGCTGCCATTCAGGACAAAGTGAATACCTGGCTGAAAGGAAATTTTGACCAGGCTACAAAAGATGAGATAACACGTTTACAAAAAGATAATCCAAAGGAGCTGGAAGAATCATTTTACCGCAACCTTGAATTTGGTACCGGTGGATTGCGTGGTATTATGGGTGTAGGCACCAACCGTATGAACAAATATACCGTGGGGATGTCCACCCAGGGATTTGCCAATTACATGAAGAAACAGTTAACAGGAGAAATAAAAGTGGCCATTGCACATGACAGCCGCAATAACAGCCGTTTTTTTGCCGAAACTGTTGCCAATGTATTTGCTGCCAATGGTATTAAAGTCTTTTTATTTGAGAGCCTTCGTCCTACACCGGAACTGAGTTTTACCATACGCCATTTGGGTTTACAGGGTGGTGTGGTATGTACTGCGTCACACAACCCCAAAGAATACAATGGCTACAAAGCTTACTGGAACGATGGTGGTCAGCTGGTGCCTCCGCATGATAAAGATGTAATAAAAGAAGTGGATAAAATTGCTTCTGTAGATGAAGTAAAATGGAATGGGGGAGAAGCCAATATAACATCAATTGGTGTGGAGATTGACAATGCGTATATGGACATGGTGAAGGGACTCAGCGTTTACCCGGAAGTGATAGAAAAGCAAAAAGATTTGAAAATAGTTTATACACCCATTCACGGCACGGGTATAAAATTGGTACCCGAAGTATTAAAACGCTTTGGATTTACCAATGTTACCATTGTGGCCGAACAGGCTGTACCTGATGGTAATTTTCCAACAGTTGTATACCCTAACCCTGAAGAAAGTGAGGCCATGAGCATTGGCTTGAAAAAAGCCAAAGAGCTGAATGCTGATATTCTATTGGGAACGGACCCGGATGCTGACCGCGTAGGTATTGCCATTAAGGATAACAAAGGCAACTGGATGCTGGTAAATGGTAACCAGACGGCTGTATTGGCCTGTAATTACATGATTGAAGCCCGTAAGGCGAAAGGGATAGCCAAAGCAAATGATATGGTTATTAAAACCATTGTTACTACTGAACTGATTGACAAAATAGCAAAAGCTAATGGCGTTGCCTGTTACAATGTGCTTACCGGCTTTAAATGGATTGCCGAACTGATAAAAGAAAAGGAAGGCAAGGAAGAATACGTTGTTGGCGGTGAAGAAAGTTATGGTCTGATGATTGGATCTAAAATACGCGATAAAGATGCGGTGAGTGCGGTTGCTTTGTTATGTGAAATGGCAGCGTATGAAAAAAATAGGGGAAAAAGTTTATACGATAAGCTGATTGAATTATACGTGCAGTACGGGCTTTACAAAGAGTCGTTAATATCTATCACCAAAAAAGGCATGGACGGGCAAAAACAGATTGCGGATATGATGGAAGGCTATCGCAAAGATCCCCCTAAAAGTCTTAATGGCGTAGCAGTGGCACAGTTGCTGGATTATGAATTGAGAAAAGGCACCAACCTGCAAACGGGCGAAACCTGGGATATAAAATTACCTAAATCAAACGTATTGCAGTTTATACTGGCCGATGGAAGCAAAATTTCTGCAAGACCCAGCGGAACCGAGCCCAAGATTAAATTTTACTTTAGCATGAATACCCAACTTGGCAGTGCTGCCGAATTTGAGAAAGTATATGCTGACCTTGATAAAAAAGTAGATGGCATTATTACCGGCATGAAGCTGAAATAGCAATCAATTTTCATTTGATAAACCCGGTTTGGTAATGTACCAAACCGGGTTTTGTTATTTATAGTTGAAAATGTCCTGGAAATAAACTTCCCCGCAATTTTCCCCGGTTAGCTAATGGGTTGTACTTATTGGGCGGTTTTTTTAAAGCGAAAACAAAATAAGTTGTCTCTTTTTCAGACAAGTTTTCCCGCAGCGGGATAATCCGGTTAGTCATAAATTTTTATAATGACTACGGTAACCCTGTTAACTGCCTGCCATTCAGCATTCAAAGAGTCAATGTAAAAATGGATGTTGGATCGGTACAGTAGTTGAAATATTCCGTTTGTCTTAATACTGTATTTTATGAAAACATTTTACACACTTATTTTTTGCATGCTGGTTTCTTTGGGTTGTTTTGCGGATACTTACTACGTTTATACAGCAGGCAAAACCGGCAACTGGAATGACATGACCGTTTGGAGTGTTGTTGTAAGGGCAGATGGTGTACCTAGAACTAAAGTTGTTATCCCTTCCCCTTTTGTTGTTTCCGTAGACAATGGTGTAAATAGCTTCGGGTTGGGTGACGTTGAAATAAAAATTTCGGGAAGTCTTTCTTTGCAGCTCTCTACTACGATTGTTTTATCTGCTGCAAGTTCTATTGAATTATTAGGTAGTGGCAGAATTGTTGGTTCCAGCAATACGCAACGGATTTCGATAAACGGTGTAATCAAATACAATGGCAGCCTGGATTTTACAAAAACCGGCGCCTCCATCGCAAGTTCGGTTTCTGGTATTTCTCCGAATGGTTTTCTGGGTGCTGCTTTACTACCGGTAAAATTCACCAGTTTTAATACAGTAAAAAATATGGGTGCAGTAATATTAACATGGTCTACTGCTTCAGAAATTGCTGCTGATTATTTTGAGATTCAGCGTAGTTACAATGGTAGCAGCTGGACCGCCATCTCAACAGTTGGTGCAACCGGATCTGCAACTAACAATGCCAACTACACCTATAGCGACAACAATGCAAAAAGCGCTACCATATATTACAGGTTGAAACAGGTTGACTTTAACGGAACGGCCGTATATTCTACGGTGAAAGTAATACGCGGAGAAAGCGCCGAGGCTGCAAAAATTTATACTACCGGAAAGACTGTTAATATAGAACTGAATACAGAAGTAAAAAGTGCTGTTATGGTTACCTTGCTGAATATAAACGGGCAGGTAATTGAAAAAAAGCAGTTTAGCACAGGCTATAAAATAAGCGTGGATGTAAATAGCGCGGTTAATGGAATTGTTATAGTACATGTAGCTGATAACAATGCGCTGAACCAGGCTGTAAAAATAATGCTGTAAAATTTTCTCATCATAGGTAAACCTGGTTGTTTATGCTGCAGCCCCCGTTTTCCGGGGGCTGTTTGTTTGTCTGTAACCTGTCAGGCAACCGGTATTTTTGCAGACAAAGGGGATGATACAACATACAATAAGAAAGAAAAAAACAGGAATTCAAAGCATAAAAAGTAATAAATATACTTTGTTTTGTTACCTCAGGCACATTAGTTGCACACAGCCGCACATGAAGAGATTCCGGATTAAATTTTTTATACTTGTCACCGCGTGCATTCAAACTTGCCTGCAGGGAATGGCTCAATTCAGCGACAGCGTGCATCATTACCTCGGCTATGCTGCAACAGGCATCATCAACCAGACGAATGATAATAATTCTTTTGTTTTAAATAATGGTCTGAAGTTTAACATCAACAAAACAAATAAATTCCTTAACAGTGGAGCCGCATGGGTGTATGGCAGGCAGAACGGTGCTTTGACAAATAATGATTTTACCGCTTTCCTGGATGTTGATATTTACAATCTCTCACGCCGTTTTTATTACTGGGGGTTAATTACTTATGATCAAAGTTTTTCCTTAAAAATAAATGATCGTTTCCAGGGTGGGGCAGGGGTGGGTTATAGCCTGTCAGACAAAAAAAACGCTGTCATTGTTGTAAGCGATGGAATTTTATATGAGTACAGTAATCTTACAATTGACAGTGCCACCAATGACAAGTACAGCACTATGCGCAATTCTTTGCGGCTGAAATATCATTTTGTTATTAATGGAATTATCGTATTTGAGGGTGTTCATTTCTGGCAGCAGTCTTTTTCTTCGGGAGACGATTATATCCTGAAATCTACCTCAAGCCTTTCTGTAAAGCTGAAGAAATGGTTGAATATTACGAGTGCCTTAACTTATAATAAGGTAAACCGTACGGAAAGAAAAAATTTATTGTTTACGATTGGGCTTTCAGCAGATTATTATTTTTAGGGCTATGCTGTTGGCCTTGAAGGTTAGACCGTCCTGCATATCAGGAGAGCCGAATAATTACTGGCAAACTTCATTAATGAAACTACCGCCCCGATTTCGTTGGCGATGCTGTTTACACAAGCTGTATAAACGGCCTCTTCCCAATAATAATTTTTGATGTACGCGGAATAAGATTCGGGTGTAAAAAAACAATCAGTAAAATTACAAATGGAATAGCAGCATTGATAACCGTATCTACCCAAATGCCTTCAAACGTATATACACGGGCATTGGATGGATTGTTTTTATGATACAGCACGGGCACCTGCTGCCCGGGTTGTAACTGTACCCCTTCACTGCCATTGAAAAACACTGTGTCTTTACCGGTGCTGCTGAATTTAATCACCGGGTACTCGCTGGAAAACTGGCCATTAAGGCTTTTGCCCATAAAACACATGGTGCCGGTGGCCGGTAAGGCACGGATTATCCAGACTGCTTTGTAAATAAAAAAAGGCAGTACAAAAAGTATCGTCAGTACTACAATAAAAGATGTTTTGCCAAACTGCATCTATGAATGTAGGTAAATTTTAAACATAAGCAGGGGTTCCAAAAACCTGGCAGTGTTAAAATAAATATATTAATCACCTTCCTTTTTGATGCCTTTAAACAATGCAAACAAAGCCATGGCATGGCCATGCCCCAGTTCAAAATCATCTTTTAGCCATTGTACAATTTCACCGGCTTTTACATTTTCTGCAAGTTTTCCTTTTTTCAGAAAGCCTTTCTTCTCTGCCAGCTTTTTGAATTGATCGGGACCTTTGCCGGTTTTTGCTTTGATGGTATCCAAATAAGCTTGAAATGACATAATTTATTTTTTAACGGGAAGAATACTACCGTACTTTTAAAAACTGCCGTAGTCTTTAAAATAGCTTACTCCACTCTTTCACTAATCTTACCTGTTGCTTTATTTTTTAAGATCACTTTCTTAGCGCCGTAATGTGTCATTTCTTCTTTCACCAGGTAATGATCGGCATCATACTCAACCAGGTGACTGTCTTTACCAACTCCTGTTCGGCCTCGCCATATATCCAATTGCACCGGCTCCCACAATTTTGTTTTAGCAGATTTATAAGCAGCATCAAGAATTGCATTTACCACATAGCCATCATAAAAGGTTTCTTTTGGCTCTTTTTTATTTTCAATGGCGTTGAACATATCTGTAAACATGTGATTATAGCCAAGATCATTCAGTTCATCACCTACCGGGAATAGCCAACCGGTATTACTTTCTGCTTTTTCAGCAATATAATCCCCCCCTTTGCCGGTAGTAAACATTTCAAGCCCGGTGCGTAAAAAATTATTCATCCAGATGGTTCCTTCTGTGCCCATCACTTCATCGCGCAGATCAAGTCCGCCGCGGAATGTCCAGGATACTTCAAACTGACCGATGGCGCCATTTTCATATTTTACCAGTCCGATTGCATGATCTTCTGCATCAATGGGCTTTACCTGTGTATCGGCCCAGCACATTACTTCGATTGGTTTAATATCTTTTCCAATAAAACTACGCGTAATCTCCACGCAATGGCAGCCAAGATCAAGAATGCAGCCGCCCCCGGCCTGTTCAATATCCCAGAACCAGTCACTGTGCGGACCCGGATGTGTCTCTCTTGATTTCGCCCAGAGTATCCGGCCGATAGCGCCATTTTTTACGCTTTCCATTGATTTTAAAAATTTGGGTGTATACACAAGATCTTCCAGGTAACCGTTGAAGATGCCAGCTTTCTCTACCGCTTCCAGCATACGTTTGGCCTCTGTAGCATTACGGCCAAGTGGCTTGGTGGTAATCACTGCTTTTTTATGTTTGCAGCAAAGCATTACTGCTGCTTCATGAATATTGTTTGGTAAAGAAATACATACCACATCTGCATCAGGGTGTGCAATGGCCTCTTCCATATTGGTTGTCCAATGATCACATTTATAATCTTCAGCAAATTTTTGGGCGCTCTCTTCGCGGCGCGAATAGATGCTTACAATTTTGTCTTTGCTTCTTTGTCCCTGTAATGATTCTGCATAAAACCGGCCTATAAAACCGGAGCCGAGCATTGCGATTCGTTGCATAGTAAAATATTACCCCCGGCCCACTGAAGGGGGGCCAGGGAAGTTTAATAATAAAGTATACCTGTTATTGATAAAGAGCTGAATTAAGTGTCAATAGTACAAGCGTGCGACGCAACGATGTTAAAAGAAGTTTTGCCGCCTGGCTCATAAAAATTACGCCTGTTTTATTTCTCTTTTTTCCCTGAAGAAAATAATAAAATAGACCAATACGCCTGCAGCAATAATAGCCGGTACAAACCAGATTGATTGCCAGTCGTGGCCTTCTGCTAATTTATATTTATCTGCTATAAAACCAGAAAACAGGGTTCCTATAAACATGCCCAGGCCATAAGTAGCAAAAGTGAAAAGGCCCTGTGCCGCATTTTTAATTTTTTCTCCCGCTTTCTTTTCTGTATACATATAGCCGGTTACAAAAAAGAAATCATAACAAACGCCATGGAGAATGATACCGGCGTACAGCATCCAGAGGTTGGCGCCGTTATCGCCGTAGGCAAAAAATATATACCGCAGTATCCAGGCGCCCATACCCAGTAAAAGCATTTTTTTTACACCGATGCGGTAAAATAAAAATGGGATGGCCAATATGAACAAGCCTTCTGAAAATTGCCCGAGTGTCATTTTTGTTGCGGCATTTTCTACATGTAATTCATTCAGAAAATTATTGGCAAAACCATAATAAAAAGAAAGTGGTATGCAAACAAGTATGGCAGCGATAAAGAAAATCAAATAAGGTTTGTCTTTAAACAATACAAATGCCTCTGTGCCCAATGCTTTGGATGCGCTGCCATCACTGGTATTGGCTTTGGGAGGTGTATTGGGTAAAATAAAACTGAATAAGCCCAATGCTGCAGAGGCGCCTGCTGCTATTAAGAAAGTAGAAGATGTTTTTTCAAGTTGATAAGTACCGATTATTATGCCTGCCACAATCCAGCCAATGGTGCCAAAAACCCTTATCCAGGGAAATTGTTTACCGGGATCGCTCATTTGTGAAAAAGCTACGCTGTTAGACAAGGCAATTGTGGGCATATACAGTAAGGAGTATAATAAAACAATCCAGTAAAATGCACCATTATCAGTTATCCTGGTGGCATAGAAAAGTAATACTGCGCCAAGTAAATGCAATACACCCATGATTTTTTGTGCGGCAAAAAAACGATCTGCGATCAATCCAACAAAAAATGGAGAAATCATTGTGGCTATGGCGAGTGCGCTATAGGCCGCTCCAATCTGCAAACCGCTTGAATGCAGGTGCTCACTCATATAAGTACTCATGGTTACATACCAGGCGCCCCAGATAAAATATTCAAGTAACATCATCACCGCCAGTGAAATACCCGTGTTTAGTTTCATATTGTGATTTGAGTTTTGAAGGTAATGATAACCGGCAAAAATTACGAAATAAAGTTAATTTGCTGACTGGTTGCCTGGTTGAATGCGGCAATAAAAGGCTGGTTACGATATACTAACCGGTCAACTGATCAACCAATCAACTTATCTGCTATCTTGCAATCAGCTATGAGAATGTATGAAGATACTTACCGGCATAAAGGCCTGAGAAAAAAATTAGTTGATTTGATCAGGGAAAAAGGCATTACCGATGAACGGGTACTGAATGCCATTGGCGCTATTCCGCGTCATTTTTATCTTGACTCTGCTTTTGATGAAGTGGCTTATGAAGACAGGGCATTCCCTATTGCGGTTAAACAAACTATTTCCCAGCCTTATACGGTTGCTTATCAAACCCAATTACTGGAAATAAAACCATTTGAAAAAATACTGGAGATTGGTACCGGCAGCGCTTACCAATGCAGTGTACTGGCGGAAATGGGTGCGCAGGTATTTACTATTGAAAGACAAAAGGAGTTGTTTGATAACAATAAAACATTTGGCTTTATAAAAAAATACAATAATATAAAGTTTTTTTATGGTGATGGCTACGAAGGTTTGCCCACGTATGCACCCTTTGACAAAGTAATTATTACTGCTGCTGCACCTGTAGTTCCCCCAAAATTAATTACGCAACTAAAAACGGGCGGCAAAATGGTGATACCTTTCGGAGATCCCAATAGCGTACAAACCATGATGCGAATTACCAAACAAGCCGATGGGACAACCACACAGGAAACGTTTGCCAATTTTTCTTTTGTGCCGATGAAGATGGGAAAAGAAAGATAATTTGTCTCCTTATAAGTAAATGTCGCCGGCGGATTGTCGAAATTTTTTTATGCCCGGTTACAGCGCATATTGCAAGTTTTACGCAGATCCATGATTTGTTTACCCGCTGCAGGAGAGCCGCTGCGTAGACCCGCGGCGAATAGTGTACTAAAGCTAATGGCTAACAGCTCCTGAGAATCTCATAAAACCTATATACTTCTTTAAAAGAGTTATATAACGGGGCCGGAGCTATGCGGATAACGCCTGGTTCACGATAATCAGCTATAATCCCTTTAGTTGTCAGCGCCTGGTGAATTTCTTTTCCCTTTCCTTTAAAATATAAACTCAGTTGCGCTCCACGTTGCAAAGGATCTGCCGGCGTAATAATTTCAAAATTAATATTGGTGAGCTGCTGCA